>NZ_JBHXLO010000007.1:0-318531 GCF_042721395.1 Lentzea sp. NPDC058450
TCAGGCCGGCTACCCGTCGTCGCCTTGGTAGGCCATTACCCCACCAACAAGCTGATAGGCCGCGGGTCCATCCCATACCGCCGGAACTTTCCACCCAGAATCATGCGATTCCAGGTCGTATCCGGTATTAGACCTCGTTTCCAAGGCTTATCCCAGAGTACAGGGCAGGTTACCCACGTGTTACTCACCCGTTCGCCGCTCGTGTACCCCGAAGGGCCTTACCGCTCGACTTGCATGTGTTAAGCACGCCGCCAGCGTTCGTCCTGAGCCAGGATCAAACTCTCCAATAAGGATTGTGTTTGATCGCTCCAGACGGAATATGTCTGGCAATCTGGTATTACTCTCAAAGGAACTACCTCGACGAGGAGGTAATTCATATATTACTGGCTGTGTTTCGGCACGCTGTTGAGTTCTCAAAGAACACGCGCTCACCGGTTCCAGTCTCCGTTTCCGGAGGCTTTCTCTCGGGGCTTGTGTTGAAAGCTTAGCTCGTTCGTTTTCGCTTTGTCAAATCGGCCGTTTCGGCTTCTTCGGTGCGGCGCAAACTCGCTTCGCATTCAGTTTTTTGCTTGGTTCAGAAGTTATCTGAGTGGCTTTCCCGGTGTCAAATCGGGGTCATTTTCAGATCCCGGACAGCACGTTAGGCCGCTTATTTACTTCTGGGGGTTTGACGCCGTGAGACTTTACCCGGCCCGATCTGCGGTGTCAACCGCTCGTTCCGGGGTCTCGCTTGCGACTTGGAGAAAGTTACTCACGGCGTGGATCAAAGTCAAATCGCCTGGTCAGCGGGCTGCTTGATCGGCACGGACGGCGTCGGAGCAGCCGGCTTGGCGCCGACCGGACGTGGACGGAGCCACAAGGTGATGGAACGAAGTCCCTCCATCGCCCGCACGATCTGGTCCGCCGGGGCGGGTTGCCGGGTCGCCACCGGGACCAGGTCGTAACCCCAGACGCCGAACTCCTTGAGCACCGTCACCGGATCGTCACCGAGATCCGCGGTCGCGGTCGCGGAGAACTCGAGGAACACGTGCGGCCTGTCGCGACGCAACAACCGGACGAGTCCCGCGAGAGCGCGATGCCCGCGTCCAGGCGTGTCGACCCGCACGACGGAAAGCTTCATGCCCTGCACAAGTGCGATGTCTTCGAGTGCCTTGTCCAAGCGCAGCGACTTCACCCGTGCGATGTCTTCGCCCGCGTCATCCGGCAACGGCGACACGGACACACCACCGGTCAACGTCGGTGAGGCCGCGAGCTCGCCCGCGCTCTCCCACGCAGCTCCCTCGACCACGGTCAGCCGAGAGGCAACAGCAGCAGGAAGGTTCGCCGAGACGTTGTGCCTCAAAAGCGCGGCCGCGGACGCGTCCGGTTCCACGGCGACGACGGCGCCCATCAGCCCGAGCCGCGACAACACGCGAATCGAGTGGTAGCCGACGTACGCGCCGACGTCGAGGAAGATCCCGTCCGGCTCCAGCACGGAGTCGAGCAGTTCGGCGAGGTCCGGCTCCCACACACCGTTGGACGACAACAGCGGGAGCATGAACGCGTCGTCGGAGGGCAGCCGCATCATGCCCGCGTCGCACAACACCAGCGACGACCGCACGGCAGGCGCGTCCCCGGAGGCCTCGTGCTGACGGACCACCACGCGCCGCAACGCGTCCGCGGTCTGTTGTGCCTGGTGAGCGGTGCGCAGTGCGGCGTCCAGCCGGGAGTCCCGCTCGCGGAACACCTCGACGACCTTGGACTCCAGCCCGTCGATGCGGTCCAGCGTCCGGTCCAGCGCCACGGTCAGCTTGTCGATCCGCTCGGCCAGCACCTCGTCCGACTTCGCGCGCTTGGCCGCCTCGGCGACGACCGCGTCCTCCAGGTCCCGCTGCCGGCGCCCCTGCCCGGCCATGTCCGCGCGCACGCGCACGACGCCGTCGTCGATGCCGACCAGCTGGTCACCGAAGTGCGCCTGCCGTTCGGCGACCTGCTCGACCTCGGCGCGCAGGAGCTCCAGCTCACCGGTGCCGACGCCCGCCCTCAGCGCGTCCTGCCGGTTGACCAGCTCGGACACCGTGCGCTCGACCCCGTCGATCAGGGTGTGCAGCACCTGGCGCATGTGGTTGTCGTAGTGGTCCAGCGCTCGCAGCACGACCTTGCGCAGCGCGGGTGCCATCGGCGTCCGGCTGGGACCGTCCACGGTCGGCTGCCGGAGTAACGCGTGCTTGGCCGACTGCAACGCGAGCATCGGGTCGACCTCGGCCTTGGGCTTCGGCCGACGCGCACGCCATCCGCGGTACGAGTGCTCGACGCGTTCGCGAAGAATCTCGGCAACGCGCGCAACGGAACGCACGGACAGCACGTGGTCCCGTGCGGCCGCACCCAGCGCAACGGCCGTGGGCAGGTCATCCGCCAACGAGCGCAACAACTTCGCGGCAGCCTGAACGTCCGGTTCGGCTCCCTGGTGACACGGCACGAGAACAGCCGTCTTGCCGAACAGCTCGGCAACGGCGCCGTGGCCGGACGCCACCACCGGCACACCACGCACGGCCAGTTCGGCCAGACGCAACGCGATCCGGTCGTCGGCCCCACCGCGGTGCAACGACACGACGGCGTCGGCGACCTCGGCCACGTCGAGGTCCTCGACCAACGAGATCCGCTGGTCAGAGGCGGTGGCGAGGCGCAACCGCTCGGCGGCCTCCGGGTGGTCGAACGCCCCCGACACGGCGATCCGCAGCTCGACGTCGGTGCGATCGGGGAACGCGGTCAAGAACGCCGACACGGCGCCCAGCACGTTGCCGGGCCGGTCGAGAGAGTGGTCCGCCATCGCGGCGAACACCACCACCTCACCGGCAGAGTGTTCACGAGCACCGACGTCGTGCACGGGCACAGGCACCACACGCACCACGGGCCCACCGACGCGTTCGGCAGCGGCACGCGACACGTCTGATGAAAGCCAAAGTTCGTTCACGCCCGTGCGGTCGTCCGCAGCCGTGGCGTCCAGTGCGACGTCCACGACGAACCGTCCAGAAGGCACGTCGTCAGAAGAAGATGCCCGCACCACGACGGGATAACCGGCTTCGGTCGACACGGGCAGTCCGGACGCGCGCGCGGCGGCGAGCATCAGATCGACCAACGGCCCGGACCCCACCACGGACACACCGAGCTGGTCGAGCAGCGCGGGCCCTTCCGAACGGGGCTGCGGCACGGCGGGTGCCGGCAGACGGCCGGACCCGACGCCCACGGTCGTGCACCACTCACGCCACGCGTCCGCGTCGGCTCCGTAAGGCGCGGGGAACTGCTTCTGCAACGCCGCGTCGGCACGCCACACGGCATCGGCCCACCGCGTGCCACCGGTCTCGGTCGGCTCGCACGCCCAGATGAGGAACCCGCCACCACCGTCCTCACCGAACGCCGGCGGCGGTGGCGCGGCGGAGGCGCGGTAGTCGGCGCGCAGCTCGGACGGGATCTGCGTCCCGTCGATCAACGCGTCGAACCGGTAGGGCACGGGCGCGACGGTCCAGCCGTGGCGCACCAGCTCAGCGCGATAGGACTGGCAGAGCTCGGCGACCTCGGGGTGCTCCGACAGCAGCACGCGCGGCCGTTCCGCGAAGTCGGCCGACAGCAGCCACGGCCGTTGCGGGTCGAACCCGCGGAAGTGCACGGTCAACAGGTCCTGGCCCACAACGGCCAACGCCCCGGACTCGGTGCGGTGCAACGGCCGGTCGGCGACGTTCCACACGGACAACCCGATCCGTGCGTCCCGCACGACGTGATGCGGCACGATCGCGGGCATGTCCAAAGAGGTCAGGTAGGGCTCGGCCCCCTTGCCCACCGCGATGAACCCGGGGTCGAACGCGCCGAGGTCGTGCAGGTCGGCGGGACCCGGCTGCAGGCCGTCGGACGCCAACGGCCGCAACGTGCGCGGCAGCAGCACGACCGGTGCGGTGCGCAACGCCTCCAGCACGAGCTTGGTCACCGACCCGAACACCTGCACCCACGGGTCCAGGTAGAGCACGGGCATGCCCTGCGACAGCAACGCCTCCAGCAGCCGCGGCATCATCGCGGCCTTCAGCCCGGAGGCGTCGAGGGACGTCGCCAGCACGTGCAGCTCGAGCTCGTCGACACCGATGTCGAGCGGTGTCATCAGCCCCGGTCCCGAGTGCTCCGGCTGCGCGTCGACGATCAGCGCGACGAACCGGCCCTCGGGGTGCTCCGCGAGGAACGAGCTGGACAGGACCTTGACCGCCGGGAGCTCCGCCGCCGTGGCGACGGTGCACGCGCAGATCGTCGGCTGGAACTCGGGAACGTCAGTCACGGAGAGCACGTAGCTGCCTCACAGCATGGGAAGAAGTGTGCGCAATTCGTACGGGGTGACGCTTCGACGGTACGCGTCCCACTCCGTCCTCTTGTTGCGCAGGAAGAAGTCGTAGACGTGCTCGCCGAGCGCCTCGGGGAGCAGCTCCGAGTTCTCCATCTCGGCGAGCGCCTCACCCAGGTTCTGCGGCAGGTTCGCGTACCCGGCCGCACGGCGTTCGCGGTCGGTCAGCGACCACACGTCGTCCTCGGCGGGCGGCGGCAGCTCGTAGCCCTTCTCAATGCCACGCAGGCCGGCGGCCAGGATCACCGAGTAGGCGAGGTATGGGTTGCACGCGGAGTCGAGCGAACGGACCTCGACGCGGCGGGACGACGACTTCCCCGGCGAGTACATGGGCACACGGACCAATGCCGAACGGTTCGCGTGACCCCAGCACACGGCCGTGGGCGCTTCACCGCCGACGATGAGCCGCTTGTACGAGTTGACCCACTGGTTCGTGACGCCGGAGATCTCGCGCGCGTGCTTGAGAATGCCCGCGACGAACTGCTTGCCGACGTCGGAGAGCTGGTACGGGTCCTCTTCGTCGTAGAAGGCGTTGCGGTCGCCCTCGAACAACGAGAAGTGCGTGTGCATGCCCGAACCGGGCTGGTCCGAGAACGGCTTGGGCATGAACGAGGCGCGCACGGCCTGCGTGATCGCGACCTCCTTCACCACGTAGCGGAACGTCATGACGTTGTCCGCCATGGTCAGCGCGTCGGCGTAGCGCAGGTCGATCTCCTGCTGGCCGGGCGCGCCCTCGTGGTGGCTGAACTCGACGGAGATGCCCATGGCCTCCAGCGCCTCGATGGCGTGGCGGCGGAAGTGCGTGGCCGTCTCGTGCGAGGTCTGGTCGAAGAACCCGCCGTTGTCCGCCGGCTCGGGCTCGCTGCCGTCGCCCGGCAGGCCCTTGAGCAGGAAGAACTCGATCTCGGGGTGGACGTAGCAGGTGAAGCCCGCCTCGCTCGCCTTCGAGAGCGTGCGGCGCAGCACGTGCCGCGGGTCGGCCCACGACGGGGAGCCGTCCGGCATGGTGATGTCGCAGAACATGCGCGCGGAGTAGTTCGTGCCCTCCGGCGTCTGCCACGGCAGCACCTGGAACGTGCCGGGGTCCGGCTTCGCGACCATGTCCGACTCGTAGACGCGGGCGAAGCCCTCGATCGCGGAGCCGTCGAACCCGATGCCCTCGCTGAAGGCGCCCTCGAGCTCGGCCGGTGCGACCGCCACGGACTTCAAGAAGCCCAGGACGTCCGTGAACCAGAGCCGGACGAACCGGATGTCGCGTTCCTCGAGCGTGCGGAGCACGAACTCCTGCTGGCGGTCCATAGAGCGCAGCTTAAGGGCAGTGGGGACTCTACGATCAACGCATGTCCGCCCGTTGGTTGTTGGTTTGCGCACTCGCCCTGCTCACGAGCTGCACGTCAGGTGGAGATCTCCCCGATGGTGCGACCTTGCTCTCCAAGTCGGCCGAGTCCATGAGTTCGGTGAAGAGCGTCCACTTCACGATCAAGGTCGACGGCGAGCTGCCGGACGTGCCGGTCAAGGAGGCGGACGGCGACCTCACGTCGGCCGGTGACTCCAAGGGCACCGCGAAGGTCACCTTCGGGGGCAGCCTGCTGTCCATCGAGTACGTGCTGACCGGCGGGAACCTGCACTTCAAGGGCCCGACGGGCGGCTTCACGAAGCTGCCGGCGGCGTTCGCAGGCCAGGTGTACGACCCGTCGGCGATCCTGAACCCCGAGAAGGGCGTCGCGAAGGTCCTCAGCAGCGCGAAGGACGCCAAGACCAAGTCGTCCGGTGACGTGTCGGTGGTCGAGGCGACGGTGCCGAAGGACGTGGCGGCCGGGCTGGTGCCGGGCATCTCCGCGGACGTGAAGTCGACGTTCTCGATCGACAAGGACAACAAGCTCAAGAGCGCGTTGTTCGAGCTCCCCGGTGGTCAGAAGGTCGACATCGGCCTCACCGACTTCGACAAGCCCGTCACGGTGACGGCGCCCGCGTAGATGAGACGAGTCGCTCTGGCCGCGTCCGGCGCGGCTGTGCTGTTGGGGGCCCTCGACGCGTACGTCGTCGTCGGGGTCCTCACGGACATGGTGCGTGACCTGGGCATCGCGGTGAACGAGCTGGAGCAGGCGACGCCGATCGTCACCGGCTACCTGCTCGGGTACGTCGCGGGCATGCCGTTGCTCGGTCAGCTGTCGGACCGGCTGGGGCGGCGGTTCGTGCTCCAGATCTCGTTGCTCGGGTTTCTCGTGGGCTCGGTCATCACGGCGTTGGCCGCTGACGTGCCGTTGCTCGTTCTCGGGCGTGTGGTGCAGGGCCTCGCCGGTGGCGCGCTGCTGCCCGTGACGATGGCGCTGGTCGCCGACCTGTGGGAGGAGCACCGGCGGTCGTCGGCTCTCGGCACGGTCGGCGCTGCTCAGGAGCTCGGGTCGGTGCTCGGCACGCTCTACGGCATCGGGGTCGCGTCGCTGTTCAACGCGATGCCGTTGTTCGAGGGCTGGGAGCCGCAGAGCTGGCGGTGGATCTTCTGGATCAACATCCCGTTGGCGGTCATCGCGATGGTGATCGTGCAACGGACCGTGCCGAACACACGGCGCGAGGTGCGCATCGACGTCGTCGGCGGGGTGCTGCTGGCCGCGGCGTTGTCGTTGCTGGTGGTGGCGCTCTACAACCCGACGCCCGCCGAGTCCGTGCTGCCGTCGTGGGGCTGGCCGACGTTGGTGGCGGCTTTCGTCGTGCTGGGTGCCTTCTTCTTGTGGGAACGCCGTGCGTCCGTGCGTCTCATCGATCCCGACGGCGTGCAATGGCGGCCGTTCTGGGCGGTGCTCGGGGTGTCGCTGGCGGCCGGCGCGGCGTTGATGGTGACGCTGGTCGACGTGGAGTTGTTCGCGCAGACCGTGCTGCGGCGCGATTCGGCCTCGTCGGCGACGCTGCTGACGCGGTTCCTGATCGCGTTGCCGGTCGGCGCGGTGCTCGGCGGGGTCCTGGCCTCGCGGATCGGCGACCGCTGGGTGTCGTTCGGCGGGCTCGCGATGGCGTCCGTGTCGTACGTGTTCATCGCGCAGTGGCCCGCCGACGTCAGCGGGCTCGTTCTCACGCGTGACCTGGCCATCGCCGGCTTCGGGCTGGGCCTGGTCATCGCGCCGTTGAGTGGTGCTGTGCTGCGTGTCGTCCCGTCAGTGCGTCACGGCGTGGCGTCGGCGTTCGTCGTCGTCGCGCGCATGACGGGCATGCTCGTCGGTGTGGCGGCGTTGTCCGCGTGGGGACTGCACCGCTTCCGCGAGCTCACGGCAGACCTGAACACACCGCTGCCGTTCGGCGTGGAGAAGGCCGAGTTCGAACGGCAGATGGCCGAGTACCAGCGCGGGCTCACCGACGCGTTGCTCACCGAGTACCACGAGATCTTCCTGATCACGGCGGTGATCTGCGCGGTCGGAGCGCTGGGCTCGATCTTCCTGCCGGGGCGTTCTCAGCAGACGGCGTCCGTTTCCGGCAGCCTCAGGTCCGCCAAGTAGTTCGTGCCCACGGTGTCCACGCAGTTGATGCCCGCGAGGAACGCCGTGTGCTGGTTCCCGTTGTACGTCAGCAAACGCGCGCCCAACGCCTTGGAGAGGTCCACGCCGGACTGGTAGGGCGTCGCCGGGTCGCCGGTCGTCGAGACGACCAGCACCTGGGGCAGGCCCTGCACGCTCGGCGGGTGCGGTTCGGACGTGTGCGGGGCGGGCCAGAACGCGCACGGGCCGAGAGCCGTCTCGTCGGTGGGGATCGTGTCGTTCCCGAGGAGTTCCAACAGCCTCCGACGGTTGGACTCCAGGGTGGCGCGGTCCTTGATCGGCGGTTCGTCCACGCACCGGATGGCCACGAACGCGTCCTGGATGCGGCTGTAGCTGCCGTCCTGGGCGCGGCCGAGGTACTGGTCGGCGAGCTGGAGCAACGTGGTGCCCTTGTTCTGCTTCAGCTCCTGCAGACCCTTGAGCGCCGTCTCCCACAACCGGTCCGTGTACATCGCCTGGATGATGGCGGTGTTCGCGTCCGAGTGGGACAGCCTGCGGTCGCCGACCTGCATCGGGGTCTTCTTGAGCGGCTCGATCAGCTGGCGGAACTTGGACTCCGCCGTGCTCGTGTCCCTCCCGATGGGACAGTCGCGCTGGGCGCACCAGCCCGCGAAGCGCTGGAACGAGTCCTCGAAGCCCTGCGCCTGACGGGCGGACGCGGCCACCTTGTCTGCGTTGACCTCCACCGCGCCGTCGAGCACCATCGCGCGCACGTTGCGGGGGAACATCTCGGCGTACAACGTGCCGATGCGCGTGCCGTAGGAGTAGCCGAGGTAGCTCAGCTTCTTCTCCCCCAGCGCGGCGCGCAGCACGTCGACGTCCCGCACGACGTCGCGCGTGCCGACGTTGCGCAGCAGGTCGATGCCGCTGCGTTCGGCGCACCGGTCGACGAAGAACTTGTTCTCCTGCTCGGTCTGGTTCGCGCTCTCGCCCTTGGGCCGCAGCCGTTGCGCGTCGCGTTCGGCGTCGGTCAGGCACTGGACGCGGGGCTGGCTCGCCCCCACGCCGCGCGGGTCGAAGCCCACGACGTCGAACCGCTTGCCGACGGGGTTGTTCGGCTGCATGTTCGCGACGTGCGACATGCCGGAACCGCCGGGTCCCCCGGGGTTCAGCACGAGAGAACCGACGCGCCGGTCCTTCTCGGTGGCGGGACGGCGCAGCAGCCCGACCGTGATCGTGCCCGCGTCCGGCTTCTCGTAGTCGAGCGGGACCTGCAACCGCGAGCATTGGATGCCCTCGCGCTCGTACAGGCCCTTGCTCTTCGCATCGGTCGCGTAGGGCTGGCACGCACCCCAGGACAACGTCTGCGCGTAGAAGCGTTCGATGCCCTTGCGGCCGGCGACGGCGTTGCCGTCGATGCGCGCGAAGGACGTGGACGTGGTGAGCACGATGATCAAGGCGAACAACGCCGCGGTGACTCGGGATCGCCTCTTCGTCATTAGGCGCACCGGGTTCCGTCAGCGGGCAACGTCTGGTCGATCAGGTACTTCACGCCCGCGGAGTCCACGCAGCGGTCGCCCTGCAGGAAGACCGTGTGCTGCACGCCCTCGAACGTGAGCAGCCGCGAGTTGAGCGATTTGGCCAGGTTCACGCCGGCCTCGTAAGGGGTGGCCGGGTCGCCCGTGGTGGAGATGACGAGCAGCGGCGGGATGCCGTCGGCCTTGGGCGGGCCGGTGCGCGCGGTCACGGGGGCGGGCCAGAACGCGCACGAGTCGAGTGCGGCGCCGGGCGGGTTGCCGTCGTCGAGGAACGGCGCCGCCTCCTTGTACTTCTTCTGCGTCTCCAGCAGCGCGTTCTTGTCCGTCAGCCGTTGGTCGTCAACGCAGTGCACGGCGTTGAACGCGTCGGTGATGGTCGAGTACTGGCCCTGGTCGTCGCGATCGAAGTACGCGTCGGCGAGGCGCAGCAGGGTCGTGCCCTTGCCGTTCTTCAGCTCGATCAGGCCGCTGAGCAGGATCGGCCAGAGCTGCTCGGAGTACATCGCCTGGATCGCCGCGGTGATGGCGTCGTTGTAGGACAGCTTGCGGTCACCGACGTCGACGGGCTTCTGGATCAGCGGCGTCGTGAGCTGCCGGAAGCTCGCGTTCGCGTCGCCTCCCAGCGGGCAGTCCTTCTTCTCACGGCACCACTTCACGAACTCGTCGAAGGCCTTCTGGAAGCCTGCGGCCTGGGCGACCAGCGACGCGAGCTGGTCCTGGGTCGGGTCCACGGCTCCGTCGAGGATGAGCGCGCGCACGTTCTGGGGGAAGGTCTCGGCGTATTCGGTTCCTATGCGGGTGCCGTACGAGTACCCGACGTAGCTCAGCTTCGCGTCGCCGAGAGCAGAGCGGAGGACATCCATGTCCTTAACTACGTCCCGCGTGCCCAAGTTGGCGAGCATTGATGCCCCGAATTTTGTCCCGGCGGCACACTTCTCGGCATATGCCTTGTTCTCTTGCTCCGTTTGGGCGATTCCGGCCGGACTCGTGTCCGTGTCGAGGTCCAAACGCTCCGCGTCGCGCTCCGGTCCGGTGAGGCACTGGACCGCCGGCTCGCTCGCGCCGATGCCCCTCGGGTCGAACCCGATGAGATCGAACTTGGCCGCGAGCTCGGTCTTGCGGTACTCGGTGATCATGCCCGCGGCCGACGCCATGCCGGACGCGCCGGGCCCGCCGGGGTTGGTGAGCAGCGAGCCGATCTTCTGCCCGGTGGCCTTGTACCGGAGCACGCCGATCGTGATCGTGTCGCCGGTCGGCTTGGTGTAGTCGAGGGGAACCCTCAGGCGTGTGCACTCGACGTCACGCTTGCTGCCGTACGCGTCCCTGCTGGAGCCGGTTGTGGCATAAGGAGCGCAGTTCTCCCAGCCCAGCTTCTGGCCGTAGAACTCCTCCAAACCGGCCGGCACCGTGCCCGCCGGACCGGACTTCTCGAAGCTCACGCCGGGCTTGGACGTCCCTTCGATGATCGTCGTGCAGGACGCGAGCAGCGGAATGACGAGCAACACGCTCAAGAGACGGACCACAGCCCGATGGTATGGGAGATGATGAGGGCATGCCGCAGCTTCGGATCGCGCTCGCCCAGGTCAACGCCACTGTCGGCGATCTTTCGGGCAACGCTTCGCTGGTCGTGGACTGGACGCGCAAGGCCCGTGAAGGCGGCGCGCACCTCGTCGTGTTCCCCGAGATGGTGCTGACCGGCTACCCGGTCGAGGACCTCGCGATCCGCACGTCGTTCGCCCGCGCGTCGGCCGAGAAGCTCGAGGAACTCGCGCGGACGCTGGACGACGCGGGCCTGGGTTCCGTGGCGGCGGTCGTCGGCTACCTCGAACACGACTCGGTGGGCCCGCGCAACGCCGCCGCCGTGCTGCACGGCGGCCGTGTCGTCGCGCGCCAGTGCAAGCACCACCTGCCGAACTACGGCGTGTTCGACGAACGGCGTTACTTCAAGCCCGGCTCGTCCCTCGACGTCGTGCGCGTCAACGGCGTCGAGGTCGGCATGGTGATCTGCGAGGACCTGTGGCAGGACGGCGGCCCGATCACCGCGCTGGGTGACGCGGGCGTCGACATCGTGGTCTCGCCGAACGCCTCCCCGTACGAGCGCAACAAGGACGACCTGCGCCTGCCGCTGGTGGCCCGCCGCGCCGCCGAGGCCCACGCGCCCCTCGCCTACTGCAACCTGGTCGGCGGCCAGGACGAGCTCGTCTTCGACGGCGACTCGCTGGTCGTCTCGGCGCAGGGCGGCCTGATCGGCCGCGCGCCCCAGTTCGTCGAGCACCTGATGTTCGCCGACTTCGACGTCCCCGGCGACCGCGACTACGAGCAGGGCCAGATCGGCGACTTCTACGTGCGCCGCGTGTTCCTGTCCGATGCAGCTGCTGCTTACGAGCCGTTGCCCGCGCCGCGCGTCTTCGAACCGCTGTCCGACGAGGCAGAGGTGTGGCACGCGCTCGTGACGGGCCTGCGCGACTACGTGCACAAGAACGGCTTCCGCTCCGTGGTGCTCGGTCTGTCCGGTGGCATCGACTCGGCCGTGGTCGCCTCTCTGGCCGTGGACGCACTCGGCGCCGACGCGGTCTACGGCGTCTCGATGCCGTCCTCCTACTCCTCCGAGCACTCCCGTTCGGATGCCTCCGACATGGCCGACCGCACCGGCCTGCACTTCACCACCGAGCCGATCGGCGAGATGGTCTCCGTCTACGTCTCGCAGCTGAAGCTGTCCGGGTTGGCCGAGGAGAACATCCAGGCCCGGTGCCGCGGCATGCTGCTGATGGCGTTGTCCAACCAGGACGGCCACTTGGTTCTGGCGACCGGCAACAAGTCCGAGCTCGCGGTCGGCTACTCGACGATCTACGGCGACGCGGTGGGCGGCTACGCGCCGATCAAGGACGTGCTGAAGACGCTGGTCTGGGACCTCGCCCGGTGGCGCAACGCCGAGGCCGAGAAGCGCGGCGAGACCCCGCCGATCCCGGAGAACTCGATCGTCAAGCCGCCGTCGGCCGAGCTGCGGCCCGGTCAGGTCGACACGGACTCCCTGCCGGACTACGAGGTGCTCGACGCGTTGCTGGACGACTACGTCCACGACGACAAGGGGTACGACGCGTTGCTGGAGGCCGGGCACGCGCCGGAGCTGGTGGACCGGGTGCTGCGGATGGTCGACAAGGCCGAGTACAAGCGGCGGCAGTACCCGCCGGGCACGAAGATCTCGAACAAGGCCTTCGGACGGGACCGGCGGCTGCCGATCACGAACGGGTGGCGCGAGGGCTGACAGTCCGGGCGGATCTCAGCGGCGCACCCAACCGCAGTCGTCAATGCAGCCCGACCACATGAGTAGAGCCTGCTCCACCGCGCGGTCATGCAGACCCCGGATACGTTTCTCCCCATGAAACGGATCTGGGCGGCACTCGTCTACCTCGCGACGGGGCTGCTGACGGCCATCGCGTCGTGGCTCGCCATCGGGGTGCTGCTGCTGTCCGTCGTCGTCCTGCCGTTGCTGCCCATCACCGCGCCGTACATCCGTCGTATCGTGGACTTCGACCGCCAACGGCTCGCGAAGTTCGCCGGCGTAGGGGTCCAGTCGCCGCCCCCGCTAGACGGGCCGTGGCTGCACCGCGCCCAAGGCGTGCTCGCCGATCCGCACAGCAGGCGGGACGGGGTCTGGCTGATCACGCACGCACTGGTCGGGACGTTGCTGGGCTCGATCGCGATCGGGGTGCCGGGGGCACTCGTGCAGCAGCCGTTCGTGTTGCTGTTCTGGTGGACCGTCCCCGGTGGGTTCGAGAACTCGTTCGGCATCTTCGTCGACTCGTGGCCGATGGCGTTGTTGAGCTTGCCGATCATGATCGTGCTGGCGCTGATCACCCTGCGGCTGCCGCGGCTGGCGGCGTGGGACGCGCGGATGGCGGCGAAGATGTTGGCTCCGCCGAAGGCTTCGCTGGAGAAGCGGCTGGCTGAGGTTGTGGCTACTAGGGCTGCGGCGTTGCAGGCGCACGGGGCCGAGTTGCGGCGCATCGAGCGGAACCTGCACGACGGGACGCAGAACAAGCTGGTCGGAGTGGTCATGATGCTCGGGATCGCGGAGCGGACGCTCAAGCAGAACCCGGACAACGCGGCGCAAGCACTCCTCCGCGCTCAGGACGCGGCCGGCGACGCCCTCGAAGAACTCAGGAACGTCGTGCGCAGCATCCATCCGCCCGTGCTGGATGATCTGGGGCTGGACGGGGCGATCGAGGCGTTGGCCGCGCGGTGTCCGGTGCCGTGCGTGTTGACGGCCGAGCAGCTCGGGCGGTTGCCGGCGGCGGTGGAGGCCGCGGCGTACTTCGCGGTGGCGGAGGCGTTGACGAACGTGGCCAAGCACAGTGGCGCGCAGCGGGCGTGGGTCAGCCTCAGCATCATCGGGGAGCGGCTCACCGTCATCGTTCACGACGACGGCAAGGGTGGCGCGGACGAGAAGCGGGGGACGGGGTTGGACGGGATTCGGGGCAGGGTGGCGGCGTTGGACGGCAGTGCCGAGTTGAGCAGTCCCGAGGGTGGGCCCACGGTGCTGACCGTGCAGCTGCCGGCGGGGAGGTGACGTCGTGCGGATCGTGATCGCTGAAGACGACGCGCTGCTCCGTGAGGGGCTGACGTTGTTGTTGCGCAACGAAGGTCTGGACGTCGTGGCGGCCACCGACAACCCGGACGACCTGCTGAAGGCCGTGGCCGAGCACGAGCCGGACATCGCCGTGGTCGACGTGCGGATGCCGCCGACGTTCACGGACGAAGGTCTGAAAGCTGCCGTGGAGGCGCGGCGACGGCACCCGAAGCTGGCCGTGCTGGTGCTGTCCGCGTGGGTCGAGCAGAGCTACGCGCACGAGCTGCTGGCCGGCACCAGCGGTGGTGTCGGGTATCTGCTCAAGGAACGGGTCGGCAAGGTCGCGGACTTCCTCGACTCGCTGCACCGCGTCGCCAACGGGGGCACGGCGCTCGACCCCGAGGTCGTGTCGCAACTCCTGGTGCGGCGCAGGGCCGATGACGCGCTGAGTGTGTTGTCTCCGCGCGAACGGGAGGTGCTCGGGCTGATGGCGCAGGGGCTGTCGAACGCCGCCATCGGCGAGAAGCTCGTCCTCAGCGCGGGAGCCGTGCACAAGCACATCGGCAACGTGTTCCTGAAGCTCGGCCTCAACTCCGAGGACGGCTCAGGCGACCGGCGCGTCCAAGCCGTCCTCGCCTACCTGGATCACTGAGCCCGCATCACTGGGGCCTCACGAACGGGAAGAGCACGGTCTGCCGGATCGACGTGCCGGTCAGCATCATCAGCAGGCGGTCGACGCCCAGGCCGAGCCCGCCCGTCGGAGGCATGCCGTGCTCCAGGGCGCGCAGGAAGTCCTCGTCGAGCTCCATCGCCTCGACGTCGCCGGACGCGGCCTTCAGCGACTGCGCCTCCAGCCGCCGGCGCTGCTCCAGCGGGTCGGTCAGCTCCGAGTAGGCCGTGCCGATCTCCGCGCCGAACGCCACCAGGTCCCAGCGTTCGGCGAGCCGCGGGTCGACGCGGTGCTGACGGGTCAGCGGGGACACCGACGTCGGGAAGTCGGTGTAGAACGTCGGCCCGACGGTGGAGGCCTCGACGAACGAGTCGTAGGCCTCCTGCACGAGCTGGCCGTGGTCCCAGTCCTCGTTGATCTCGACGCCCCGAGCGCTGAGCAACGAACGCAGCTCGGAGACCGAGGTCGAGGGCGTGACGGGCACGCCCAACGCGTCGGAAACCGCCGTGTAGACCGGAATCACCGGCCACTCCCCCGAGATGTCGTAGGCACCCTCGGGCCGCATCGCCACCTCGGTCCCGAACGCCGCGCGCGCCGCGTGCTGGATCAGCGTGCGCACCAGGTCCAGCATGACCCGGTAGTCCGCGTAGGACTGGTAGGCCTCCAGCATCGTGAACTCGGGGTTGTGCGTGGCGTCCGCGCCCTCGTTGCGGAAGTTGCGGTTCAGCTCGAACACCCGGTCCACGCCCGCTACGCACAGCCGTTTCAGGTACAGCTCCGGCGCGATCCGCAGGTACATGCGCATGTCGTAGGCGTTGATGTGGGTGACGAACGGCCGTGCGTTCGCGCCACCGTGCACGGCTTGAAGCATCGGCGTCTCGACTTCGAGGTACTCCTGCGCGTGCAGGAACTCGCGCACGCTGCGGATGACGTCGCTGCGCAGTTTCAGCAGGTGCGCGGAGTCGGCGTTCACCACCAGGTCGAGGTAGCGCTGCCGGACGCGGGCCTCCGGGTCCGTGAAGCCCTTCCGCTTGTCCGGCAACGGATGCAGGCACTTCGCGGTCATCGACCACGACTCCACCCGCACCGAGATCTCGCCGTGGTCGGACTTGATCACCTGACCGGTCACGCCGACGTGGTCGCCCAGGTCGACGTCCGACTTCCACGACGCCAGCGCGTCACCCAGCGAGTCGACGGACAGCATCAGCTGGATCTCACCGCTGAAGTCCCGCAGCCGCGCGAAGCAGAGCCTGCCCATCTCCCGCAACGCCACCACGCGCCCGGTGACCGAGACCTGCTCGCCGAACCGTTCACGGGCTCCCGCGAGAAGGTCTGAGCGGGCGAAGCCCACCGGGTAAGGGTCAACGCCCTGAGCAACGAGCCGTTCGACCTTCGCGATCCGCACGCGGACCTGCTCCGGCCGGCGCACCGCCTTCGGTTCGACGCGGATGTCGTCGATCTCCGCCACGCGCGCCGCGAACTCGTCGCTGACGTCGGTCTTCTGCAACGCCCGCTTGCGCAACGACCGCAGCGACGGCACGAACCCCTCGGCCACGCCCGCCGCGATGCTGACGCGGGGCAACGACCGGGAACGTTGGTAACAGAGGAAACGCGGCTCCCACTCCGGCAGGTACTTGGCGTTCGACCGGTACAGCGACTCCAGCTGGAAGAACCGCGACGCCAGCGACAACACCCGGCGCCACGCCCGCAGCACCGGCCCGGCGCCGATCTTCTCGCCCTCTTCGAACACCGCGCGGAACATCGCGAAGTTCAACGAGATCCGTTGCACGCCAAGGTGTCCGGCGGCCGCGGCGAGCTGGGCGACCATGTACTCGTTGAGGCCGTTCTCCGCCGCACGGTCGCGACGCATCAGGTCCAGCGACACCCCACGACGACCCCACGGCACGAACGACAGCAGTCCGCGCAACGCACCTGACGCGTCGTAGGCCTCGACCATCACGCATCGGCCGTCGCTCGGATCCCCCAGGCGTCCCAGCGCCATCGAGAACCCGCGCTCGGTCTCCGCCCCGCGCCAGGCCTCGGCCAGGTCCAGGATGGACGCCATCTCGTCCGGCGCGATCTCGCTGTGGCGACGGACCCGCGTGGTGTACCCGGCGCGTTCGACGCGCGACACCGCCTGCCGCAGCCCCTTGCGCTCCGGACCCGCCAGCACGAACCGGCGGACGTCGAGGATCGCCTCGTCACCGATCTCCAACGCCTTCAGCCCGGCGTCGGAGTAGGCCTGCGCGCCGCGTTCGGACGCGCCCAGGACCCCAGGCATCCACCCGTAGGTGCGGGCCTCGGCGAGCCACGCCCGCACGGCCTCCGGCCAGTGCTCCTCGTCGCCGATCGGGTCTGCGGAGGCGAGCGTGACGCCACCGATCACCCGGTACGTCAGCGCGGCCCGGCCGGACGCCGCGAACACCACGCTCTTGTCGCGCCGGGTCGCGAAGTAGCCGAGCGAGTCGGGCTCGCCGTCGGCCGCGAGCAGGCGCCGGACGTCGAGCTCCTGGTCGCCGGAGATCATGCTCTGGCTGCGGACCCCGCGGAAGAACAGGTACATCGCCCTGACCGCGACCAGCGCGCCGAGCAGGCCCAGCACGACGCTCAGCCACTGCGGGCCCTCGGGGATGTCCAGCCGTCCCAGCCGGACGACCTCACCCGTGGCCTGGTTCGCGGCCCACGCGAGCTTGTCGGTCTGCGCGACCAGCTTGCCGGGGAAGACCTCGGTGAGGCCCCAGCCGAGCAGGACCAGCGCGATCATGCCCAGCACGAACGACGCAAGCGCTTGCCGCCACGCGCCGCGGGCCAGCCGGGCGGGGAACGCCTCGCGGACCACGAACAACAGCGTGACGAGCACCAGCGAGGTCGCGACGCCGATGCCGAGGAACACCCAGTGCGGCTTCTCGCCCTCGTCCAGGATTTCTTCAGGTGCCAGGGCCAAGATGACCATGATGAAGCCGACCAGCAGCAGGCCCATGACCTGGAACAGCAGCAGCGTCCACAGCGCTGCTCGCTTGTGCCTGCGCAGGGCGGCGCCGAGCACGAAGAACACCATGGCGATGAACAGGTTGCCGTCGATCGGCAGGCCGAAGAAGTACCCGATGCCGTCCGCGACGTCGGTGAACCAGCTGTCCTCCGGCAGGATCACTCTGAGCAGCGACAACACCCCGGCCAGCTGCACGATCGTCGCTATCGCGCCCGCGGTCTTCCACTTCCAAGCCGGTGCCACTTCAACTCCCGAGGTCTGCCGATGACCGCCATGATTCCGTCTTCTGCCGGGCGGGTGCATGTCGCGACCTCCGGGCGTGTCGACGGGCCGGTCGTGGTGCTCAGCTCAGGCCTGGGCGGGGCGTGGTTCGACTGGGACCGGACGGTGCGCCTGCTCGCGCCACACGCTCGGGTGATCGTGTTCGACCGGCCCGGCCTCGGCCTGAGCGGTCCGGCGCGGCGCGGGCCGTCGCTGGCCCGCGAGGTGGCGGTCCTCGACGCGGTGCTGCGCGGAGTGCCGCGGGCGATCCTGGTCGGCCACTCGATGGCGTCCATGCACGTCGAGGCCTACGCCCGGCTGCGGCCGCACCGCGTCGACGGGGTGGTCCTGCTCGACCCGGACGCCGAGACGCCGGGCGCGGGAGCCCCGTTCGACGTGTCGGCGGTCGTCGCGCAGGGCGTGCGGGCCCTCGGCAGCCGGTGGCTCGGCGCGCGGATCACCCAGCGGTACGGGCACTGGTTCCGCAACTGGCTGACGGCGGCGTCGACGCTCGGCATGACCGACCCCGCCCCCTCTGACCTGGTCGAACTCGTCTACCGGCGGCCCGGTGTGGGGCGGGCGGCGCTGTGGGAGCTCGCGTCGTACCCCGGCCAGGTGGCGACGCTCGAACGGTTGCGTGCGCGACGACCGTTGCCCCGTGTGCCGTGGCTGGTGCTCACGGCCGGACGGAAGGTGTGGCCGGAGCACCGGTCGTTGGCGGGCCTCGTGCCGTGGGGACGCAACGTGCCCGTGCCCGGCAGCCGTCACATGATCCAGATGGACCGGCCGGACGCCGTGGTGATGGCGGTCCGGGAGGTGCTGCGGGGGCTGCCCGAGGCGTGAGGCCGCGTTCGGGATCGGTGCAGTCGACCCCGGTCCGGTGATTCGCGCCGCCGGCCGTGTGACGGTAGCCGCATCCGTGTTCCGTTTCTCGCCAACGGTGCCACTCTGGTGTTCGGCAACCGTGCACCAAGCGCCCGGGGACCCACGGACGTGGGCCTCGAGGAAAGGAACGGTCGACGATGACCAATGCCGAAGTTTCCGCGCCCTACGGCTCCGGAGCGGGCCAGAAGCCCCCGGCCAAGAGGGTCCGCGTGCACCACCTCCGGGAGATGAAGGAACGCGGCGAGGCGTGGCCCATGCTCACCTCGTACGACACCTTCACCGCCTCGATCTTCGACGAGGCCGGCATCCCCGTCCTGCTGGTCGGCGACTCCGCCTCGAACACCGTCTACGGCCACGACTCCTCGCTGCCCGTCACGGTCGACGAGCTCGTACCGCTCGTGCGCGCCGTGACGCGTTCGGTCAAGCGCTCTCTCGTGGTCGCTGACCTGCCGTTCGGCTCCTACCAGGTGTCGGTCGAGCAGGCCGTGGCGACGGCGGTCCGGTTCATGAAGGAAGGCCAGGCGCACGCGGTCAAGCTGGAGGGTGGCGCCTACTTCGCGCCGCACATCCGCGCGATCACCGCCGCCGGCATCCCGGTCATGGCGCACATCGGCTTCACCCCGCAGTCCGAGCACCAGCTCGGCGGGTACCGCGTGCAGGGCCGGCACGACAACCACGACGTCGTGGTGCAGGACGCCATCGCCGTGCAGGAGGCGGGCGCGTTCGCGGTCGTGCTGGAGATGGTGACCGCCGAGGTCGCGAAGCAGATCACGCACGACCTCGTCATCCCGACCGTGGGCATCGGCGCCGGTCCGGACACCGACGCCCAGGTGCTGGTGTGGCAGGACATGATGGGCCTGAACCGCGGCAAGGCGCCCCGGTTCGTGAAGCGCTACGCGGACATCGGCAACGTCATGCTGGGCGCGGCCGCCGAGTTCGCCAACGAGGTGCGCGGGCACCAGTTCCCCGGGCCCGAGCACACCTTCCACTGAGTTCTGGGTTTCAGCGGGTCCAGACCTCCGGGTCTGGACCCGCCGGCACGATTCCGGTCGGGTTGATGTTGTGGTGCGTCACGTAGTAGTGGCGCTTGATGTGGTCCCAGTTCACCGTGTCGCCGAAGCTCGCGTAGAGGCGTTTCGCGTACTGCCAGAGGTTCGGCATCTCGGTGAGCTTGTTCCGGTTGCACTTGAAGTGGCCGTGGTAGACCGCGTCGAACCTGACCAGCGTGGTCCAGAGCCTGATGTCGGCCTCGGTGAGCTGGTCGTTCACCAGGTGGGTGCGGGTGGCCAGGTGGGCCTCGATGCGGTCGAGTTCTCGGAAGAGGTTCGTGTACGCCTCTTCGTAGGCCTCTTGTGAGGTGGCGAAACCCGCCTTGTAGACGCCGTTGTTGACGTTGTGGAAGATCGGCTCGATCCAGGCGTCGATCTCGTCGCGCAGGTGTTCCGGGTAGAGGGTGCTCTCCGGGCGCCACTTCAGGCTGAAGTCCAGGGTGAGCTGCGGGTAGTCGTTGGAGACGACCTGTTTTGTCGTCGTGTCGATCAGCGCCGGGACGGTGACGCGGCCCTCGTAGCCCGGGTCGGCGTTGTCGTAGGCCTGTTTGAGGTAGTCGATGTGCAGGACCGGGTCGGTTTCTTCGAACCGCCAGCCCTTCTCGTCGCGGATCGGGTCGACGACGGCGAGCGAGATGTCGTCTTCGAGGTTCAGGAGCTTGCGGACGATGACCGCGCGGTGCGCCCACGGGCAGGCGAGGCTGACGACCAGCCGGTAGCGGCCCGGTTCCGGCTCCGGGCGGGCGGTGAAGCGGTTGGGCTGCCTGACGAACGCCCCCGTGGTGGAGGTCTCCTTCGAGAACTGCGCCATGTGGTCGACCATAGGCCCATGTACCCGGAGATCGAGCCTCACGCGTCAGGCCACCTGGACACCGGCGACGGCAACCTCGTGTACTGGGAGGAGTGCGGCAACCCGTCCGGCAAGCCCGTGGTCTTCCTGCACGGCGGGCCCGGTGGTGGCTGTTCGCCGTCCCACCGGCGGCTGTTCGACCCGGCCGCCTACCGGATCGTCCTGTTCGACCAGCGCGGGTGCGGGCGGTCGTTGCCGCACGCGTCCGCGTCCGGCGACCTGTCGTTGAACACGACCTGGCACCTGGTGTCCGACATGGAGCTGCTGCGGGAGTCGCTGGGGATCGAGCGGTGGCAGGTGTTCGGCGGTTCGTGGGGGTCCACCCTGGCGCTGGCCTACGCCGAGACGCATCCGGCGCGGGTGTCGGAGCTGGTGCTGCGCGGGATCTTCACGCTGCGGTCGTCCGAAGTGGACTGGTACTACCGCGGCGGGGCGGCTCAGCTCTTCCCCGATCTGTGGGAGAAGTTCACGGCTCCGCTGGTGGGGCTGTCCGGGGACCCCGTCTCGTTGTACGCGGAGTTGCTCGCGGATCCGGACCCCGCGGTGCACGGGCCCGCGGCGGTGGCCTGGAGCACCTGGGAAGGGGCGACGGTGACGTTGCTGCCCCGGCCTTCGCTCGTGGCGGAGTTCGCTGAGCCTTCGTACGCGTTGGCGTTCGCGCGGATCGAGAACCACTACTTCGTCAACGGCGGGTGGTTGGAGGAAGGGCAGTTGATCCGGGATGCCGGGCGGTTGAAGGACATTCCCGGGGTGATCGTGCAGGGGCGGTACGACATGGCCACGCCTGTCGTGTCCGCGTGGGACCTGCACAAGGCGTGGCCGGAGTCGTCGCTGGTGCTGGTGCCGGATGCCGGGCACGCCTACGACGAGCCCGGCATCCTGGCCGCCTTGCTGGAAGCGACGGATCGGTTCCGGGACTAGCGCAGGCCGTTCCACTTGGCGGTGGCGGTCGTGCACGTCGCGACCGTCACCTGGGCGGTGAGGCACTTGTTGGTGCCGACGTTGCGGAACTGGAACGACGTGCCGGAGGCGATGCGGCGCCAGCGCTGGTTCCCGCTGCTCGTGCAGGCCTGGCCCGTGACGTCGCCGGCGGCGGTGGCGCCGAGACACTTGTCGGTGGCGATGTTGTGCGGCCAGTCGACGCCACCGCTGATCGGGACGATCCAGCGCTGGTCGTTCGCGATCTCGTTGCACGGCCTGAGGACCACGTCGCTGCCGGTGTCGGCGAGGCACCGGGTGGTGCCCGCCAGCTGGTAGACGACGATCGGCTCGGCCGAGGCCGGGACGGCGGTGAGGGTGACGGTGGCGGCGGCTGTCGCGATGATCGCGGCTAGTTTCCCCATGGGGCCGAATCCTGGCAGCGGTCCCGTTCTCGCGAATCCCCCTGGGGTTGTCAACCCTGGCCGTAGTCCAACGCCTTCGCGAGGCTAGCTTTTGCGGCTACGAGCGAAGGCCCGTACCAGGTGAGGTGCCGGCCGTTGACGAGGACGTACGGGAGGCCGGGGAAGCTCTCCGGGCCGTCCTCGTGCGTGAAGACGTACGGCTCGTCGGGGAGGATCACCAGGTCCGGCCGTTTGTCGTTGAGTTGTTCGAGGGTCGGGCGCGGGTAGCGCTCCTCGTGCGTGGCGTAGACGTTCTCGATGCCCAGTCTGCGCAGGACGTCGGTGGCGAACGTGTCCCTGCCGACCACGACCCACGGCCTGCGCCAGACCGGGATCAGGGCGGTCAGCTTCGCCGGTTTCGTGTCCTGCCAGAGGGATTCGGCCTCGGTGAGCCATGCTGGGGTGACGTCCCAGGCGAGTTGGAAGAGTCTGCGCAACGACTCCAGGGCCATCGGAACCGTTTTCGGCGCCTCGGTCACCCAGACGTTGATCCCGTTGGCGCGCAGGCGTTCCACGTCCTCCTGGCGGTTCTCCTCGGAGTTGGCGATGACCAGGTCCGGGTTGAGGTTCAGGACCTTGTCGACGTCCGGGTACTTCGAGCCACCGATTCGTTCTGCTTCGAGATCCGGTGGGTGGGTGCAGTAGTCCGTGGCGCCGATGAGGGCTGTGGGGACGGTGTGCGCGACGGCCTCGGTGATCGAGGGCACCAGACTTACCACTCGTTGTGGCTGGTCCAGCGGGACCGGCTCACCGAGGTCGTCGGCGGGGAGCATCAGACTCCCGTGATCTTCAGGCCGGCGTGGGTCTTGTACCGGCGGTTGACAGCGATCAGGTTGGCGGTGAAGGCCTCGACCTGGTGGGCGTTGCGCAGGCGGCCGCCGTAGACGCCGCGGAAGCCCGGCACCAGCTCGGCCAGCTCGCGGACGGTGTCGGTGGCCTCGCGGTCGTCGCCGAGGACCAGGACGTCCATGTCCACTTCGGACACCGTCAGGTCGGCGAGCAGGACCGCGGAGACGTGGTGGAACGCGGCCGTGACCTTGGACTCCGGCAGGAGGAGCTCGGCCTGCTGCGCGGCGCTGCCCTCGGTGACGGGAAGGGCGAACGGGCCCTGCTTGTCGAAGCCGAGCGGGTTCACGCAGTCGATGACGATCTTGCCGGCCAGCTGGTCGCGCAGGCTTGTCAGGAGGTCGCCGTGGCCGTCCCAGGGGACCGCGATCAGGACGATGTCGGAGTCCGCGGCGCAGTCGGAGTTGTCGGCGCCCCGGACGTCGCCGCCGGCGGTGTCGACGATCTCCTTGGCGGCCAGTTCGGCTCGGTCGGCGCTGCGGGAGCCGATGATCACCTTGAGGCCCGCCTTGGCCCAGCGGATGGCCAGGCCCTTGCCCTGGGCACCGGTGCCGCCCAGGACACCGACGGTGAGGTCCTTGATGTCAGTCACCCCTGCATCTTCACACGGGCTGCGGTTCTGGTGCGGGTCGGCTTGCGTTGGGGGCGTCACGTTCCGGCGTTGGGGTCGGGTCGCCTTGCGTTGGTGGTTGCGTTGGGCGCAAAGACAACCGCGGACGAGCGTGGTCCATGCATCGCCGCTTCGCGACGATAGAGATCGGGGCTTGACTTCGGGGCCCTTGCGAGGCGCTCATCGGCCGGAAAAGGCCGGGCTGAAAAGCGCCCGGCCGAGCTCGAGAAGCTAGCACCTCGCACCCAAAGTCAAGCCCCGATCTCTTCGCGTGCGTGGCTGGGTTTGTGCAGGCACGTCACCAC
Organism: Lentzea sp. NPDC058450; assembly: GCF_042721395.1. Lineage (NCBI taxonomy): Bacteria > Bacillati > Actinomycetota > Actinomycetes > Pseudonocardiales > Pseudonocardiaceae > Lentzea > Lentzea sp. NPDC058450. The sequence continues at coordinate 23,789 of NZ_JBHXLO010000007.1, forward strand.
ACCGCTGTTCCGATGTGCGGCGCTCGTACGGGCTCGCCTTCGGCTTCGCGGTGTTGTGGGGCTCGCCTTCGGCTTCGCGTGGTCAGGCCTTCTCGAAGCGGACCTTGCGGGTTGCCGGGTCTGCCTCCGCCAGGCGGACGGTGATTCGTTCGCCTTCTGGGATGTGCTTGCCCGTGCACTTGGCCAGCACTGGTGGTTCGGTCACGTAGATGTCGGCCTCGTTGTCGCCCGCGCGGAGGACTGCCGCCTCGAACTGCTGGCCGATCTTGTCCGCCAGCACCCACGCCTCGACCTGGTCGGTCGCCGCGCGGTCCACCTTGGAGGCCAGGGAGTCCGAGGAGCCCATCAGGGACGGGAGTTCTGGGAGGGCCTCGGCCAGCCAGGGTGGGAGGGGGTCGCCTGCGGACACCGCCAGGCAGACTTCGGTGGCGAAGCGGTCCACCAGGCGGCGGAGTGGGGCCGTCACGTGGGTGTAGGGGGCCGCTACGCCTGCGTGGGTGGTTAGGTCCGGGACCTCGCCGTTGAAGGACGAGTAGCCCGCGCCTCGCAGGAGGCGGGTGGCGTCGGTGAAGAGCGCCAGGGCTTCCGGGGTGGTGGGGTCCAGGTCTGCCAGGAAGGCTCCTGGGGACTTGTCGGACGGCCACGGGACCTTGAGGGCCGCGGCTGACTTGCGGAGGGCCTTCACCGCGTCCGGGGCCGGGTCCGGGAGGGTGCGGAGGATGCCCGTCTTGGCCTTGAGCATCAGGTCTGCCGCGGCCATGCCGGTCATCAGGGAGATCTCGGCGTTCCAGGCGTCCACGTCGGCTCGGGGGCGGGCCACCAGTTTCCAGCCTGAGCCGTTGTGCTCGATCTCCTGTTCTGGGAGTTGGAGTTCGATGGCGCCTCGGGTGCGGGCGTAGGCGCGGCGCAGTGGGCCGAAGGTGGCCAGGGCCTCGATCGAGGGGTGCGGGGTGCCGTTGTCGAAGGTGGCCTGCACGGAGGCGTAGTCGAACTGGGCCGTGGAGCGGACGAGGGCTCGGCGGACGGTCACCTTCACGGGAATGGCGTCCGGGCCGCAGTCGAAGGTCCAGAGGACGGCCGGGCGGGTCACGCCGGGGAGCAGGGAGGCCGCGCCTTCGGAGAGGACGGTCGGGTGCAGCGGGACGTTGCCGTCCGGGAGGTAGGTGGTCTGGCCCCGGCGACGCACTTCGAGGTCCAGAGGACCGCCCGGGGTGACGAAGAGGCCCAGGTCGGCGATGGCGTAGTGGACCGTGAAGCCGTCGGCGGTGCGGGTCAGGTGGAGGGCCTGGTCCAGGTCCTTGGCGCCCGGTGGGTCGATCGTCACCAGCGGGATGGAGGTCAGGTCCTCGCGGTCTCCCGGGGTTCGGGAGACCGCCGCCTCTGCTTCGGCCAGGACGTCCGCCGGGAAGGCGGACGGCAGGCCGAACTCGGTGCGCAGGTTGTCGAAGGACAGGTCGGCACGGCCCGTGCGGATCACCTGGGTAGCCACCCGCACAGACTAAGGAGCGAGGTACTAGTCCTCGTCGTCGCCGCGCCACTTCTTGTCGGACTCGTCGGCCGCCTTGGTCCGTTCCCTGGCGATCTCCAGGGCTCGGGCCGCGGTGGCCTCGTCCGGGTACGGGCCCATGCGGTCAGGGCCCTTGCACCCCTTGCCGTGCTCCACCGTCTGGTGGGTCAGGCAGAAGTACCACCCGCTCGTGTCACTCATCTGCGTTCGCCTCCCAAAGGCGCCGGGAATCCCCGCGGCGGCGTCGACTGGTTGGCGTTGGCGTACTCCGACGGGATCGGATCCAAACACGAGACCAGCACCGTGCGGTCTTCGGCGTTCTCGATCTTACGTCCGGAGCGGTCGCGGTAGACGAGGGAACCGTCGGAGTCGATCTCCATGATGGCGCCCACCTCGGCCAACTGTTCCTCGTCGAGGTCGGCCAGCTTCTCGTAGCGGGACGGCACCACGCGGTAGACCGGCCACTTGAGGTGCCCGTACGTGCGGTGGAAGTCCGCGAGCAGGTGCACGAGGTGCTGTTGCCACGGCAACGGCATCGCCTCGGCCAGCGCCCGTGGGATCACCACGTAGTCGGACGAGACTCCCGGTGCTCCGGCCGCCGTGTAGTCACGCACTGGTGTGCTCGACGCGGGTGGTCCGGAAGGCCTCGGGATGGGGTCGTGGTTGAACATGCAGCGCCTCCCCGCGATCTACACGCCCGGCCGGACGGCCAGCGGCATCAACTCGTAATAATCCCAGTTGATCTTGCTGATCTTCACGACATCACCCGTTTGAGGTGCGTGGATGTACTCGTCTCCGCCGAGGTACATGGCCACGTGGTGCACCGTGCGGGGGTTCGACGTGTCGGTCGCCCAGAAGATCAGGTCGCCTGCCTGGGCCTCGCGCACCGGAAGGTGGGCGCCGCCCTTCTCGTACTGGTCGTTCGCCACGCGGGGGATCTGCACACCCGCCGCGCCGAACGCCTTCACCAGGATGCCGGAGCAGTCCCACGCGTCCGGGCCGTTGCCGCCCCACAGGTACGGCTCGCCCAGCTGCTGCTTGGTGAACTCGATGGCGATGCCCGCCGCGTTCGAGGCCAGCAGGAACTCCCCCGCGCCCGCGCCGCAGCCGGCCGGGTCGGAGATCTGGCCGAGCTCGCTCAGCAGGAAGGCGGCCATGGCCTCCCAGTTGTGGTAGCGGTCCGGGAACGCCGAGCGCTCGACGGCCTGCGCCGAGTCGCCGGGGCGCTTGTTCTCCCAGTCCGGCACCTTCAGCAGCACGTCGTAGAACTTGTTGATCGCGTACGTCGGGTCGATCACCTCGGCCGGGGTGCCCCAGCCCATCGACGGACGCATCTGGAAGATGCCGAGCGAGTCGCGGTCGCCGTAGTTCAACGGGCGCAGGCCCGACTCGGTCATGCCCGCCTGGATCGCGATCTGCCACGCGAGCGGCGGCAGCTTGCGCTCCTGGCCGATGGAGATGATGCGCCCGACGATGTTGCGCTGTTCGTCGTTGAGGCGCGACGCGTCGTTGCGCCCCTTGTCTCCGCCGCCCGCGTCCCACGGGCCGATGGCGGCGTTGCAGCTCATCCGCCGGAAGTCGGCGCTGATGGGGTTCGTGGAGTTGCTCACGACCTGCGTGACACCCGACGTGGCCACCACGACCACGACGATCGTGGCGAGGGCTCCCATCAGCAACATCAGGCGCATGGCTCAGTCCGCCTTCGTGTAGCTGTTCACACGCCAGTCCTTGGACGGGGTCTTGACCAGCGTGATGAGGACCTTGCCCTCGTCCGTGCCCACCTCGAAGTCGGCCGACGACACGTAGGACTTCTTCGCCGTGACCTTCTGGGTGATCTTGGTGGGGACGTTCTTCGGGTCGATCGTCGCCATCTGCGCGAGGAACTCCTCCGTCGTGTACGGACGGAGCTGCGCGAGCCACTTGTTCACGTCGTTGTCCGGCGGCGGCTTGATCCAGTTCTCCGCCCACAGCTCCGCGATCAGCTGCGCGTCGGCCTGCGGCGGCGCGGCGGACGCGGAGATCGACGGCGGCGGCAGCTTGGTCGGCAGCGAGGCTCCGCTGCTGCCCGGCAGCTGGCCGACCTGGGTGCCCTGCGACGAGGTCGAGTTCTGGCCGGCGGCGTTCGGGTCGGCGGGCTTGCGGTCGAGGACCTTCGGGACGATCACGCCGAGCGCGACGATCAGCACCACGAAGATGATGATCGAGGCGGCCAGGTGCCGCGGGGAACGCAGCGGCCATCCCCAGAGCCTGCGGTAGACCGCGGCACGGCCGCGGTTGGTACGGATCGGCACCTACGCCTCCCTTCAGTTGTCCCTGACTTCGAAACCGCGCGACGGTCGGTAGATCACGTGCACCGGACGCCCTGCCACCACTTCTGTCTCGGCCCTGCGAGGTTCCTGCACCGGGGCGGAGTAGGCGCTCGACCGCGACGGCACGAGCACCGCGTCGTCGACCCGGTCCCACTGCCGGTCGGTGACCGTCGGGCTGTCCACCACGCGCGAGCGTGCGACGGGCAGTGCGGCCGGCCCCGAACCGGCGGGCAACGCGCCCGCGCGGACGCGGGAGCCGTCCGGCCCGCTGATGATCTGACCGGGCTGGGCGTCGCGGTCGAGCCGCTGCGCCGTCGCCATGACCGGGCTGGACGCCTCCGGGCGCACCCGGCCGCGGCCGCGCTGCGGCACCTCTTCGCCGTCGGAGTCGTTGTCCCGCACGGACTCCCAGAACTCGTCCTGGGGCGTGGGACCCTGCTGCTTCTTGCGGCCCATCATCTTCGACCAGACGCCACCGCTCATCGGCAGGACGTTGCCCGCCGAACCGACGGACATCTCGACCATCTGCCACATGCGCCGCAGCGGTTTGCCGATCACGAAGCACACCAGGGTGAGCATCAGTCCCAGCAACGTCCTGGTGAGCAACGAGAGCCCGGTCGCGTTGAAGATCGCCTGGAGCAGCAACGCGTGGACACCCGCGAGGACCGCGAGCACCAGCACGTTGAACACCGTCACGGCGGCCGCGCGCGCGACCTTGCGCAGCAGGTCGTGGTGCAGCAACGCCACGAGGCCGATGAGCGGCCCGGCGAGCGTCAGGATGCGCAGCAGCAGCTGGGCGAGCAGCACCGCGGCCTTCGCGAACAGCTGGAACAGCGAGAACGCGATGGACTGCAGCAACGCGAGGAAACCCGCGCCGGTGCGGCTGCCGTCGGTGCCGTCGAAGTAGCCCTTGGCCGTGCCGAGCTGGGCTTCGAGGGCCTTCCACTCGGCCTTCTTGGCGTCCAGTGCGGCCTGGTCGCCGTCCTTGCCCTCGGCGATCTCGGCCGTGGTCCACGCCTGGGTCTTGAGGATGCGCGGGCCGTACTCGGCGGCCTGCGGTGCCTCGGGCGTGCCGAACGCGCCGCGCAGCCAGCTTTGATAGACGACGGCGTCGTGCAGTTTCGTCGGTAGGACGTGGAGCGTGCCTTGTTCTTCAGGCGCCTCGATGAACCCCGCCTGTATCTCCGATGTCTTCGAGACCAGCGTGTTGTCGAGGAGGTTGTAGAACTGAGGTAGGGCCAATGTGGACGTTGCCAGCCACATGGCCGCCAACGCCCAGAGCCCGCGTTTGGAGATCGTGGCGAAGTCGCCGGTCCAGATCTGCCGGAACATCAGGATCGCGAGGATCAACGCCACCAGGCCGAACCAGCGCAGGTAGACGTTGTCGTAGACCTTCTGCACGCCGTTCTTCACGGCGTCGTCCAGCGGGACCAGCAGACCGCGGCCCATCACGGTGTAGTGCAACGCGTTCGTGGCACCGACGATGTTCTTGCCGATGCTGAAGAGCTCGTTGCCCGCCCACGTGTCGAGCGTGGCGTTGGCGTCGGGCAGCACGTTGCACTTCGAGTTGAAGTTGTGCCAGACCATGCCCGCGTAGCCGTAGTCGAGGTACGGCGAGCCGGGCAGGCCGTTGCCGACGGGCGGGTCGAGCGCGCCGACCATGCCCGCGCCGGGACGTTCGGGGTTCGGTGCCTCGCCACAGGTTTGGGCGTGGGCCATCGGGGCACCCAGCACCACCTGAAGGGCCAGGATCGCCGACACCAGAGTGAGCGACTTGGCTCGTGCTGACGCGCGCAGCGCGAACCGCCGCCTTGCCCAGAGCAAGGCGGCGATCGCGAGCACGATCGTCAGCGCCGTCATGCGCCGCCGTCCCGGTGGCGGTTCGAGCCGTCACCGTGGCTCACGAGGTGAGCTTCGTCTTCCGTGAGCCCTAGTTCCATGTCCGCCGCCAGTTCGTCGTCGATCTCGTCGGGCACGTAGGCGGGCGGCTGGGGAGCCGCGTGGTCTTCCGCCGGCACGAGTTCGGCACCGGAGTCGCCGCGCTTGGCGTCCGGCGTCGTGTCGAGGGCGTTGCGCAGGTGCTCGAGGTGCGGTCCGCTGAAGTCGATGCGGATCCGCTCCACACCACCGGCGCCGTCGCCGAAGATGAACTGACGGGGCGCGCGGTCGCGTTCGGTCGCGGTGCGCTCGCCACCGGGGCGGCGGCCCAGCGACGCGATGACCTGCTCGTACCCGGCGCCGACCGGCACCTTGAGCAGTCGCAACGCGTCGGCCTGGGCCTGGTCGTCGTCGAGCCTGCCGACGAAGACCGAGTCGAGCAGGGCGACGAAGCCCTGGATCCTGAGGAAGTCGGCCGGGATCTGCGACGAGAGCAGCACGCGGACGTTCCACTTGCGCGAGTCACGCGCGAAGCGGTTCATCAGCACGCGACCGGTCGGGACCTCGGAGAGGAAGAACGCCTCGTCGATCCAGACGCCCTTGCGGAGGTCCTTCGGCCGGTCGTAGATCGACCGCTGGGTGAGCCAGGCGGCGAGGTTCAGCATCTCGACGCCGAGCGCCTCCGCGTCCGTCCAGTGCTCGCGGCCGACGCCGTCCTTCGGCAGGTTGAGGCCCGCCATGGTGAGGACGGTGAGCCGGTCGTCGCGCTGTTCGTTGTACGGGTCGGCGTTCTCCTCGGGGATGAGCAACGACATGCGCTCGCGCATCTCGTCGAGGAAGTCCGCGACGACGACGGCGTGCTCGTGGTGCTCGGACGCGTCCCGGCGCAGCGCCTCGAAGACGAGACCTGGGTGCGCGTCGAAGCGGCCGCCGACCGTGCGGACGGCGCGCAGCAGCACGATGCGCGTCTGGGGCAGGCGCGCGACCTCGAACGGCAGCAGGCCGGTGAGCACGTCCAGCACGAGGCGGCGGCGGGTGGCGGCCGCGAGGGCCTTCTCCCGGCGCCAGGCCCGTTCGGGGTCGTCCTCGTCGAGGAAGTGCTCGATCATCGGCTCGGCGACCACCCGGTACGGGTTCAGAATCCCGGGCTGGGCGTTGAGCAGGTTGATCGGCCGGGCGTACGGGCGCAGCTCCGGCAGTTCGCACAGCGCCGAGAGCGGGCCGGACGGGTCGAGCAACGTCCAGTGGGCGCCCGCGCGCAGGGTCTTGTAGACCATGCCGCCGCCGAGGAACGACTTACCTGCACCGAGGCCCGCGACCATGGCCGTCAGGCCCGAGGCGTCGCGGAGCTCCTGCGCCATCCACGGGTCCCACGCGACCGGGCGGCGGGTGGCCGTGACGGTCTCGCCGAGCAGGATGCCGCGGCGGTCACCGACCTCGGCGGTGGCCGTCGGGACGGCGCTCGCCGCCCACAGCACGCTGCCGCGCCGCAGGTAGGCACCGTTGGAGAGCGGTTCGCCGGGGATGAACTCGCGGGCGATCGCGTACTGGGCCTCGGGGTGCTCGATCGCGACCTTCGGCTTGTACAGCTCCAGCAACGACTGGGCCAGGCGCAGCGCCTCGCGCTCGGTCGGGCCGGAGACGGCGAGCCGCCACCACGAGCGCACCCGGGTGCCGAGCGCGGTGAAGCCCGACGTCATCTCGTCGTCGATCTCCAGCACGCGCCCCGCCTGGCGGGCGAGCGACTGCGGCGGTTCGAGCTCGTGCTCGTCGGTGTAGTGGCGGACCTGCGAGCGGACCTTGCTCATCTGCCGCGACAGCTCGCCCGACACCTCTTCGGGCTTGCGCACGTAGATGCGGGCGGACCACTCGACACTGGCCGGGAGCCGGTCGGCGCGCTGCACCCACGGGTCGTCGACCTCGGGGATCTGCAGGCCGTGCATGAGCCCGACGGTGAGCACGGCGACGTGCCGCTTGATGCCCGCGTTCGAGCCGGTGCGGCCGCGCACGGTCACCGTCGGCGAGTAGGGCTCCTGGTGGAAGTCCGCGGCGTCGGTGAAGGACGCCAGGTCCTCCGGTTCCCACGCGGCACCCGGCACGGCGGGCAGGTTGCGCGGCGCGGGCAGGCCCAGCGAGCACGACCGGTGCATCAGCCAGGACATCTCCTCGGCCGTCGCGGGACGGCCTTCGAGCCCGGCGGACCCGATGACCTGGTCGAGGTGCTCGACCTCGGAGTCCAGCGCGACGAGCTCGGCGTCCACGGCGTCCGGGAAGACCTTGCGCAGCACGGGGGCCGCGCGTTCGACGGCGCGGTCCATCATGTTGCGGGTCTGCACCTGAACGCCCAGGTAGACCTCTTTCTCCGCCATCGAGCGGCCCATCAGCTGCTGCTGCTCGCCGACCATGTAGTCGTCGAACGACAGCGTGCCGGGGGTGTCCGGCAGGCGCTTGACGGCGTTGTGCACGTGCGCCTCGGCCCACATGCGGATCGGGTACGGCCGCGTGGTGACGCGCAGGTGCATCCAGCGGCCCTGCAGCTCGGCGTACTGGCCCGCGATGGCGGCGATCAGGTCCTGGCGCTGCGAGTCGCTGCGGAACGACCAGCGCTGCGGCGCGAGCCGGTACCAGGCGTAGACCTCCTGGCCGGTGCGCAGCAGGTGACCGTCGATGCTGCGGGCGCTGATCGACGGCGTGTAGCTCGGCACGTTCTGCTCGCCGGGCAGGCGACGGCCACGCTTGGAATATGCGGCGCGGTCACGCTCACGGGGGTCTGCCGCGGCGTGCTGGGCGATGTGCTGGGCGGAGCGACGGTCACGGTCTCGCCGGCGTCCGAACACCGCGAACCTCCTTCTTACGGCTGTCTGGCGTCCGGCGGGGCTGGGCCTGCTGTCTCGCCCGTTGTTTCTTGCTCAACTTGGGACGAGGCCGCTGCGGAGTGACCCGGATCCGGGCGGCACTGGCCGCTCCGCCGGTACTGGCCGTGCGCTCTCGAGGTGCGGTGAGCTCGCGGACCCACATCGACATGACGGCCGTGAGGGGCCGTTCATGACTGATCCGCTGGGTGATGAACCTGGTCAGGATGATCGTCGCGACGAGGGCCCACGCGGTCGAGAAGAACCCGAACCCGACGCCCATCTGCCGTTCGATCGTGAGCACGACGAGGAAAACGACGATCCCGACGCCCCACGCGACGTATCGCGCGCGCCAGGGAAATGTCGCTTTGGGCGGACCGAGCCAGACGGCGTCGACCCGGTAGACCTCGTCGTCGGTGCGAACCCGCACGTGTCAGCCTCCGACGAACAAACCGGCGAGCCACTGACCGATGTTCGCGCCGGCGTCGGTCGTGACGGCCAGGCCGATGATGGCCAGCGCGACGATCACACCACCGAGGCGGCGCATGACGCCCGCGTTGTCGCCCTTGCCACCCCCCAGCCAGAGCAGGAGCAGCGCGACCGTGAGCAGGAGCAACGGGACGATGTTGTCCAGAATCCAGGTCCGGACGTTGCCTGTGCCCGGCACCTGCGGCTGCTGCTGAGCGAGTGTCACCAGGTCCATGGCGGTCATTTCTTACTCCAGAGTGCGCTGGGGCTTGCGCTACGAGTAGAACACGAGTTCGTCACGTCGTGTGGGGCTGTTGCTGCGGGGTGTAGATCATCTGGCCGTTCCCCCTGGGAGGAATTACGTCTAATCTGGCCGACACATCATCACTGAGGAGAGGTCAGTGGGGAACACCCGGATCGAGATTCTCTCCGTCGCTGGCAAGGTTCACCCGACTGCGAACGCCCTGGTCACCCACAGTGCGTGCGTCTCAAACACGCGCACGTGTACACCCATGTGAACGCCCAGATCGGCCGGTTTGCGACCCAGCCTCGGGCGCGCTCCGGAGCCACGACTGCGAGGAGATTCGCCCATGCTCGAACCTGACCTCGTGCCGGATGGAAGTGTGGACGGAATCACAGCCTCCCCTAGTGCTCCAGGCGTGGACGAGCCTACCGGGCAAGGCACGCAATCCCGGCGCCGGGTCCAGCGGACGATCAACTTCGACCGCGAGGTGCTGGAACGGGCTCGGGCGGCGGCCACGTACCTGTCCAGTTACGAGCCCCAGGCGGGGGTCCGGTCGCTCGCGGACATCGTGAATCCGGCGGTGCTGGCCTACGTGACGGAGTTGGAGGAGCTCTACAACGCCGGGGAGCCGTTCCGGCCCGTGCTGCGCATGCCGTCCGGGCGTCCCGCGAACCGCTGAGACCTCAGGGCGCCGTCTGGTTCAGAGATCGATACCTGAGGAACTGCCCCACGTAGTTCGCGAGCAGCGCGAGGTCGACGCCGAGCACCACCCACATGACCCAGTTGGCGTTCGCCAGCGCCAGAGGGATCGCCACCACCGCCGGTGCCACCGCGATCAGGACGAGTGACAGCTGGTACGGGAGGAGCCGCCGGGCGAAGCGGTACTCGGGCTCGCGTTTGTTGACGTGCCAGCCCACGAAGCCGTCGATCCGCTCGGCCAGCGGCGCTTCGAACCGCCTGCGGAGATGCCGCGGAGCTGACGGTCACCGAGCAGACCACCAGAGTCGTCCGGTTGTCCTTCAGTGGTCACGCCTGTGCACTCGTCACTCGCGGCCACGCCGTTACCCGACGCGGTGAAGCCCGGCGACCGTCGTGGCCGCCGGGCTTCACGCCGCGTGCACTAGCTGGCGCCGGAGATCCTCCAGAACCACCCGGTCGAGGCGTAGTCGGGCCCGACCGAGCCCTTGCCCCAGAAGTAGTCGTCGAAGTTGCCCAGGCCACCGCTGGCCGGCAGGTAGACGCCCATCGTGGCCCACCGGACCGACGCCGGCTGGGTGTCGATGCTCGCCTGCGCCCACGCGTCGCGGACCTTCATCGGGCCGGGCTGCCACATGTAGTGGGCGAACTTGCCGCCGTGGTTGGCGGAGTTGTAGCTGACGGTCGTGAAGCTGTTGATCTGATGCAGGCCGCGGAACGCCTGGCCCCAGCGCTGCGCCCAGGTCTGGCCGCCGGTGTTGTCCTCCAGGATCAGGCAGGTGAAGAGGCTCATCCACTCGACGTCGTTGTTGCCCCAGCGCGCCTCGGTGTTGGCGAGCTTGGTGTCGTTGTGGTTGGAGCAGCCGGTGAAGTAGAAGCCGGTGCCGCTGCCGTGGCCCTGCCAGTAGGTGAGGTCGACGTCATCGGTCCAGGTGGTGTCCTGGCCGCCCGCGAACGCCGGGTCCTTGAAGTCGCTCTCCCAGGCGTTGCCGTCGGTCCAGCTGAACGAGCGAGTGACGCCGTGGTTGCTCGCCTCGGTGTTGAACGTGCCGATGTTCGCGACGGTGTTGGGCAGGCCCGAGCAGTTGCCGGTGCCCTCGCTGCCCACCTGCGTGCCGACGGCCTGGATCTTGAACTGGGGCTCGGCCTCGGGGCGCGGGTCCTGCACCGGGCCCGGCTGCGGCAGCTCGGCACCGACCGCGGCGGGCAGGGTGATCGCCTGCGGGGCGCCTCCGTCGGCGTTGCGGCCGGTGCAGCGGAACGACGGCTCGACCTTGTCCGCCTTCTCCTCCAGCGGCGCGGCCACGTAGACGTAGCTCGCGTCGGCCTTGACCTCGGCGCCCAGGTACTTCTGGCACAGCTTCGCGCCGTAGGCGAGGTCGTTGACCTTGACCGAGCCGGCCTTCTCGTAGCTGCGGGCGGCGTGGCTGACCGCCGTGACGCCCTGCGCGTCGAACGACACGCGGATGTTCGCGCCCTCGCCCTCCAGCGGGATGCCGCCGAGCTGGAACGTGTACGAGACGCTCGTGTCGAGGTTGGCCGTGAGTGCGTTGCGGCCGTTGGGGTCCGCGAGCTCGAACGTCGTGTTCTGCGCGGTCGGCGTGGCGTTGGCGGGCAGGACGCCCGCCGCCCTCAGGCCTTCCTGCGCGCGCTTGGCGGCCTCTTCGGCCGGGATGGTCCTGATGCGCTTGATCGCCTCGGTGTCGAGGGCGGTCTGCGTGGTGGCGTTGCCGTCCTCGTCCGGCCTGCCCTGTCCTTTGTCGACGGTCGGCAGGTACAGGTACCGCTGCGGGTCCGCGAAGGACACCGCACCGGCCTCGGTTCTCTGGATGTCTTTGAGCCCGAACGCTCTTTGCAGCTGCTGTGCCTGCTCCTGGTCCAGACCCGAGCTGGTCACCCCGTAGACGGGCAGCTCCGTGGCGTCGGCGGCGGCGATCCCGGCCGCTCCCGCGGTGACGAGGCTGGACAGGGCCAGCACCACCGTCAGCTTGCGTTGCATGTCTGTTCCCTCCCTTGGGGACGGCCGGCTGCAGGGGCCGGCCGTCTGACAGGAGGATGTGGCGGGTTTCGCGGTGATACCGAGAGTGGCCCGTTGTCGCGGCCGCACCACTCGAACGGCCGAAATTCTGTAACACCCTTGGGGCAGCGACGAAACTAGAGGCGGACAGCTGGGTATTTGATGCCCGCGCCGGTGTTCAGCACGACCACTTCGTCCCGTGCGCTCAGCCATCCGTTGGCGCGCAACGCCCGTACGGCGCTGATCGTCGCGGCGCCTTCGGGGCACAGGAACACGCCTTCGAGCCGTGCGGTCTCCGCGCGGTCGTGAGCGATCTGTTCGTCCGTGACCGCGACGGCCGTGCCATTGGTTTCCCTGATGGCCCGCAGGATGATGAAGTCCCCCAACGGTTTCGGCACGTTGATCCCGAACGCGTCGGTGTACGCGGCGTCCCAGAAGGTCGACTCCGCCCTGCCCTCGTCGAACGCCTTCACGATCGGCGCGCACCCGGTGGACTGAACCGCGACGAGCCGCGGCAGCTCGCCGGTGATCCACCCGAGCTCGCGCATCTCGTGGAGCGCCTTGTGGATCCCGATCAGACCGACGCCGCCGCCGGTCGGGTAGATGATCACGTCGGGGACGCGCCAGCCGAGCTGCTCGACGATCTCGTAACCCATCGTCTTCTTGCCCTCGATGCGGTACGGCTCGCGGAGTGTCGAGGCGTCGAAGAGGTCGACGTCCGCGATGGCCTTACCCGCGTCGGCGATGGTGCCCGGCACGATCCTGAGCTCCGCGCCGCTCGCCTCGACCTCCTCGCGGGTGATCAACGGCGCGTCCTCGGGCATCGCGATGACGCTGCGCAGGCCCGCCCGTGCCGCGTACAGGGCCCAGGCGGCGCCCGCGTTGCCGTTGGTCGGCATCTTGATGCCCTCGATGCCGAGCTCCTTGGCCCTGGCGACCCCGACGGCGGCACCGCGGGCCTTGAACGAGCCGGTCGGGATGAGCGACTCGTCCTTCATCAGCACGGTCGCGTCGAGGTGCTCGCTGATCGCGGGCAGCGAAACGAGCGGCGTCATGCCCTCGCCGAGGCTGAACGCCGGGTCGGGGTTGCGGACCGGAAGCACGTCCTTGTAGCGCCACAGCGAGTTCTCGGCCGTGGGACGGTTCACGCGCGTGAGGTCGTACCGGGCGAGCAGCGGCGACGCGCACTCGTGACAGAGGTTCTGGACGGCGTTGGCGTCGTGTTCGCGGCCGCAACGGGCGCATTCCAGATGCGAGAGCATGACTTCATGCATACAGGCGGATGAGCCGGCATGTAAGCCGGATCCTGTTCGTGGAACCGAGGTCCCAGTCGGCGGCCATCCATCTGGGCCTGCCGTTGCCGACAGGCTCTAGCGGCCTACCCGCGAGCATCGGGCGGGCAGCCCTCGAACGCTCGCGCAGGCACCTTCCCTTGCGGTCGGGTGCCCTCTTGGCCTTGCTCCGGGTGGGGTTTACCTAGCCGCCCCAGTCACCTGGGGCGCTGGTGGTCTCTTACACCACCGTTTCACCCTTACCGCGGCTTGCGCCGTGGCGGTCTGCTTTCTGTGGCACTGTCCCGAGGGTCGCCCCTGGTTGCCGTTAACAACCACCCTGCCCTGTGGAGTCCGGACTTTCCTCGACAGTTTCCTGCCGCGGCCGCCCTGCCGACTCATCCGCGCTCACCAGGATATCCCAGCGTCTGGAACCGGTTGTCCACCGGTGCGGACGTTGGTTGACTCACCGGTATGACCCGACGTCGCCACGTCGACTACGGACGCGTGGCTGCAAGCCTGTGTTGCCTCCGCTGAGTTGCTCGTACCCCACGACGACCTCAGGGAGTGCCCCGTCATGTCCGATGTGCTGATCATCTCGGCCGCGCCGTCCCACGCCGCGCCGACCGGTGTCGTCGTGGAGCACGTGGCCGAGGTCCTGCGGGCCGCCGGGCACCGCGTGTCGTTGCTCGACGTCCGGTCTCTGCCCACGTTGTCGCTGCTCACCGAGGACCTGCGTGATCCGGAGATCGCGGAGGCGGTGAGCAGCGTGCTGTCGGCGGACGGCGTGGTGGTCGCTTCGCCCGTCTACCGCGCCGCCTACAGCGGGCTGGTCAAGGCGCTGCTCGACCTGCTGCCGAAGAAGGCCCTGCGCGGCCGCGCCGTGCTGCCGCTGGCGACCGGCGGCAGCCAGGGGTTCCTGGTGGCGATGGACTACGCCCTGCACCCGTTGCTCGCGGCCAAGGGCGCGGACCAGGTGGTGCGCGGGGAGTTCGTGCTGGACCAGAACGTGGGGTCCGCTGAGTCGGCCGCCGCGCTGGAGGCGGCGGCCGACCGGTTCGGCGCTGCGCTGACCCCGCGACTGCGCAAGGTCAGCTAGGGGTTCCTACAGCTCGCGGACGAAGTACGGCCGCGTGTCCATCCAGCCTCGCCCGGAGGCCCCGTTGAGGACGCCGCCGCCCTGCTCGGACAGGGTGTACCAGGACTCGACGTAGTCCGGGTCGTCGGTGTACCAGCTGTCCGGGATGGCGTCGAGCACCGCGCTGACCAGCGGGATGTACGCGCCACCGTCCACGATGGTCAGCAACGCGGCGGCCAGCGCCTGGGCGAGCGCCTTGTAGTTCGTGTCGCCGTCGTCCTCCATCAGGACCACGTCGGCGAGGTCGTACTTGTAGTTGTTCCAGTGCACCAGCAGCTGGTTCGGGGAGTACGTCGTGTTCTCGTCGTCGAGGTACGGCATCGTGACGGGGTCGACCCTGACCTTGCCGTCCGGCCCGAACCCGGACACCAGCGCGAAGATCTCCGCGTCGCCCTTGAACCAGGGTTCCTGCACGTCGCTGACGCTGATCCGGGTGACCTGCGTGGCCCAGTAGCCGGCGAGCTGCCGAGTCTGCTCGGTCGGCATCGCCTGCTTGATGACGTCCATGCCGCGATGCACGGCCCGTTCGACGTCGATGTCGACGATGGTCAACGGCTGGTTCGGCTCGTGCGCGGTCGTCAGCTCGTGCACGTCACCGTTGCGGTCGTACGCCTTGATGGTCTTGGCGTTGTCGTCGTCGGGGGCGGCGGCGACGAGCCGTTCGCCGCTGGTCGCGCCGGCGTGGCGGAAGGTGACGAGACCTTTGCCGTCCGGCAGTCCTTTGGCTTTGGCGATCTGCCGTTCGGCGTTCGGGACCGCGCCTTTGCCGGTGGCGACGTCGCGGGCGAGGCCGTCGAGGATCTGGCTCACGGTGCGGGGCGCCGCGGCCGCCGTGCTGGTGGGCACGACGGCGGCGACCAGTGTCAGGACCACGAGAGTTGCGCGCAGGGTGTGGGCTCTCATGCTCCGGATCGTGGAGAGCTTCCGGGTTGTCGACAAGCCGCCGATCGACTACTCAACCCCAGGTCAACCCAGGTGCGAGGTGTCGTTCACCAGCTTCACCGACGCGTGCCCGTCCGGGTAGAACTCGGCGATCGACACCCCGGTCAGATCGAGGTGCATCCGGAAGAGGAACTGCGGCCCGACGTCCAGCGCCTGCCGGAGCATGGTCTTGATCGGCGTGACGTGGCTGACCAGGACCAACGTCGTGCCGCCGTACTTCGCGATGATGTCGGTGCGAGCCTTCCTGACCCGCGCGTGCACCTCGTCGAAGCTCTCGCCGTTGGGCGGCTTCTGCGCCGTGTCCCCCAACCACCGCCGATGCACCTCGGGATCCTTGGCTGCGGCCTCGGCGAACGTCAGCCCCTCCCAGTCCCCGAAGTCCGTCTCGATCAGCCCCTGGTGCGTCACCACCTCGAGCCCGATCTTGTCCGCGAGCTTCCGCGCCGTCTGCTGGGCCCGTTGCAACGGCGACGAGATGATCCCGGCAATCCCGTCCACAGTGGACAGCCTGCGCGCCGCCCTCTCCGCCTGCTCCAGCCCGACCTCGGTCAGCGGGTGGTCCCCGCGCCCGGAGTACCGCCGGTCCACGGACAACCTCGTCTGCCCGTGACGCAGCAGGATGATCCGCGTGGGTTCGCCGACCGCCCCACTCCAGTGAGGCTGCTTCGCACCCTCGGCCTTCTCGGCCTTGCCGGCCTTGGTCTCACCGTCCATGGCCTCGTTGGCGAGCCGGTCGGCCTGCTTGTTCCGTTCGCGCGGAATCCACTCGTAGGTGACCCTCGGCAGCCGGGTGGCCACCTCCTGCGCCTCGCGGTTGAGCGGCTGCATGGAGGGGTGCTTGACCTTCCACCGCCCGGACATCTGCTCGACGACGAGCTTGGAGTCCATCCGGACGTCGACGCTCTCCGCACCGAGCTCCACCGCGGCCCTGAGCCCCGCGATCAGGCCCTGGTACTCGGCCACGTTGTTCGTCGCGACCCCGATGAACCCCTTGCGCTCGGCCAGCGTCTCGCCGCTGAGCTTGTCCCGTACCACCGCGCCGTACCCGGCAGGCCCGGGGTTGCCACGCGACCCGCCATCGGCCTCGACGATCACCTTCACGGCCCGATCGTAGCCCCGCGTTCAGACCCCTTCCGGCACCCTGTATTCTGTTCACGTAAGTCTGGGTGGCGGAATGGCAGACGCGCTAGCTTGAGGTGCTAGTGCCCGTAAGGGCGTGGGGGTTCAAGTCCCCCCTCGGACACCAGCTTCATCCCTATCGTCAGGGCGGATGCTCGCATCGAGCGTCCGCCCTTCGGCGTCCTCGACGCTCTTCAGCCCAAACCTCTCGTACAGTTTTTGCAGATCATCGGGCCCGCCACGACGCGTCAGTCTCTATGTCGATCATCGCGTAGATCGCCGCGACGCTCCGGCACCCGTTTTCGCTTCGGCAGGCCCGCCAGCTCGGCTTCTGCCGCCGCGCGCTTCGTTGATCGCCCGAAGTCCAGGTAGCCACATCACTTCCGCTGACCGCAGTGGATCGTTTCGGCGGACCAGCCTGCTGCTGCGTCCAGATGTCTGCACGCAGACTGGGGAGGGTGCACGGCATCGAGGGTCGCGGCTGGGCAACAACGTTGATCAGCTCGCGACAGCTCACCGCATGAAGATCTTACTCGCTTACCCTTGGTCGGCAGCAGCGGCGCTTCGCCAACATGTCCCGTCCCACCCGCTGTCGCAGTCCACCGGAGTCATGCGGGCTCGGAACATGAGAGTGGGGCAGGGGGCGGACCGGCCCGTCCCACTCTCACAGATTGAGCTGCTTGCGCAGGTAGATACCTGATTCTCGGATTCCGCTAGCCGTCCCGCCTGCTCACTCATGCAGGACGTCTAGGAAAAGTCCAGCAGTACGCAGCCCGCCTACCGCGAACGCCACTCATGTGATCTACGGATCGCGCTACGTCGTTCAGTTGGCGCTGTGAGCATCCGCTGAAGCAAGGGAATCCAGATGGCCGAGATTGAGCCGCGAGCGCAGATCGCACTGAGTCCTGAGATCGCACGAGGCGTCTTCGTCAACTTCGTGAGCATGTGGCATGACCAGGACGGGTTCACCCTGAACGTCGCCTCTTACAATCACCCGCCGATGCCCGTCCAAGACGAGACCGGAGCAAGTTTGTACAGATCCAGGCGCAGACCGTGGCACGCATTCGCATCCCACCATCACAGGTGTTCGAGATCATGAAGGCCCTTGAACAGCAAAGTTAAGCGCGTGGGAGTCAGACGCCCGCCCGGCCCTAGTGGTGGGCACTCGTGGCTTCTACCCGTGACAGCTATGCCCCTCACCGAGGAGGCAGCCGGCAGCTAGAACAATGTCAACGACCGCCACTCACGGCACTGTGCCAAGTCAACCATCAGCTGCTGCGACGGTCCAGTACAAGGTGAAGCGATCTGAGAACCAGTCGTACCTCGCCGAAGTGCTGGCAGCTACGCCGCGCGACAAGCGCTGAGGTTGCCGACTGACCAGCCGATAATAGGGATCAAGCGCAAGTCGCTTCTTGAGACATAGCAGTTGATAAGGAGCCAATGCGCACAGCAACCGCCTGAGAGCTGTGCCCGCGATCGCCCGACAAGTTGAGCCCTCGGACGGACGTCCGCCTACTGCGGCTGAGCAGGCAGCTCACCCCGCGGGACCACAGGCGCGGGCATCTGCAACTCCTCTGAACGAGCCACCGCCCACCATCGATCTTCGAGCCAAACTTTTGGGCGTTCGTCAACTTTGTCGACGACAGCCAAACGCACCGATATCCACTCACCCTGAACTGGGACGGTCAGGTCGAGACGCTCTGCGATCTCCGGATGAGTTCCTGATAACCGAGCACAACAAATCTTGCTGAACGCAATTCTTTCCTGGCATCCCGCGCGCTCGGCGAGTCATCCTGGCCAGCAGCACGAGCGCACCGGCGCCGACACCCCTGCAGGACCGCCAACAGCAGGATAAGTGCAGTCCTCTGCTGCAGCAATGGCGGCTCGGAGCTCTCGTCTCGGCCGACAGTCATGCCCATCTCCATCATAACTATCGTTTTCGTCGACGAAACTTGAATCTTTCCACTGCTTGAACCTGCCGCAATCCGATCGAAAGATATGGCGACCGGGTCAGACGATGAAGGTCCGGCGGACTAGGTGACGGATATACCGGGCCGCCGGAAGTTGCGGAGCTTCACATGACCCATTTCCTATTCACTCCACTCCTCCGTTATCACCCGCCTGCAGCGAGCTCTCCATAAAGTCATGCAGGAACTTCTTTAGGTCACGTAGTTCACTGCCGAGCGCGCTGCTAGTTCCATCTCCGCGCCAGCTAGCTGATGGCTGCCGGAGGGGCTTGGCGATCGCGAACTGCTCGCTAACCAACATAGAGTAGAAACCAAACTCCTCTAGAACTTTATCGACATGGTAATAGTCGTGGTGCTTGTGATTTTCTTTCGGATCGTCGCGATAGGCTTGCGCCCTCTCGTGAGCACCGTGTTCGTCACGTAGCAAGTACACCATCACCATACGCCGATAACGTACTGCACCTGGCGATCGGTGGATTTTATCTCCGACTTCGATATACGACGCAGTTGGATCCGCTAGGATGACATAGAGGGTCTCAAGATCAGTCCACTTCTTTCTAAAACGTCCTGCAATATCCAACCTGGGCTGATGGACCAAGCCGCTCCATGCGTTCCGATGCGCCTCAGGAACTATTCTGAGCGCGTCAGGATTGATCTGCAGGCGTCTCCCTTGAGAAACTCGAGCGGGTGAGTAATTGCCTCTATCAGGGACGCTCGAAATCACGAGACTACCCGGCGAACTGGGAGCTTTGACACCTGGCCATCAGCGAACGAACTCAATGCCTCGACGAGATCGTATATACTCTTGAGAGCCTGCCCTTTATCCACGGCCTCAATCTCTTTGATCATTGACATGTCGCTATTAATCAAGGATTTGATCGCTATATCAGCAGCATCGATTCCTCGGAACAGTGATTTAACAGGATCCGCCTGTGGCCGCTTAGACTTTAGCGCATCCTTCTTTTCTTTCTCGTGATCTCGCCTGGCCTTCACGACGCTCTTGATATGCGCGTCGAACTTGCGAGGATCTGCCACAGCCCGCTTGTCTTCTTGGCGCACAAGCATCTCTGCTGCCGCGACCTGCTCATCCGGCTTCATCCGCCATGCACCTTTTGTGCTTGGCGTGGCATAGTCTGCGAGAACCTGCAAATGAGCAGGACTAAATCGATCTGGATTGGCTGTGACCAGATCCCGGACGCGCTCATCGATGTTTAGAAGCTTCAGACAGTCACGAATAGACTCAACACTTTCCCCCTTGAAGATTTCCGGCAGAGCCTCCACCTCGAGGTTGAACTCGCTCATCACTCGCGAAAACTGCTCCGCACGCTCTAGCTCGGTCAATGATTCAGTAAGATTTGCCGCGTGCAGGTGCTGCTGAATAAAAAGCTCTCGACTATCCTCCTCACCTGCGGGAACCTCGTACACGTTTGCCCGCAAGCTCGACAGCCCGCCCATGCGCGCCGCAGCAAAACGACGGTGCCCGTTGATTAGCTCATACGTACCGTCCGCATTCTCGATTAGCGAGACCGCATGTATTTGCCCATTGAGGAGAATACTCTGCAGCAGACCCTCGACGCCCGATTCCACGGTTGTCTCGCGAACCTTTTGGCCTGACTCAGTTATCTTGCCCAGCTCGATCGATTTACTCGTCTCCACAAGATTTAGCGACACGGAGAGCCCTCTCTTCGATGTATTACTTGCGATTGACAGATCCAGCATCGAGACGATCAGCCAGTGCGCGTCCCGCAATCGCAAGATCTTGAATAACCGGCCCGTTTGGTCCTGCAAGCAACTTTTCCAACTGGACCGAGCTCCAATTCGCGTACCGCGCAAGAATCTCTGCCACACTAGCCAGATGAGCTGCGATTCCAATACTTGTCACACCGTTATTCGGAGCACTGACCGTCGTAGGCCGCGAAGCAACTGCTCGCATCTGCCGCACAGTCAAGCCCTCACGCGCTGACTGCTGCAGCAAATGAGCACGGTCTCGTCCCACATTAATCACCACCTCAAGGTGAGACGCACGTATCGAGGTCAATACGTGTTCGCCGACCGCAATACGCTCCGCAGGCGTGTACGCGCGAGCAAGCCACCGCGCTTTTCGAGCGACATCTGGTGAAACGTCCATGCGGAAGGCGGCTTCCTCCAACGTTGCCCCTTCCTCAGCCAAGCGATCGATCTCGTCTCCGAGCCGCAGCCGGTCCGCCGCACTCCGCCCTTGGTTCATAGGTCAATCATAGACGACCCCGCAGATGATCAACTTTGTGCATAGGTGCAGCTCAGAGGGCCAAAGCAGCCGCGCATCGGCGCAGCTTGTAGAGTTTCTACATCGAAGATAGCTACGCCGGCGGCATGGTTTGACGGTCGTGACCAGCGATGGCTATGGGTGTTCTCAACCTTGCGCAGGCCTGGCGGCTCGTACCGAACTCGGCCGTCTACTGCGAGATGAGTCGACTGCGCGGAGATCTGCCCTTGCACGTTGAGGATCTCCGGCACTAGCCGGCCGCTCATGGCGAACGGTTGCACGTGCGGCGCAGGCCGTCCCGTCCGCCGATGCGGCAATCGGGGTGCAGGATCCAGACCCAGAAATGGAGGGCATGACAGGGATCGCGACCCGTCCCGCCCTCGCGAATCAGAGTGTCTCCACAGATAGCCGCCTGTTCAAGTCGTACTGCGCCCCGTCCATGCCGTTGGTGCTTGAGTGATGGTCCGGGACTGGTCAGCCGGCCAAGCTCCGGCCAGATCGAGGCGTAGTTAGGGAGCAAGTCCCCTCGGACACAGATGAGCCCCACGAGGTTGATGGAGACATCAGCCCCGTGGGGGTTTTGCTTTGCCGTAACTCGGTGGCCGCGGACGTAGATGATGAAGACATGCGAGCAACGGACGACGCCGGTGACGAGCTCAACGCCGAGTTCGAGGTAGAGCCGGACGGCGACCACCTCGCGTTGGTGATGAGGAGCGCGGGCGGCAAGGTCGCCGGAAGTCCGCACGGCCGCAACCACCAGTACAACGAGGCCCTGGAGCTGCTGCTCCGCCGGCTGCGCGAGCTCGGCGCCGTGATCGTGAGCGGCGTCGTGGACTCCGCCACCGCCAGGAAGCTGCCAGAAGAGCAACGGTCGATCGTGGACTCGCCGATCGTGCTGGCCGAGACGCCCGACGTGGAGGCGCTGCGCAGGAGGCTCGGCCGCGCCCAGGGCCGGATCGGCCAGAACCCGGACGGCAACGCCACCAAGCTGATCCGGCTCCGGCTGCAGATCGCCGGGTACGCCGCCGACGACGCCGTGCGGCTGGCCGCGGAACTGGCGAAACCCTCGAACCGGGGCACGGCGCCGGACGCGTTGGCTCTGCTGCGGTCGCTCATCGGAGACCCCATCACGACGGCGACGGGCAAGGTGAACACCATCGTCGAGGTCACGCCCAAACGGGTGCGGGTGACCACCGAGAAGTCACCTGAGGGTCAGTGGGTCGGCGTCCGCGATGTCGAGGGCGGCCTGGCGAAGCTGTACGGGCAGGGGTCGGTGCTCGTGAACGTCGAGGTGCTCGGGCACCGGTCGTCCTTCGTCGGCGCCGTGCTGCTGACCATTCCCGGCACCACCTGCACCCTCGATCCGGTCGTCATCACGTTGCACGACACGAAGTTCCCGGTGCGCATCCAGAAGTTCGAGAAGCTCGACGGCATCGCGCAGGTCAAGATCCGCAAGGAGCAGAGCGCGCTGCGCAGGTTGCTGCTCGGCGGCCGCACCACCGCGCCCTGCGACCTGTGCGGACACGACTACCCCGGAGACTTCCTCGTCGCGGCCCACATCAAGAAGCGGTCGTTGTGCACCGACGACGAGCGCAACGACCTGGCCAACGTGGCGATGCTGGCGTGCAAGTTCGGCTGCGACAGCCTGTTCGAGTCCGGCCACGTCGCCGTGAACGACACCGGTCGTGTGCTCGTCTGGTTCGAGGAGGGCTTCCGCGGCCGGCTGCACGACCATCTGACGCAGCTGGACGGCCGCGCGTGCGGTGCGCACCGCACCGGCTCGCACCCCTACTTCACCTGGCACCGCACCAACGTCTACCGCGGACTGCCCTGATCACCCCGACGTGCGGGCGCGCAGGATGCCCTCGACCGCCTCGCACAGGGTGTCGCCGATCGGCCCCGGATCCGCCAGGCACCCCGCCGCCATCGCCCCGTCGCGCAGCATCACGAAGTGCCGTCCGTCGAGGTCGGCCGGACCGTCCCCGACGCGCGCGAGCAACCCCGTCACCGTGTCGAGGAACCATTGGCGGTGCGCCAGCACGGCCTGGTGCACGGGGTGTGCGGGGTCTGCGTACTCCGCGACGGCGTTGAGGAACGCGCAGCCGCGGAATCCCTGCCCGTTGATGTGCATGGCGATGCCCTTGGCTACTGCACGGACGGCGTCGGCGTCGGTCGTGGCGGCTGCCACGCCTGCCTCGACGTGGTGGCGCGTCGCCTGGTCCGCCTCTGCCAGGTAGGCGAGGACGAGGTCTTCCTTGCCTGCGAAGTGGCGGTACATCGTCGCCCTGGTCACCTTGGCCTCGGCAAGGATGCGGTCCACGCCGACTGAGTGCAGGCCCTCGGCGTAGAAGAGGCGGCTGGCTGTTTCCAGCAGGCGGGTTCTGGCCTCGGAGATGGTGCTGGTCACCTGCGCCACGGTAGCAGAGAGAACGTTCGGTCTTGACAGCGTCGGGGACGGGCTGCCAGGCTGCGAACGCAAGCAGAAAGAACGTTCTCCCTACCTCAAGGACTGAGTCGTGAGCACCCTTACCGAGTCGCCTGGCCTCGCCCCCGCCCTCCGCACGCTCTACCTCGTCCGCTTCGGGTTCGCGGTGGTGTGGGCGACGCTGCTGTTCGTCACCGGGAGCGAGATCGGGCTGGTCAGCGGCACGTTGCTGGTGCTGTACCCGCTGTTCGACGTGGCTGCGGTCGTGGTCGACAGCCGGACTTCGCGGGGTGGGGCGTCGCTCGCGCTCTACGCCAACATCGCCGTCAGCCTCGCTGCGACGGCCGGGCTGGCGTTCGCGGTGACGTCCGGGATTCCGGCGGTGCTGCGGGTGTGGGGCGCCTGGGCCGTGGTGTCCGGCGTGGCCCAGCTCGTGGTCGGGCTGGTGCGGCGGAGTCACGGCGGGCAGTGGCCGATGATCCTCAGCGGCGGCATCTCGACGCTCGCCGGCACGTCGTTCGTCCTGCAGGCCGGGGCCGAGGGGGCGACGTTGAGCAACCTCGCCGGGTACGCTGCGATCGGCGGCGTCTTCTTCCTGGTGTCAGCGCTGCGGCTGCGTCGCGCTGAGCTCGCTTAGGCGGAACGACTCGGACCGCAGCGGTGACGCAGTCCGCCGAACCGGTCCCGCAGTTTGTCCACAAAGGACTGGAACGCCGTCCTGGGGACGTCGAACAGGGAAAAGGGGCCGCCCAGCCTGGGCGGCCCCTTCCCGAACGTCAGCAGCTACAGGCCCGACTCCGTGGTGCGGACCAGGATCGCGCCGCACTCCTCGCAGCGCACGACCTCGTCGGCCGCCGCCTCCTTGACCTTCGCCACGGCGCTGCGGTCGAGCTCGATCCGGCACGCGCCACAACGGCGGGACTGGATCAGGGCCGCGCCGATGCCGCGCTGCTCGCGCTGGCGGTCGTAGGCCTTGAGCAGGTCGTCCGGGAAGCCCTTGGCCATGACCGCGCGGTCCGCGGTGCGGCGGGTCTCGACGGCTTCGAGGTCGGCCAGCGCCTCGTCGCGACGGCTCGTGGCGGCCGACAGGGTCTCGCCCGCCTTGTCGAGCTCGACGCGGGCGAACGACACGTCGGCTTCTACGGCCTCGCGGCGTTCCATCAGTTCCAGCAGGTCGTCCTCGAGGACGCCCTGGCGGCGCTGCAGGGTGGCGAGTTCGTGTTCGAGGTCGGTGAGCTGCTTGGCGCCCACCGAGCCGGACTGCATCAGCTTGCGGTCGCGCTCCTCGCGGGCGCGGACCTGGTCGATCTCGGTCTCCTGGCGCTTCACGTCGCGGTCCAGGTCGCCCAGCGTCGTCTCGACGGCCACCAGCGCGTCCTGCTTCACGCGCGACAACTGCTCGGCCTCGGCGATCTCGGCGATCTCCGGCAGCGTGCGGCGACGGTGGGTGACACGCGCCAGTTCGGCGTCGACCCCGGCGAGGTCGAGCAGCCTGCGCTGCACTGCTGGGTCGGCTTTCACGCATGTCCTCCTGCTGATGGGCTCGTCGCACCGACGGTCCACGGATCGGTCCGGCGAGTGGAGACGAGTACGTCGACCCTACCGCCGAAGGCCTGCCGCAGGATCTCCGCCGCCTGCTCGCACCACGGCCACTCGCTGGCCCAGTGCGCGACGTCGACCAGCGCGGGACCGCCGGACTCGACGTGCTCCGACGCCGGGTGGTGCCTCAGGTCGGCGGTGACGTAGGCGTCGACGCCCGCGTTCTTGACCGCGCCCAGGAAACTGTCGCCTGCTCCGCCGCAGACCGCGACCCTGCTGATCAGGCGTTCCGGGTCGCCTGCCGCGCGCACGCCCTGGACGGTCGTGGGCAGGGCGTTCGCCACGCGCTGGGCGAAGGTCCGCAAGGACTCGGGCTCGGACAGCTCGCCGATGCGCCCGATGCCGGTCTCCGCCGACGGTTCGGCGGGGTCGAGCGGGCCGGTGACCGTGAGGCCGATGGCCTTCGCGAGGGCGTCCGAGACGCCGTTCAAAGCCGAGTCCGCGTTGGTGTGCGCGCAGTACAGGGCGGCGCGGTTCCGGATCAGCTTGTGCACCAACGCACCCTTGGGGTCGTCGGCCGGAACACCGTTGACGCCGCGCAGGAGCAGCGGGTGGTGCGCGACGAGCAACTGCGCGCCCACCTCGACCGCTTCGTCCACAGTGGACGCCGTGGGGTCGACGCAGACCAGGATCCTGGTGACGTCCTCCCCAGGATCACCGCAGACCAGGCCCACCGCGTCCCACTTCTCCGCGGTCTTCGGCGGATACGCGGACTCCAGGACCGCGATCACGTCGGCGAGCTTCACGCCAGTTCCTCCATCACTACCCGCAGCGCGTCCACGAAGACCGCGAACTCCTCCGGCGGCCGGATCGCGACGCGCAGGTACGTGTCGTCCAGTCCGGGGAACGTGTCGCAGCGACGCACCGCGATCCCCTTGTCCCGCAACGCCTGTCGCGTCCCGCGTGGCGCCCTGATCAGCAGGAACGGTCCGTTCGGGGCAACGACGACGAGATCTTGGAGCTGCTCCACCGCAGCAGCCGCATACCGTTGGCCCGCAGAGGCGAACTCGGCCGACTGGGCCAGCGCCTCCGGCTCGCAGCACGCGGTGATCGCTTCGAGCGTGAGGCTGCCCACCGGCCAGTGCGGACGACCGTGCGCGAGCCGTGCGAGGGTCTCGGGGTCGCCGAGGAGATAGCCGGCGCGCAGGCCCGCGAGGCCCCAGGTCTTGGTCAGGCTGCGCAGCACCAGCACGTCCGGGTCGTGCGCGAGCGACTCGGGTTCGCCGGGCACGGCGTCCATGAACGCCTCGTCCACGACCAGGCGTCCGGGCAGCGCTCTCAGGCGAGCGGCCTCGTGCAGCACGGAGGTGGGGTTCGTCGGGTTGCCGATGACGATCAGGTCGGCGTCGGTCCGCACGTGCTCCGGCAACGCGAAGTCGCCGTCGAGCAGCACGTGGTCGACCGGAATCCCGGCATCGCGGAACGCCACCTCCGGCTCGGTGAAGCCGGGGTGGACGATCGCGGCACGGCGCGGCGCGAGCTTCGGCAGCAGCGCGAAGCCCTCGGCGGCGCCGTTGAGGAGCAGGACCTCGTCCGGCGAGCGCCCGTGACGGCGTGCGACGGCCTCACGAGCGCGCACTTCAGCCAGGTGCGAGGGGTAACGCCCGAGTCCGTCGAGCGCCGCGGCCAGCCGTTCGCGCAGCCAATCGGGCGGGTGCGGCACCCGCACGTTGACGGCGAAGTCGGCGAGGCCTGGTGCGGCGTCGACGTCACCGTGGTGGCGCAGGTCTGGGCTGGTCATCGCCCGGAATAGTAGGCGACGGGCTCAGACCGGCGCGTCACTGCATGTAGCGGCGGAGCTCGGTGAGGTGGCTGATCAGCTCGTCCAGCTGGAACGCGTCGAGCTGCGCGGACTCACCGGGCGGGGTGCGGAAGCAGACGCGACCCTTCTCGTTGAGGTACACCTCGAACGCACGACGACGCCCGAGGGCGTCGGTGCACCCGATGATCTCCCGTTGCGGGGGCACGTCGGTACCTGTCTGCATGGGCGGCCTCCATGTCGTTTGCCCTTACATCTTGCGACAACGGTTGAGCGTTACCGTGCGGCGGCAGCACATAGGCTGCGCGCCATGCAGGTCCACGTCACCTTCGTCTGCACCGGCAACATCTGCCGGTCCCCCGTGGCAGCGCTCGTCTTCCGAGAGTGGTTGTCGCGGGAAGGATTGTCGCACCTCGTACACGTGTCCAGTGCGGGAACGGGCGGATGGCACGTCGGTGACCCCGCCGACCCGCGCTCGCTGAAGACGTTGGCCGACAACGGATATCCCACCGACCACGTGGCAGCTCAGGTCGGTCCGTCTCACCTGGACGCCGATCTTCTGGTGGCCCTGGACTCCGGTCACGCCCGCGCGTTGCGCCGGATGGTCGAACCGGACCGCGTGCGACTGCTCCGTTCGTTCGATCCGGACGCCGACGGCGTGGACGTGCCGGACCCGTTCTACGGCGACGCCGCCGGGTTCGACGAGGTGCTGGTGATGACCGAGGCGGCGATGCCGGGGTTGATCGCGTGGGTCCGCGAGCGGCTCTGAGGACCAAGCGGCAGACGTCCGGAGCCACCGCCGCCGAGGCGGCTGGGCTGCGGTGGTTGCGCGTTCCGGGTGGGCCGCCCGTGCCGTTCGTGCACAGCGCCGAGGGTGGCGTGCTCGTGATGGACGAGATCCCGCACGGCACGCCAGATCTTCAGGCGGCCGTGACCTTCGGGCGCCGGCTGGCGCTTCTGCACCGAGCCGGCGCTGACGCGTTCGGCTCGCCGCCTCCCGGTGGCCCGCGCGAGGCGACCATCGGCCTGGCCCCGATGGTCAACGAACCCGCAGCGGACTGGCCCTCGTGGTTCGCGTCACACCGCATCGAGCCGTACGCGCGGCGGGCGGGCATCGACGTGAGCGAGGTCTGCGCGCGAATCGACACCTTGGCCGGCCCACCCGAACCGCCCGCACGGCTGCACGGCGACCTCTGGAGCGGGAACGTCCTGTGGGGCGCGGACGGCCAGGTGTGGCTGATCGACCCGGCGGCACACGGCGGCCACCGCGAGACCGACCTGGCGATGCTCCAGCTGTTCGGCTGCCCTCACCTCGACCACGTGCTGGGCGCCTACCAGGAGGTCGCGCCGCTGGCCGACGGCTGGCAGGCCCGTGTGCCGCTGCACCAGCTGTTCCCGCTGCTCGTGCACGCCGTGCTGTTCGGCGGCGGCTATCGCACGCAGGCCGAGGCGGCCGCGAAGACCGTTTTGCGAGGTTCGTCCTGACCCAGTGCCACGAGGTCCAGCTCACGCAACTACCGTGAGGTCGTGCGGTTCAAGTTCCTCCTCAAGCCGGGCTGGCTGGCGCTGACCCTGGCCGTCTGGGTGTTCGCGGGTGCCTGCATGTACTTCCTGTCGCCGTGGCAGTTCGGCCGCAACGACGAACGGCAGCAGCAGAACTCCGCCATCACCAAGTCGCTGAAGAGCGACCCGGCGCAGTTCGGGGCGCGGCACGACGAGTGGCAGAAGGTCGAGATCAAGGGCCGCTACCTGCCGGAACTGGAAGCGCTCGCACGACTGAGGACCGTCCAGGGCGAGGCGGCGTTCGAGGTCATCACGCCGTTCGAGACCACGACGGGCCACAAGATCCTGATCGACCGCGGGTACGTGCGGCCGGTCAACGGCATCAAGCCGCCGAACTTCCAGGCCGCCCCCACCGGCGAGGTCACGCTCATCGGGCTCGCGCGGCCCAACGAGTCGAACGACCAGCCCGCGTTCGAGCAGGACGGCCGCAAGCAGATCTACTCGATCAACAACAACGCGGTCGGCGCCGGCATCGAGCCCGGCTACTACCAGCTGATCGAGGGCCAGGCCGGCGCGCTCGACACGTTGCCGTTGCCGCGCATCGAGTCCGGGCCCTTCTTCTCCTACGCGCTGCAGTGGATCGCGTTCGGCGTGATGGCCGTCGGCGGGTGGCTCTACTTCACGATCCGCGAGGCACGGCCCGGTGGCGTGCTGTACGAGGGCCGGACGAAGAAGAAGTCGATCGCCGAGCTACTTGCGGAAGAGAGCGATGAAGGCGCTGACGAACCCCGCGCCGAAGCCGACGACGCGGGACAGCTCCACGGCTCGCGTCACGTGACCTGAGTCCGGGTTGCGGCCGTGGCCGAGCACCGGGCGTTCCTCGACGCCGTGCGCGTAGACGGTGCGGCCGCCGAGCCTGATCTCCAACGCTCCGGCGAACGCCGCCTCCACCTGGCCCGCGTTGGGCGACGGATGGGCTGAGGCGTCCCGGCGCCAGGTCTCCAGCGCCTGCGAGGCCGAGCCGCCGACGACCGGGGCGCCGCCCACGGTCAGCAGGGCCGCCAGCCGGGACGGCAGCAGGTTCAGGACGTCGTCCAGGCGCGCGGAGGCCCAGCCGAACCGCAGGTAACGCGGCGACTTGTGGCCCACCATCGCGTCCAGCGTGTTGGCGGCGCGGTAGCCCAGCAGCCCCGGCACACCGGCGACGGCTCCCCAGAACAACGGCGCCACGACGGCGTCCGAGGTGTTCTCGGCCACGGACTCGACGGTCGCGCGGGCCAGGCCGAGGGTGTCCAGCTTCGAAGGATCGCGACCGCACAGGGACGGCAGCCGGTCGCGGGCCGCGTCGAGGTCGCCGTCGGCCAGTTCGCGGCCCATCGACGTGCCCTCGGTGGCGAGCGAGTTGCCGCCGAGCACCACCCAGGTCGCGAGGCCGGTCGCCAGCGCCTGGGCGAGCCAGTGGCGGCGCGCGACCCGTTCCACGGCCACGCCGAGCGCGACGGTGCCGCCCACGAGAACAGCGGAGTGCACGACCCCGTTGGCCTCCGAGTCGCCGTAGAGGCGCTTCTCCACGGCCGCGGCGGTCGACCCGAATGCCGCTACCGGGTGAAATCGGCGTGGATCTCCGAAGACCGCGTCCGCCGCCACGCCCAGCAACAACCCCAACGCGCGACCCGCGCCCACGGCATCCTCCCCAGCTCGTAGGAGGCACGGTATCGCCGCATCACACCGGCGCGCGCATTAGGGTGGCCGGTCGTGGAGCACAAGCGGCTGAAGTTGTACGCCTACCTGGACGCGCGCGATCACCAGCGCACGTACCTGGCGATCATGCGGCTGTTCACCTCCACGTTGCTCGCGGACCTGAGTGCGGGAGAGGTCGCCGGAGCACTGGCCGGACAGGAGCGCGAGGGCCGCGTCGAGCAGGGCGAAAGCCGCATCGAGAACGTCATCAACCGCCTCAAGCAGCTGGTCGAGTGGGGCAACCTCGTCCAGGGCCGGCGGGAGGTCGTCGCTGCCAGCATCGCCGAGTTCCAGCACGGCAGCGTCCGCTACCAGGTCTCCAAGCTCGCGGTCCGCGTCCAGCGCGACGTCGACGAGCTGCTCCGGGTCCCCGAAGGCGCCCGCGAGGTCTCCCGCGAGCTCCTCCCCGCCATCGAGCGCGGCCTCAACGAGCTGGGCGGCAGCCTCTCCGTGGCGCTGCTCAACGAGGGCGACAAGACCAAGGAACTGCTGGCCGAACGCGTCACCACGCTGTTCCTCCAGCACGCCGAGCTCGCCGCGACGGTCCGCGACTTCTACGCCTACCTCGGCCAGGTCGTGACGCGGAACCACCTCGCTCCCGAGGAGATCGCGGGCTTCCGCAACCTGCTGGTCGAGTACATCCAGCGGGTGGTCGAGGACGTCCTCAAGTACACGCCCCCGATCGCCGAGGCCCTGGCCGGACTCACCAAGGCGCGCAGCGAACTCGTCCGGCTCCTCGGCACCGACCTGGGCCAGAACGTCGAACGCGCCCGCGGCCGCACCCCGGAGGACTGGCAGGAG
The DNA here is from genome assembly GCF_042721395.1 of Lentzea sp. NPDC058450. Taxonomy (NCBI): domain Bacteria; kingdom Bacillati; phylum Actinomycetota; class Actinomycetes; order Pseudonocardiales; family Pseudonocardiaceae; genus Lentzea; species Lentzea sp. NPDC058450. The sequence continues at coordinate 54,269 of NZ_JBHXLO010000007.1, forward strand.
CTGACCGACTGGTTCGTCGACCGCCCCGGCCGGCCGAGCCAGGTCACGGCGCTGCGAGAAGCCACCGCCCGCGCCATCGGCAGCCTGCTCGCGAGCGTGAAGCGCGCGACGTCCGGCGGCGGTCTGCTGCCGGGCCGCCGGGCCGAGCTGCTCAAGCTCGCGAGCTGGTTCCAGAACTCGACCCGCGAGGAGGCGCACGAGATCTACGCCTCGGCGTTCGGTCTCTACAGCTCCCGCCACCTCTCCCCCGCCCCCGAGCACGACTCGGACAACGAGCGCACGCCGTGGCGCGACGGCCCGGTCTGCGACGTCACGGTGAGCGTCAGAACCCGAGGCGACCGGGGTGGGCGCGGCAGGCCGTCCAGGATCCTCGACGACCCGATGACCGAGCAGTCGCTGCTGGCCGAGGCGCGGGAGGCCGACGAGATCCGCGCCCGGCACGTCGCCGAGCTCACCCAGGCCGCCGGAAACCTGGAGAACACCACGCTCACGCACGGCGCGCTGGAGGTCTTCTGCGAGCTGCTGACGCTCGCGATGGCCCAGCGCGACTCGCCGAACGACAGCGGTGCGGCGAGCGACCCGGTGCGCGGCCTCAAACTCGAGATCGTCCCCGGCGCCACGACGCAGATCCGTTCCGCCGCCGGAACTCTCACCCTGCACGACGCGACGGTGGCACTGCAAAAATGAACCACTTGGACAACCTCTCCGACATCGACGCCGCCAACGTCGTGCGCTGCGCCCGCACGTTGCTGCGCCGGCCGTTGCTGCGCAGCGACGGCCCCGACGGCGAACTGCTCAGCCTCGTCTACCGGCACCGCGCGGTGCTCCAGGACCTGTTCGCGGGCCTGCTCGGCTACCGCCTGGTCGTGGAACGCCGGTTCGCGCGCCTCTACAAGTCCGGCCCCGGCAACGACGACACCCGCGGCGTGCTCAGCATGTCCCCGCGCGGCTACGCCTACCTGGCGCTCACGCTCGCGGTGCTGACCGGCATCGGCCGCCAGACGTTGCTGTCCAGGCTCGTGGCCGACATCCGTTCCGCCGCAGCGGAAGCGGGCATCGACGCACCGGACGACGTCGCCGAACGGCGGGCGCTCACGGCCGCGCTGCGCCACCTCGTCTCGCTCGGCGTGCTGCACGAGACCGAGGGCTCGGTCGCGCAGGACCTGCTGCCGCAGGAAGCGCTGATCACGATCGACACCGACCTGCTGGGCCAGCTCGTCACCGGCCCGGTCGGCGAGGCCACGTCCCCGGCGCACCTCGTCGAACTGGCGGCGCGCCCCGGCCCGCGCGGGGTCGAGCACGCCGTGCGGCGCAGGCTCGTCGAGACGCCGCTGGTGCTGTACGCGGACCTGCCGGACGAGCAGGCGGAGTGGCTGCGGCGCAACCAGCGCAAGGAGACGGCGTTGCTGGAGCAGGCTTTCGGCCTGCACACCGAGTGCCGCGTCGAGGGCGTGCTCGCCGCAGACCCCGAGGACTTCCTCACCGATCTCTCGTTCCCGGGCGTCTCGACGGTCGCGCGCATCACGCTGCTGGCGTTGCCTGACCTGATCGACGGCGAGGACGAGGACGCGCCCGCCCGGTACGTCGTCACCGTCGAACGCCTGCGCGAGGTCTGCGCCGGTCTGGTCGAGGACTACCCCGCGGCGTGGTCGAAGCAGTTCACCGACGACCTCGACCGCCTGGTCGCCGAGGTGACAGAACTGTTGCGGCGCATGGGTTTGGCCGTGCGGACGGAAGACGGCGCGTGGTCGATCAGCGCGGCCGCGCACCGCTGGCTGCCCTCGCCCGACGGCGACCCCGAACGTGAACAACAACCCGAACCCGTTGTGGTGCGAGAAGTACCGAGCTGGTCCCTGTTCGACGAGGAGAACGTTTCATGAGCAGGTGGCGGCTGCACCGCGGCGGCGTGGTCAACATCTGGCAGTACACCGAGCAGACGTTCGACTTCTCCGGTGGCCGCGCGATCTTCCAGGGCACCAACGGTTCCGGCAAGTCCCGCACGCTGGAGCTGCTGCTCCCGCTGTGCCTCGACGGCGACCTGCGCCAGCTCGGCTCGAAGGGCTTCGACACCGTCAGCCTGCGCCGCCTGATGCTCGACGACTACGACGGCGGCCCGAACCGCATCGGCTACGCGTGGGTCGAGCTGATCCGCGAGGCCGCCGACCACTCCGGCAACGAGTACCTGACGTGCGGCCTCGGCGTGAAGGCGTCCAAGACCTCGCAGGCCATCACGGACTCGTGGCGGTTCGTCACGCCGATGCGCGTCGGCACCGAACTCCAGCTCGCGGGCCCGGAACGCGTCCCGCACGGCCCGGCGCAGCTGCGCGACCTCATCGGCGCCGACTGCATGTTCGAGGAACCGGCGTTCCGCGCGAAGATCGCCGACGCCGTCTACGGCGTGCCTGCCGCCCGGTACGGCGACCTGCTGCACCTCCAGCGGACGCTGCGCAACCCGGACGTCGGCCTGAAGGTGCTGGAGGGCCAGCTCGAACAGATCCTGTCCGACGCCCTGCCGCCGCTGGACCAGGCGATGGTCGAGCAGCTCGCGACGTCGTTCGACGACCTGGAGTCGATCCGCGAGAACATCGTGCGACTGTCCTCAGCGGACAGTGCGCTCGGCACGTTCCTCAAGACCTACCGGGACTACGCGTTCGGCGGGCTGCGCAGCGCGTCGGAACGGCTGGAGGGCGCCGAGAAGTCGGTGACGAAGCTGCGGCGCGAGCAGGCGAAGCTCAGCCAGGAGCTCGACCTCACCCGGATGGAGCGCTCGGCGTCCGAGCAGGCGCTCACCGACATGGAGACCGGCGAGCAGCAGGCAGAGGAGACCATCGCGGCGCTGAAGGAGCTGCCCGCGTTCCGCGATCTCCAGGACCTCAAGACGCGCGAGAACCTGGTGGCGGAGAAGCGTTCCTCGGCCGTCGCCGCCCTGGAGACCGCCCACCGCCAGCGCGCGCAGGAGGACGCGGCCGTCGACGCCGTGCTGCGGCTGCTGCGCCGCCTCGCCGAGGACCTCCAGGCGGCCGACGCGTTGAGCGAGCCGTTGCGCGAGAACCTGCGGCTGGCCGGCATGGACGCCGACCTGGCGCCGGACGTGCCGCAGGTCCCGGCCGCCGAGGCGTCGGTGACCACGGCCTCGGTGCGCGCCAAGCCCGATCCCGAGGCGGGGCCGCTGCCGATCGAACGCCGGGTGCCGCCGGCCGCCGCGACCGAGGACGTGCTGACGGCGCTGACGTCGGTGATCGACCAGGCCTCCGACATCGCTTCCCTTGCGCGCCAACGGGGTGCGCTGGCGCTGGCGTTGCACGAGCAGGCTCTAGCCCTGGACGCGCAGCACCGCGAGGTGGAGTCGTTGCGGCAGAAGGCCCGCGACGCCCAGCTCGGCGCGACCGAGTCGACGTCGCTGCGCAATCAGGAGATGCAGGAGCTGGCCGAGGTCGTGCAGGCCTGGCTGGAGCAGGTCGAGGTGTGGACGACGAGCGGCCCGCTGCGCGACGACCGCCCCGCCGACGCCCTGGTGCTGCCGCGGACCGCCGACCCGGCCGCCGCGAAGACGTTGAGCACCACCGCCCGCGAGTGGGCCGGACCGCTCGTGCAGACGGCCCGCGACGCCGCGCACGCGTTCACCCAGCAACGCGCCGACCTGCGTGCCCGCCTCGACACGCTGGACGAGGAGCTCGTCGGCCTGCGGTCGGGCAACGAGCGGGTGCCGGTGCCGGGCCAGTACACGTCCGCGTCCCGCGATTCCGCTGTGGGCGCGCCGTTCTACCGGCTGGTCGACTTCGTGCCGGCGCTGACCGACGACGAACGGGCGGGGCTCGAAGCGGCGTTGCAGGCGAGCGGCCTGCTGGACGCGTGGGTGAGCACGGCCGACGCCTCGCTGGAGGACGTGCTGGCCGTACCGCGCCCGGCAGCCGAGGGCCGATCGCTCGCCGACTACCTGGTGCCCGCGGTCGAGGGATCGCCGGTGCCCGAGTCGTTCGTCGCCGACCTGCTGCGCGCGGTGTCGCTGGACGACATGACGACCACCGGTGACTGGCGCACGGGCGTGCTGACCGGCCGCTGGACCAAGCCGGAGGCCGAGTTCATCGGCGCCGGCGCCCGGCAGGCCGCGCGTGGCCGTCGAATCGGTGCGCTGGAAGAGGAACTGGCCGATCTGCGCGGCCAGCTCGGCACCGCCGAGGACGAGCTCGCCCGCGCCCACGAGCACGTCGCGACGTGGGAGGCGCACCTCGCGGCGTTCCCCGCCGACGGTGAGCTGATCGCGAAGCACAGCCGCGTGCAGGCCGCCGACGAGTCCGCCGCACGGTCGCAGCAACGGACGTTCGAGCTGCGGGAAGCGTTGGAGAACGCCCACTCCCGGCTCGAAGCCGCGCGGTCGGAACTGACCCGGCAGGCCGGGGACGCCGACCTGTCGTCCGACACGGAGGCTTTGCGCGCCGCCCAAGCCGCCGCCTCCGAGGCCCAGCGGACCGCCGACCTGCTCGGTGACGCGGTGAAGAGGCGGTGCCAGGGCACGATCTCCGACCTCACCGACGCGTCGCACCGCTACCACGAGGCCGTCGCCGACCGGCAGACCGCCGAGACCGACGCCGACAGCCGGTGCGTCGACTACGCGGCCCAGGCGGGAACGCTGGCCGAGCTGACCGACGCGGTCGGCGGTGAGGCCAAGGAGATCAGCGAGCAGCTGACGTCGCTGGAGAAGTCGCGCAAGAAGATGCGCGAGGATCTCAAGGGCGTGCGCGAGAGCATCACGACCGCGCGCGAGCAGGCGGCGAAGCTGGAAGCGTTGCTGGAGACCAACTCCACGCAGGTGGAAGAGGCCGCGGAGGCACGGGACCGGGCGGCCGCGAACTTCACGGCCACGGTGCGCGCGCCGGGGCTGGTGGCGGCGGCGTTCCCGGAGCCGGTGGACGGTTCCGCCGAGGACACCGGCGCCACGCTCGAAGCCACCGTCCGCCAAGCCCTCGCCGAGACGCCTGATCGGCGCGGTGGCACCGAGGCCACGGTCATCGCGAAGCTCCAGGCGTTGCAGACGTCCCTGGCCGGCAGCCACGACATCGCCGCCGAGCAGCACGCGGGCCTGCTCACCGTCACCGTGACCGGCGAGGAGGGCGCGAAGCCGGTGGCCGTCGCCGCCCGCCAGGTGACGACGAAGCTGACCGAGCAGCGCGGGTTCCTCGACGAGCAGTACCAGGGGATCTTCGCCGACTACCTGATCCGCGACCTGGCCGAGTGGCTGCGCGGCCAGATCACCGTCGCCGAGGACCTCACCAAGCGGATGAACGAGGTGCTCGGCCAGGCGCGGTCCAGCCAGGGCGTGCACGTCAAGCTGGCCTGGAAGTCGTCGAGCGCGCTGGACGACGCGACGCGGCAGGCGCTTGCGCTGGTGCGCTTGCCGTTCGGCGAACGCACGCCGGAGCAGGACGCCACGCTGCGCCGCGTCTTCACCGAGCGGATCGAGAACGAACGCGACGCGCACTCCGGCGGGTACGCCGAGATCCTGTCGCGGGCGCTCGACTACCGGACGTGGCACCAGTTCACGGTGACCGTCGCCGACACCGGCCCCGACGGCGGCCCGCGCGAACGGCGGCTGAAGCAGCTGTCGTCCGGTGAGACCCGGCTGATCTCGTACGTGACGCTGTTCGCGGCGGCGGCGAGCTTCTACGACGCGGTCAGCGACGAGTTCGACCCGCTGCGCCTGGTGCTGCTGGACGAGGCGTTCGAACGGCTCGACGACCCGACCATCGCGCGCATGCTGGGGTTGCTGGTCGACCTCGACATGGACTGGGTGATCACCTGGCCGAGCGGCTGGGGCGTGTCGGACAAGATCCCGCGCATGCACATCTACGACGTGCTGCGGCCCAAGAACGGCCGGGGCGTCGCGTGCACGCAGACCACGTGGGACGGCGCGGCGCTGGACCGGATCGACCCCTAGAAAGGCACCTCGGTGCTCATGGGAGCGGTGCCGCGGCCACCGATGGCGCGGCAGAACTCGACGGCGTCGAACTCCAGCGCCGGGCCTTCGCCCCAGGTGCCGCCAGCGGGCCCGGTCAGCGTCAGCGCGACCGGGCCGCCGTGCCGTGCGAGCCACTCGCGCACGACGTCGTCGACCAGCACACCGTCGTGCGCGGCGGTGAGTTCCAGGGGTTTCCCGGTGGCCAGCGCGATGTCGGTGCGGTGCATCCACGGGTCGCGGGTCATGATCACGTCGGAGAGGAACCCGAGCGTCCAGGCCTCGTCGGCGCCGTTGACGCGCTGGGTGCCGGGCATGCGGCGGCCGCGCACGAACCACGGCATGCGGCGGCGCGCCCTGGCCGCTTTCGGGGCGATCTCGACGAGCCGAGCGACGATCGCCTCGGGTGTGAGGTCGGCGCGTTCCTCGACCTGCAACGCCGTCAGCTCGTCGATGAACACGCCGTCACGGGCCTGCGCGGCCCTGACCTGACGCAGGTTCTCGCGGAAGGACGCGGACATCTCGGCCATGCCGAGCACGTGCGTGGCCATCGCGCGCACGTCCCAGCCGGGACAGCAGGTGGGCTTCGCCCAGTCGTCCGGTTCGAGGCCGGAGAGCAGGGCGATCGCCCGGTCGTACTCGGTCGCCGCGAGTCGCATCGCGGTGTCGCGGTCGAGCGCGGACGTTCTGGGTCCGGCGTCCAGTGCGGTGGTCATCTCGAGCTCCTGAGGGTTGGTCCAGGCAGGCCGACCTCGTCGGCGAGCATGTCGATCACGCGGGGCAGCTGCTTCAGCCAGCGGTCGCCGCCCGGTTCGTTGGCGAGCTGGCGGTCGAGCAGGCCGCCGCACAACGCCAGGAACAGGTCGACGTCGGCTCCGTCGGTCACGCCGAGGCCGCGCACGATCTCCTGCAGCAGGCCCATGACCTCGACGGACGGGGCGTAGGCGGCCTCCGACGGCGTGAAGCCGGGGACGGCGTGCTGGTTGAGCAGCTGGTAGCGGGCGGGGTCGGCGAGCGAGAACGCGAAGAAGTGCTCGGCGATCGAGAGCAGCGCCTCGCGCGGTTGTTCCGGCAGCTCGTGCCGCCTCATCTCGTCGAGGTAGAGGGTCCACGCCTGCCCGAACATGGCGTCGTAGATGGCGTTCTTCGAGTCGAAGTGCGAGTACAGCGACGGTGACCGCATCCCGATCATGGCCGCGACCTCGCGCAACGTGACGGCGGCGAGCCCGTCGCGGCGCGCGATCTCCCACGCGGCGTCGACGATCTCCCGCCGGGTCGCCTCACGCCGTTCGGCTTGCCTATCACGATTAGGCAGAACGCTCATGGTTAGGGAGACTCCCCTCGCCAGCGCTTTCTGTCAAGCCTCAGTGGCACGGCTCGAAACGTCGACGTGCGAACTCGTGGTCAGACGGGCGCATCGTGGTACCGCCAGGCGTCCTGCTGAGCGCGAGTTCACCGCCGACGTTTCGAGCCGTGCCACTAGGTTGGGGGCGTGAACATGGACTCCCCGGAGCTCGCGGACTTCTGGCGCCTCGCCCGCGAGACCATGGAGGGCGGCGGCCGGTCGGCGTTCAGCTTCCGCGTGGAGGACGACCGCACCGCGACCGTCCTCGGTGAGCTGCTGCGCAAGCCCGTCGCCCATCCGGCCCGCCGCCAGATCTCGCTGGCACGCCTGGACGAGCACGTCCGCGCGCACGGCAGCACGTTGCCCGAGGTCCTGGAGTCAGTGCACGGCAGGCCGATCGCGATGTCGACGACCGAGCAAGCGTCCACAGCGGACGCCGTGCTGAAGTTCGCGTTGCGGGAACACGGCCTGCTGCAGGAACCCTGGGCCGCCGAGTGGGTCGAGCACGTCCGGCGCTACGGCAAGATCCCGCAGCCCGCGCTGCCGATGATCGCGAACCAGGCCGCGTCGATCCTCGCCCGGCTGCGCGCCGAGCCGCGCCGGTGGACGACCCGCTTCGCCTTGGCGGGCAACGATCTCGACGAGGGCCGCCCGCTCACCCGCGTGCTGACCAAGGCGTTGCAGCTCGCCGGCACCACCTGGGAACGCTCCGGCGTCCTGTCCGACGCCTACAGCGACCCGGTGCTGACCTCGCAGGGTTACCTGTCGCTGAACGACACCCTCGACGCCGCCGAAATCACCGTCGTGCGCAGCCCGCGCCTGCTGGAGTCGGGGATGCCCGGCCCGTTGATGGTGCTCCCCCACGGTCTGACGCCGCAGGCCAAGCACCACCTCGACGGCAAGACCGTGTTGTGCCACAACGACTTCACGCCCGAGGGCCTGCGCGTCACCAACGAGGTCCTCGCCTGGACCGGTGGCACGGCGTGGCGGATGTCCGCCGCCGACTACCGCGACGCCGTGGCCACGTTGATCGCGCGCGGAGTCGAACTGCCGACGCTGAACGCCCACCCGGAACCCGCGAGCTGGGACCCGGATCTCGCCGGCACCATGGCCACCACCGGCCTGATGGTCACCGAGGAGCACCTGCTGCCGTCACTCCTCTGACGGCGCGAACCTCCGCACGTCCCAACGGCCGTGGCCCTCCAGCAGCTTGCGGCCGATCCGGCGCAGGTCGGCGAGGTCGCGGTCGTTCAGCAGCCCGGTGAACTCCTCGGCCAGCGACGCCCGGTACACCGGCGCCGTCGTCCCCAGGCACATCTCCTCGCCCTCGGGCGTGAGCACGGCGATGACCAGCCGCCGGTTGTCCGCGGGCTGCTCCCTCGTGACCCAGCCGCGCGCGACCAGCCGTTCGACCAGCCTGGTCATGCCGGAAGGGCTGACCTCCAGCAACTCGGCGAGCTCGGACATCCGCAGCCGCCCGCCGCTGTGGTGCAGCCGGAAGAGCGCCGCGTGCTCCAGCAGCGAACACCCGGCTTCGGCTTCCATCCGCCGCCCGATCGCGGCCGTCACGGCGTCCACGCCCTGCTGCGCGTACAGCCACGAGTAGATCGGCTCCGTCACCGCCCCATCCTAAAACAGGTTTGACGGCGCGACATTTTCACACTCAAATGTTGAGCATGAAAACTTTGAGGATCGTCATCACCGGATCCACCGGCACGCAGGGCGGCGCGGTGGCCCGCCTGCTGACCGAACGCGGCCACGACGTCCGCCGCATGACCCGCAACCCGACCACCGCCACCGACGTCCACGGCGACCTCGACGTGCCCTCGTCCCTGCGCGCCGCCTTCGCGGGCGCGGACGGCGTCTTCCTGATGACCCCGCTGAACAGCGACAATGAGGTCGCCAGGGGCAAAGCAGCCGTCGACGCGGCAAGGCACGTCCCGCACGTCGTCTTCACCTCGGCCACCAACGCCGACCGCGGCACCGGCATCCCGCACTTCGACACCAAGGCGGAGGTGGAACGCCACCTGACCGAGAACCACCCGCACTGGACGATCCTCGGCCCGGCCGCGTTCATGGCCGCGACGGGCCCTGTCGCCCTGCCGATCCCACCCGACCTGAAACTGCACGTCGTCGCACCGGAGGACATCGCGGCAACGGCCGTGCTGGCGTTCGAGCAACCGGCGCGCCTCCGCCACCGCCGCGTCGACCTGGCGAGCGACCTCCTGACCGGCCCCGAGATGGCCGCACTGCGCGGCACCGAGTTCGTCCAGGTCCCTCCGGAGCAGGCGGAGCGGTACTCCCCCGACCTGGCGGCGATGTTCCGCTACTTCACCGAGACCGGCCTCGACCTGGACCTGCCCGCCCTGCACGCGGAGTTCCCCGAGATCGGCTGGCACACCTACGCGGCCTGGCTCGCCCGCGCGGAGTCGAGGCGGTAGCCGCGGACGTCGTTCGTGCGGAAGTCAGCGATCCAGGCGGGCTTCGACCTGGATGAGGGTCTGCTGGCCGGCCGCCACCAGCTTGCGTTCGGCCCCGGTCACCGCGAAGACGTCGAACCGGCACACGGTGAGGGTGCGGCCGGGCTTCAGCACCGTGCCGACAGCCTCGACGTGGTCACCGAGGGCGGGGGCCAGCAGGTTGATCTTGAACTCGACCGTCAGCACCGAGGTGCCGGGTTCGAACACCGTGTACGCGGCGTATCCGCCCGCGCTGTCGGCGATCGCGCTCGTGGCACCCGCGTGGAAGTAGCCGTTCTGCTGCGTCACCTCGGCCCGCGCGGGCAACAGGATGCTGACCCGTCCCGGCTCGACCACGCCCAGCCGCGCGCCGAGGTGGGCCATGAGGCCCTGCCGGTCGAAACTGCTCTGGATCCGCTCCCGCACGTCCACCGTCAGCCTCCTGCCAGCCGTTCGACGAGCAGCACGCCGCCGATGCCGATCATCATGGCTCCGCTGACCCGGCTGACCACCCTCGCCACCCCCGGACGGGTGGCCAGCACGAGCCGCGCCGAGACGCCCACGGCCAGGTAGACCGTCAGGCACAACGCCATGTGCAGCACGCCGAGGACCGCGGTCTGCACGCCGACCGGCCACCCTGCCGCCGGGTCGATGAACTGCGGGAACAGCGACACGAACAGGAGCATCGCCTTGGGGTTGAGGCCGCTGATCCCCGCGCCCCGCAGCACCACCCGTCCCGGCGAGGACGCCACCGCCTCGGCCGCGCCCGGTGCGGCCGGTTTGGCCAGCACACCCAGCCCGAGCCACACCAGGTAGGCGGCGCCCGCCACCGTCAACGCCGTGAGCAGGCCCTGCGAGCTCGCCACCACCACGACCAGACCGGCCACCGCGAGCAGCGTGTAACCCGCGTAGCCGGCGACCAGGCCGAGCACCGCGGGCAGCACGAACCGGCCGCGCAGCCCGGCCGCGATCGCGTACGCCCAGTCCGCTCCCGGGGTCAGGACCAGCAGGAGGTCCACCGCCAGGAACGCCACCACAGTGCCGAGTTCCATGCTGGAAAGGCTAGGAAGCAACAGCCCGAAGGTGTTCCCGTCTTTGCCCGCACCGCAGCTCGACAGGGGTAAGAATGTGGCAATGGACGCCGTTGACCGACAGATTCTTGCCGAGCTCCAGCAGGACGGCAGGCTGACCGTCACCGAACTGGCCGCGCGGGTGAACCTGAGCATCTCGCCGTGCCACCGCCGGCTGCGCGACCTCGAACGCGACGGCGCGATCCGGGGCTACAAGGCCGTGGTGGACCCGGCCGCGGTGGGCCTGAACTTCGAGGCGCTGGTGTTCGCCACCGTGCACTGGGAGAACGAGAGCACGGTGGCCGACTTCGAACGTGCGGTCGCCGCCATCCCGAACGTCCTGCAGGCGCAACGACTCTTCGGCGAGCCCGACTACCTGCTGCGCATCGCGACGGCGGATCTGCCCGCGTACCAACGGCTCTACGACGAAGAACTGGTGAAGCTGCCCGGCGTGCGGCGGATGAGGTCGACGGTCGTCATGAAGCACGTGGTCGACGACCGTCCCCTCCCCTAACTACGCGACCAGCTCTGCAACATCCGGAACGCGATCGACGCGCCCCCGGCGAGCAGGAGCCCCGGCACGCTGCCCGGCTCGTCGATCGCCTTGCGCACGTCCGCGCGCGACACCCACTTGGCCTCGGCGATCTCACCCTCCGCGAGGCGAAGCGGTTCGGCGGGATCGGCCACGGCCTCGAACCCGATCATCAACGACCGGGGGAACGGCCACGGCTGCGAGCCGAGGTACCGGATGTCGCGCACGGTGACCCCGACCTCCTCGCAGATCTCGCGCGCCACGCAGGCCTCGAGCGACTCGCCGGCCTCGACGAACCCGGCCAGCACGGAGAACCTGCCCTCCGGCCACTCCGGTCCGCGCGCGACGAGCACCTGGTCGGCGCCGTCGTGCACGAGGCAGATCACGGCGGCGTCGGTGCGCGGGTACTCCTCGCGCCCGCACCCCGAGCAGACCGAGGTCCAGCCCGACTTCTCCAGCACGGTGCGCGCACCGCACTTGGCGCAGTACTTGCCGAGCCGGTGCCACTGGAACAGCGCGGCGGCCGTGGTGAACAGGCCCGCCCACATGTCTTCCAGCGTCGCGCCGGCCTGACGGAGGTCGAGCCACTGCGGTTCGTCGGTGAGGTCGGGCGCGCCCCAGGCACGGCTGGGCGGCACCGGCTCGTCGTCCTCGGCGGGCATCAGCACGGCGAAGTACGCCACGCCGTCCTGCTCACCCAGCAGGACGGCGTTCACGGGCGGCAGGTCGCCGAACTCGGTCGCGGGACGGTCCGCGAGGCGCGTGCCCCGGTCGGCGACCAGCGTGCGGCCGCGCGTGTCCACGACGATCATGCGGGCCTTGGGCCAGAGCGCGGCGAGCTTCTCCTCGTCGCCGCGCAACGGCTCTGACCTGTCGATCGCTGACCGCGAGAGCGCGGGCAGACCGATCAGTTCGAAACTCACTGGAACGAGACCCCGCCCAGGGCCGCGAGCTTCGGCTTGAGCGTCTCGGCGTCGCCGACGAGCACGCCCGTGAAGTTGGCCGGGGCGAAGAAGTCCAGCGCCGCCTGCGCCACCTGCTCGGCGGTGACGGCCGCGAGGCGCTGCGGATGCGCCACCAGCCAGTCGAGGCCGAGTCCCAGGCCGACGAGGTTCACCAGGAACGACGCCAGGCCGCCCTGCGACGACGTGCTGGTGAGCAGCGTGCCGACGGCGTAGCTGCGGGCGGTGTCCACTTCGGACTGCGACGGCGGCACGAGGCCGAGCCGGGCGAGTTCGTAGCGGGTCTCCAGCAGCGCGGCCGCCGTGACGTCCGACGCGGTGTCGGCGTCGATCAGCAGCGTCGCGCCGTGCACGGTGAACTCGGGGTGCGACCGGGCGCTGTAGGTGTAGCCCTTGTCCTCGCGGATGTTCTCGACCAGGCGCGAGGAGAAGAACCCGCCGTAGACCAGGTTCGCGAGCTGCAGCGCCGGGTAGCGCTCGTCGGTGCGCGGGATCGACTGCGCCGCAAGACGGATCTGCGACTGCACGGCGCCGGCGCGGTGCACCAGCACCACGTCCCCGCCCCTGACCTCGGGCAGCGGCGGCAGCTGGACGGCCTCGCCGTCGCCCTGCCACGCGCCCAGGGCCGCGCCGACCTGCTCGACGGCCTGCGCCGGGTCGACGTCGCCGACGACCACGAACACCGAGCCGCGCGGCAGCAACGCCTTGGCGTGCAACGCGGCGACGTCCTCGCGGGAGACGGCGGCGACCTCGTCGGCCTCCGGCATCTCCTTGGCGAACGGGTGGTCGCCGTACAGGATCTTCTGCAGCGCCTCGCGGGCGATGACGCTCGGCTGCGAGCGGGCGATCGTGATCCGCTCGACGAGCCGGCCGCGCTCGCGCTCGACCTCGTCGGCCGGGTACGACGCGTTGGTCAGCACGTCGCTCAGCACGTCGAGGACGGTGCCGAGGCCGGACGCCAGCGCGTTGCCGGTGAAGCTGAGGCGCTCGGGGTCGACGACGGAGTCGAGCTCGCCGCCGACCAGCGCCAGCTCGGTGTCGATCTGCACGCGCGAGCGCGACCCGGTGCCCGTGAGGACCGTGTTCGCGAGGATCTCGGCGATCGCGGAGTGCTGGGAGCCGACGCTCGTGCCCGCCGGGTCGGCGAACGGCACGCGCAGCCGGACCTCGACCATCGGCACGGTCGCGCGGCGGACCGCGATGACGCGCAGGCCGTTGGGCAGCGTCGTGTCGACAGTGGACAGTTCGGCGGCCGCCTTCTGGCTGCCCAGTTCGGGAAGCGGGCGCGGGCCGGTCTCGGTGCGCCCGATCTCCTCGGCGGAACGGTGGGTCTTGGCCGAGGTCACTGGGCTCCTCCGGTGGGCTTGACGAAGAGAAGGGCGCGGGAGTCGGGACGCAGCGCCTTGGCCGCGGCGGACACCTCGTCGACGGTCACCGAGGCGATCCGCTCGGGCAGTTCGTAGATCAGCTCGGCACGGCCGAACAGCAGCTCCGCCGAGCCGAGGCCCAGCGTGCGGTTCGTGAGCCGGTCGTGCTCCTTGTGCATGGTCGACGCCCAGCGGGCGGTGACCTTCGCGAGCTCCTCCGCCGACGGGGGCTCCTGCGCGAGCTTCTGCAGTTCCTCGTCGATGGCCGCGATGACCTGGTCCGGCGAGACCTCGTTGGTGTGGATCGCGGTGATGCTGAACGTGTCGGGGTCGCGGGCCTCGAGCGGGCCGAACAGACCGCAGCCGGCGTTCAGGTCGATCACGATGCCCTCGCGGTGCACCAGGCGCTGCTGCAGGCGCGAGCTGTCGCCGTCCGTCAGCACGCCGGCGAGCACCAGGTACGCGAGGTAGCCGTCGATGTCGGTGACCGGGTCCGGCACGCGGTAGCCGATCGCGATCGCGGGCAGCGGGGCCAGCGCGTCGCCGTGCTCGTGGCGGACCTCGCCCTGCGGGGCGGGCTCGGCGAACGAGGGGCGCTCCGGGCGCGGCCGGGACGGCACGTCGCCGAAGTGCTTCTCCACCAACGCCTTCGCGGCCTCGACGTCGAGGTCGCCCGCCACCGTCAGCACCGCGTTCGCCGGGCTGTAGTAGGTGTCGAAGAACTCCGCGCAGTCGTCGACCGTGGCGCTCTCCAGGTCGACGAAGTCGCCGTAGCCGTTGTGCGCGTTGGCGAACGTCTTGAAGAGGACCGCCGGCAGCAGGATCCAGGGGAACCCGCCGTACGGGCGGTTGAGCACGTTGAGCCGGATCTCCTCCTTCACCACGTCGATCTGGTTGCGGAGGTTCTCCTCGGTGAGCTTCGGCGCGCGCATGCGGTCCGCTTCGAGGAACAGCGCGCGCTCCAGGGCCGCGCTCGGCAGCACCTGGTAGTAGTCGGTGTAGTCCGGGTGCGTGGACCCGTTGAACGTGCCGCCCGACGACTGCACGTGCCGGAAGTGGGCCAGCTTCTCCAGGCTCTCGCTGCCCTGGAACATGAGGTGTTCGAAGAGGTGCGCGAAGCCCGTGCGCCCCTCCGGCTCGGAGCGGAAGCCGACGTCGTAGTGCACGCTGACGCCGACGACCGGTGCGCTGGCGTCGGGGGCGAGCACCACCCGCAGGCCGTTGGGCAACGTGAACCTGTGCAGTTCGGGTGAGGCCATGCGGCAAGCCTACGGGTTCGGCGCCCGGAGCGATCGCAGGTGGCCCGCCTGGGCGAGCACGCCGTCGAGCGCCCCGAGGAACGCGGGGAAGCTGCGGCGGAAGTCGGTGGCATTGCCGTACCAGTAGAGGTCCTGCTGGCTCTGGCCGAACGTCGTGAGCCAGCGCTCGGTCTCACCGAGCACGACCGCGTACGGCAGCGAACGCGAGAAGACGAGCTCGCGGTCGGCCTCCGGCACGTCCTGCGGCGTCACCCCGTGGAGGTACCCGCGCAGGCCGCGGACGTGTTCGAGGAGCTCGCTGCCCCGCTTCGTGCGCGCGGGCATGGAGCGGGCGCCGAGCGCGAGCGCCACCCCGCCGATGGCGACGGCGAGTCCGAAGAGGGCGTTGCCGACCGTGAACGCCAGCGCGACCGTGGCGACGACGCCGACGACGGCCAGCCCGATTCCGGCCCACCAGAACTTGGTGCGCTCGGCGTCCGGGCGCCGCACGAACCAGCGCTTCTCGACGACGTCCGCGTACAGCTCGTCGCGCACGGCGGCGAGGTCGATCTGCCTGCCGCGCAGCTCGGACACGCTGACGGCTTCCGTGCCGGCCGGCAGCAGGGCCTCGGCGACGGCCCGCTCGTAACCGGACAGCGAGGCGTCGAGGGGGTTGCGGCGCACGATCTGCCAGTCGTGGCCCTCGGTCTCGGTGATCCACAGGTAGTTGCGGACGGCAAGGTCGATCACCGTGGCCGTCACGTCGACCACATCCACGTGCTCGTCGACGACCGTGCCGACCTGGCCGGGCAGCACGCCGTCCGGTGACGCGAACGCGACCCGGTTCTGCTCGTCGCGCACGAGCACGGTCACCGCGCCGACGTCACTGGCGAGCGCCGCGGCGTCCCGGCCGCGGAGGTACCAGAGGAGCGCCACTCCACCCAGCAGGAGGACGAGGAGCGCGCCGAGGGCCGTGGCGCTGATCGGCGTGAGCGCGAACGCGGCCGCCAGACCCGACTGCTCGACCACGACCGCGTTCGGCGGCACGACCCCGGCGGACAGCCCGATCGCGATGTCGATGCGTTCCTCGGGGGCGAGCTTGATCTCCTGCGCCCGCACGCCCTTGCCGTCCGCGAGGTCCGCGCTGGTGCACGGCTGCGACGACCCGACGGGCCCGGCGAGGCAGTTGACCGACGTGGGCGAGTCCGGCGCGGAGAACGACACGGCGACCTTGTCGAGCTCGGCGTCCCAGCCGCCCGCGACCTGCCAGCGGACCTCCAGCGTGTCGCCGACCGGCGCCACCGCCCCGACGACCGTGTAGGTCAGCGTGCTGGTGCCCTGGAGCTCGACGCTGAACGTGTCGTCCGTGGTGCTCGTGCTGCCCTTGCCGTCGACCTTGGCGTCGGTGACCTGGTACTGCCGCTCCAGCTCGTTGCCGACCGCGAGTCGCAAGGGGACGGTGCGCTTGACGGTCTTGCCGTCCGGCACCTGAACCGTCTCGGTGACGGACAGCCGGGCGTCGCGCTCCAGCTTCATCCGCACCTCGGTGCTGACCGTCCCGGGAAGCGGCTGCGCGAGCGCGCCACCAGCCGTCACGACGGACCCGACGGACGTCAGCGCGGCGGCGGCGAAGATCGCCGCACCCCAGTTCTTCAACACGGCTGCGGACAATAGCGGAGTCCTCATATGCTCCGGCGGACTTTCGAACAGACGCCATCTGGGGGATCTTCGGCGATGACGCAGCCACCGCCGCCGGGCAACTCGCGACCGGGCAACTGGCCGCCGCCGCGCCCGGTGGGCCCGCCGCCCGTGCCGGCGCCACCGCCGATGGGTCCTCCGGCCGGACAACGCCCGATGGGACGGCCGGTTCCGGGAGGGCCGCCGATGGGTCCGCCCGTGGGCGCACCTCCTCCGTACGGGCAGCCCACTGCCGTGGGCTCGCCACCGCCGTACGGCGCACCTCCGCCGTACGCGCCGCCTCCCGGCCGTGCCCCGCTCCCGCCGCCGCGCCCCGTCATGCCGCCCCCTCGGGCGGTCATGCCCCCACCCCAGCCGACCTGGGGCCACCAGCACCCCGGCGCGTTCGCCCCGCCGCCCTACCCGATGGCCCCGCCGCGCCGCAGCAGCGCCGGCCCGATCCTCGCCCTCGCCCTCGGCGGCGTCGTGGTCCTGGGCCTCGGCGCGATCGGTGTCTTCGCGGCCACGCTCAACAGCAAGGTCAAGGACACGGGCTACTCCGGCTACACGACCTACAGCCCGACCTACACGTCGGCGACGACCACGACGACCACCACCACGACCGCTCCGACGACCACCCGCCCGACGCGGGAGACGCAGCAGACGCCGGTGGGGCCGAAGGCGGTCTACAAGCTGGCCGACCACCCGATCTTCAGCACGAACATCGGCGCGAACGACTTCGACTCGTGCCCGTTGCCGCGGATGGAGTACAACCCCGCCGGGGAGAAGCGGTTCCTCGAGGCGGCGTTGCCGTGCATCGAGAAGGCGTGGCAGCCTGCGCTCAAGGCGGCCAACCTGCCGTACCAGCCGGCCGAGCTGCAGGTGTTCACGGGCACGACGCAGACGCCGTGCGGGTCGCGGCAGAACAACGTCACGGCCATGTTCTGCCGGGGCGTCATCTACTGGCCCGGCAACTACTACGCCAACGAGGGCGGCACCACGGTGCGGCATCCTGGTGTGTACCTGGGGCAGCTCAGTCATGAGTACGGGCACCACGTGCAGTGGTTGACGGGCATGATGCGGGCGGCCGACCAGGCGCAGTACGACGTCGGTGGGTTCGACACGCCGAAGGGGCTCGATCTGAACCGCAGGCTGGAGTTGCAGGCGACGTGCCTCGGCGGCATGACGCTGGCGCCGTTCTCGCACAAGAACGTCGTGCCGATGGAGGTCGTGAACACCGGGCTGAGCGACGCGGGCAAGCGGGGCGACTACAACCGCAGGCCCGACCACGGCAGTGCGCCCAACAACGACCGCTGGGTGATGCACGGCCACAAGCAGAACAACATCAAGGCCTGCAACACGTGGGCGGCGAGCGCGGCGGACGTCTCATGAACCGAACGCACGCCCCACGCGTCTCACAGACGTGGACTGGACGCGTTAGCCCGGTCGGGGGACACGCGATCTCGGTCCGCCTATGCTCGTACCCGACCCAGGATGACCATTGGGGGGACCTCAGGCGATGACGCAACCACCGCCGCCGGGCTCTTGGCCGCCGCCACGCCCGGTCGGCCCGCCACCGATGCCCGCACCACTCGGGCAGCGTCCGCCACAAGGCCCGCCACCGCCGTACGGCGCGCCACCACCACAAGCTCCGCCGCCGTACAACACGCCCCCGCAGGGCATGCCGCCGCAAGGTCCGCCGATGCAGGCGCCGCCCGGTTACTACGGCCCGCCGCCTCCCGGCCAGGTCATGCCGCCGCCGCACCCGCAGTGGGGCGGCCCGCAGGGCTACGGCCAGTTCCCGCCGCCGCCGCGCCGCAAGAGCAGCGGTCCGCTGATCGCCCTGATCCTGGGCGGTGTGGTGATCCTCGGCCTGGGCGCGGTCGGCGTGTTCGCGGCGACGCTGAACAGCAAGGTCAAGGACACGGGCTACTCGAACTACACGACGTACAGCCCGACGTTCACCGCGCCGACCACGACCGAGGCGGCGGAGACGACGACCAGCGCCCCGCGCGCGTCGTCGTCGCGCCAGCCGTCCGCCCCGCAGACCCCGGCGGGCCCGAAGGCCGTGTACGCGCTGGCCGACCACCCGTTCCTCAAGCCGAGCTTCGGCGCGAACACGATCTCGGGCTGCGGGCTGCCGGCGATGGACTACTCGCCGGCGGGCCAGGACAAGTTCCTGCGCGCCGCGCTGCCGTGCATCGAGAACATGTGGAAGCCCGCGCTGCAGGCGGCGAACCTGCCGTACCAGCCCGTTGAGCTGCACATCATCACCGAGCAGGCGCAGTACCCGTGCGGCACGGTGCGTCCCGACCAGACGGCCCGGTACTGCCAGGGCGGCATCTACTGGACGGCCAACGCGTACGCCGCCGAGCGCAACCCGAACAACCCGAACCACCCCGGCAAGTACCTCGGACAGCTCGCCCACGAGTACGGCCACCACATCCAGTGGCTGACCGGAATGCTCAAAGCGTCGGACCGCGCGCAGTACGACGCGGGCGGGTGGGATACTCCGAAGGGCCTCGACCTGAACCGCCGGATGGAGCTGCAGGCGACCTGCTTCGGAGGCATGTCGCTCGCCCCTCTGTCGCACGGCGCGATCCCGATCGACGTGATCAGGGTGGCGCTGACGGACGCGGGCAACCGCGGCGACTACGACATCTATCCGACGAAGGACCACGGCACGCCGCAGAACAACGCGTCGTGGGTGGACCGGGGCTACAAGTCGAACAAGGCGTCCGAGTGCAACACCTGGGCCGCCGACGCAGGAGCCGTCTCCTAGGAAGGGGAGAGCGTGACCCAACCAGCGAAGAACAACCCTGTCCTGCTCGCGGGAGTGTTCGTGCTGGTGGTCGCGTTCGTCCTCGGAATCGGTCAACTGAGTCGCCCGAGAGTGGTCACGGGGCACGCGCTGGCGGGGTCCAAGGCCGTGTCGACGCCGCCGACCGAGCCGTCGACCCCGATCCGCCCGCGCGCGGTCTACCGGCTGGCCGACCACCCGTTGCTGGTCAAGCCCGCGACGCTGGCGCCGGCGACGTGCGCGCTGCCGCCGTTCGGCACCTCGGACGCGCAGCTGGCGGCGTACTACGCGGCGGGCGTCGAGTGCCTGGACGCGACGTGGGGCCCGCTGCTCCAGGCCGCGAACCTGCCGTTCGACAAGCCCGTCCTGGACGCCTCGCCGACGCTGAAGGACGGCCCGTGCGGCGCCGCCCCGGAGTCGGACCACGCGGTGGCGTACTACTGCGGCCGCAACCGCACGATCTACATGCCCACGGCCCGGCTGCGCGACAACGGCGGCGGTGACGCCCCGGCGACCCACCTCGCCACGCTCGCGCACGAGTACGGCCACCACGTGCAGGCACTCACCGGCCTGCTGCGGGCGGCGGACCTGAAGATCACCGACGCGGGCGAGAAGTCCCCGGCGGGCCTGGAGATGTCCCGGCGGATCGAGCTGCAGGCGAACTGCTTCGCCGGCATGTTCCTCGCCGCGGCGGCCGGACGCGGCTCGGTGACGGCCGGTCTCGCCCGGTCGGCCCAGGAGGACTTCCAGTACGCCATCGAGGAGCAGCCCGAGAACAACGCGCACGGTTCCGCGAAGAACCAGGCGCAGTGGGCGGGCGCGGGCTTCAAGGCCAACTCGACGGACGCCTGCAACACGTTCGCGGCGACCCCGGCGGCCGTCGGCTGACCAGGGCGCCCGGCGTGAGCGACCGACTAACGCAGGTGCGTCTGCTCGTCCACGTGCCGCGTCGGCGTCCCCAGGAACACCTCCAGATCCGCAGGCGTGCCGTACACCAGGTTCAGCGTGGTCAGCAGGTAGTTCCAGCCGCCGTCGCGCGGACGGGACCACCGGTGGTTGAGCTGCCAGCGCACCCACTCGCCGCGCGCCAGCCGGACCGGTGACGGACGGTCGCGCCGTCGGGGCGCGGCCATCATGGTGTCCTGCAGCTGCACGGACAGCACGTCGTCGTCCTCGCGCAGGGTGAGCGTGATCCGGTCGATCTCGGCGCGTTCCTTCTCCCACACGGGCGTGAAGTCGGGCTCGCTCAACCGGATCTCGTGCACGGCGGGCCTCAGGTGCGGCAGCGCGAACCCGACCGGCGCGGCGGTGCGGCGGGTCGCCTCGGCCCCGCCCCGCGAGCCCTTGGTCCACTCCGTCTTGACCAGCTGCACCACCACGTCGACGTCCACGCCGTCGATGGAATCAAAGAGCGGCGGGCGTGGCGACCGGATTTACGGCGGGCAGCACCACCCGGAACACCGCACCCTGCGCGGACGGCTCGCAGGTCAGGTCACCGCCGTGCGCCCTGATCACGCCACGCGCGATGGCGAGCCCGAGGCCCGACCCGCCCGAGCGGCGGTCACGGGCGTCGTCGAGCCGCACCAGGCGGTCGAAGATCCGTTCCCGCTCGGCGTCGGGCACGCCGGGACCGTTGTCGGACACCGTGAAGCCGGTCAGGTCGACCCGGATCCGGACCGTCCCGGTCGGGCCGGTGGCCTGCCTCGCGTTGTCCACGAGGTTCGCCAGCACCTGCGCGAGCCGTTGCCCGTCGCCGACGACCGCGACCGAGACGCCCTCGGCCGCGATGTCGAAGTCCGGTGCCACGAACCGGGTCCGCGCCACCTCGGCCTCGGCCAGGCCGAGCAGGTCGACGGACTCGCGCTGCATCTCGTAGCCGGCGTCGAGCTGGGCCAGCGCGAGCAGGTCGTCCACCAGCCGTCCGGCCCGCCGCGCCTCCCGCACCAGCAGGAACGACATCTGGTCGCGATCGGGCGAGTCGACGGGAGCCTGCACCAGCGCCTCGGCCACCGCCTGCACGCCGGTGATCGGCGTGCGCAGCTCGTGCGCGGCGTCGGCGACGAACCGGCGCGTCCGCTGCTCGGAGCCTTCGAGCGAGTCGAGCATCCCGTCGAACGCGGCCGCGGTTCTGCCCAGCTCGGTGTCGGTCCGCGACGGGTTGAGCCGGCCGCCGCGATGCCCGGCCGCGATCGCCTGCGCCAACGACGTCATGGCGTCCAACGGCGCCAACGCCTTGCGCACCGCCACGACGATCAGCAGGCCGGTGACCCCGATCGCCACCAGCCCGAGGATCAGCAACAGCTTGCGCAACCGGTGCTGCGCGTTCGAGATCGCCTCGGTGTCGGCGTAGAAGGTGACCTTGTTGCGGCCGACGACGCGGTTCCTGGCCTCGAACTCCCCGTCGGGCTTGACCCCGATCACGGTGCCGTTGGGCTGTTCGATGGTGACGTGGACGTTCCGCTTGGTCAGCAGGCCGACGACCTCGGCCGGGCGGCGGCCGTTCTTCAGCATCTCGACGGCGCGGTTCTCGGTGTTGACCAGCACGCCGTCGACGTCGCGGGAGGACTGCGTGGCGAACGTGCGGTCGACCGAGATGACCAGCGCCACCAGCACGAGGAACAGCACCAGCAGCACGGACACCACGACGCGGCGGCGCAGCGAGACCGTGCGGAGGTTCATTCTTCGGCTCGCAACACGTACCCAAGACCGCGAACGGTGTGCACGAGCCGTGTGCCGTGTTCCTCGATCTTGCGACGCACGGCGCTGATGTGGACCTCGACCAGGTTCGGGTCGTAGTCCTCGTAGCCCCACACGGCCGTGAGGATCTGCGTCTTCGACACGACGCGCCCGCGTTGCGCGGCCAGGTACACGAGCAGCCGCAGCTCGGTCGCGGTCAGTTCGATGGCCTGGTCGGCGCGCATGACGACACCGGCGTCGGCGTCCACGACCAGGTCGCCGACCTGCACGGTCGACGGCGTGCGGCCGAGCCTGCGCAGCACGGCGGACACCCGCGCGACCAGTTCGGCGAGCACGAACGGCTTGCCCACGTAGTCGTCGGCACCGCCCGCGAGCCCGCGCAACCGGTCCGGCACGCCGTCGCGCGCGGTGAGCATCACGACCCCGGCACCGGACGACCGGCGGATGACCTCGAGCAACTGGAAGCCGTCGCGGCCGGGCAGCATCACGTCGAGCACGACCAGGTCAGGCCGGAAGCGACCGAGGTCGGTCTCCAGCTGACGCCCGTCCAGGCGGTGCTGCACGTCGTACCCGGACTCACGCAGCGCGGACGACACCGCGGCGCCGATCGCCTCGGCGTCCTCGATCACCAACACCCTGGCGGACACCCTGCCCATTCTCCTGATCATCCGGGGTTCGGGCGACTCGCCTTCAGCTGGCCCTCAGATTGCGGGCGCACGCTGAGGCGCATGTCGAAGAAATCAGCGTGGGCCGGCGCCATCGTCGCGGCCGTCGGTCTCACCGTCGGCGGCATCGCCGTCGCGACTGCGGCCGAGGGCCAGGACGGCCCGCCCGCGGCGTTCGCGGAACGCCACCCCGGCGGCCCCGGCAAGGGCGGCCGTGCGGACAAGGCCAAGCTCAAGGACAGCACCCTCGTCGTCGGCCGCGTGAAGAGCGTCGAGACGGGCAAGCTCGTGATCACCAAGGACGACGGCAGCGAAGTGTCGTTGACCACTGACGGTGCCACGAAGCTGCGCGGCGGCGACATCGCCGGGCTCAAGGCCGACCAGCGCGTCACCGTGCGCGTCAAGGACGGCAAGGCGCTGAACGTGGCGCTGGCCAAGGCCCAGACGCGCGGCACGGTCAAGGACGTCAACGGCAACAACGCGACGTTGGTGCAGGTCGACGGCCTGCAGACGCCGCTCGACCTGTCGGCCGTGACCGAGAAGCCGAAGAACGGCGACCTCGTCGCGGTGACCGGCACGGTGTCCGACGGCAAGACCATCAAGGTCGACAAGCTCCGTCAGCTGCCGAAGTAAACCTGGGCTCCACGCGGGCCGCCGCGTCTGCGAACATCGCAGTGTGGCGGTTCCGCGAAGCCCCGACAGATGGGTGTTCATCCTGCTGGTCGTCGGACTGGTCGGGATAGGTGTCGCGGTCGCGCTTCTGGTGCCCGCCAAGGTCCTCGGCGCCGAGGAACCCCCTCCGCCCGTCATGGCCACGGTCGTCGAGAGCGGCTCGTGCGGCAGCGGCATGGACACCGTCGAGTGGGACGCCGGCGGCCAGAAGAAGCAGGCCAAACTCGACGGCTGCGGCCACACCAAGGGCGAGACGGTCGAGATCGTCAACACGGGCGGCGAGATGGTGTCCTCCGCCGCGTCCGTCCCGGTCGGACTCCCGGTCGGCCGCCGCCTCACCGCGCTGCTGCTGTGCATGGCCGCGCTGGCGGGCGGTTTCTACGCGTTCCTCTTCCGTTACGCGCCTTTGCGCGCCCCGGCCGTGATGCCCGCGCCACGCCCGGCGGAACCGGTTTCCTAAGCGGCCACGAGCGCCTTGACGACGTCGTGCGTCAGGCCGATCACGTGGTCGAGTTCCTCGGCGACGGTCAGGTCGGTGAAGGTGAAGCAGGCGACGCCGTCCCCGACGTCCACCGCGGGCACCTGGTAGGTCGCGAGCTCCGAGAACATCCGGGCGCCGGTGTCCACCCGCAGGTCCGCGGGCAGCTCCGGCGCGTCGAACGCCACCACGAGACCGAAGGTGGCGGTTCCGTTCTGGGCCCCGGCCGCGCGGTTGGGGACGTACGAGCCGAAGACGGCGACCCGCACCGCCCTCCCCTCGTGGGTTCCCGCCACGGCCGTGCGCCGCTTCACGTCGTACGCGGTGCTCATCCGCCCGGCCGGCACGGGGTCGCCGCTGGGAACGTGCGACCAGCCGGGCCTGGTCGCGTAGTGGCCCAGCACGCTGTCGGCCACCTTGGCGGAGCGGAGCTTCGCCGTCTCCTCGCCGGACTTCGTGAGCGCGAACACTCCGATCACGATCAGCACGACGAGGCCGATCAGCGTCAAGACACCAGGCAGGTCCATGAACGTCACTCCTCGCCGGGCGGGGTCACCTTCTTGACGTACAGCAGCCGGTCCCCCGGCTCGATCGCGTCGGCCTCGGGGGCGTCCACCCGGTACAACGTCCCGCCCCGCACCACGCCGAGCACGATGTCCGGCAGGTGCCGCGGCGAGCCGCCGATCTCGCTCTGCTCCACGTCCCGCTCGGAGATCGCGAGGCCCTGGTCGGGCGTGAGCAGGTCCTCGACCATCGCCACCACGGACGGCGTGGCGGTGGCCATGCCCAGCAGGCGTCCTGCCGTCTCGGACGACACGACCACGGAGTCCGCGCCGGACTGCCGCAGCAGGTGCTCGTTCTCCCGTTCCCGGACGGAGGCCACGATCTGCGCCTTGGGCGCGAGCTCGCGGGCGGTCAGCGTCACCAGGACCGCCGTGTCGTCGCGGTTCGGGGCCACGACGATGGCGCGGGCCCTGGCCGCTCCGGCGACCCTCAGCACGTCGTTGCGCGTGCCCGATCCGTGCACGACCACGAGGCCCTTGGCCGTGGCCGCGTCGAGCGACTCCTGCACGGTGTCGACGACGACGATCGAGCCAGGGTCGACGCCGTCGCCGAGCAGAGCGGCGACCGCGGACCGTCCCTTCGTGCCGTAACCGACGACCACGACGTGGTCCCGCACAACCCGCCTCCACTTTTGAATGCGCAACGCCTGACGGGAGCGCTCGGTGAGAACTTCGAGTGTCGTGCCGACCAGCACGATCAGGAACAGGACGCGCAACGGCGTGATGACCAGGACGTTGACCAGGCGCGCTGACGACGACGCGGGCGTGATGTCGCCGTAGCCGGTCGTCGAGAGAGAGACGGTCGCGTAGTAGAACGAGTCGAGCAGCGAGACGCCGTCCTCGTTCACGTCCCGGTAGCCGTCGCGGTCCAGGTAGACGATCATCACCGCGAGCAGCAGGGCCGCCATCGCGCCGACGACGCGCTTCAGGATCGCGCGGACAGGGCTCTCGACCTTGTCCGGCATCCTGATCACGCCGACGAGCGAATGCGACGCTTCCTCGGACAAGCTCATCGGGACAACCTCTTCGCGATCTCCGCTCGGGCGAGCGTCCGCCACAGGTGAGCAGCCGCCTCCGCGCCTTTGAGGAGCAACGGCACCACTACGCGCTCGTTCGGCGCGTGGACGCGATCATCCGGCAACGTCGCGCCGAGGTACACGAGGGGCACCCCGAGGAACTGCTGGAGCACCGCCGCCGGCCCCGAACCGCCTGCTCGCGCGAACCTCACCGGCTGGTCGAAGGCCGATTCCATCGCTTCGCGCACGGCGGCGTTGGCCGGGTCGTCCGGGCTGATCGCGTACGGCGGCACGCCCTCGCCGCGGAAGCTCACCTCGGCGCGGATGCCGTTCGGGGTGTGCTTCTCGACGAACGCGCTGAGCTGCTCGCGCACCCGGTCCGGGTGCTGGTCGGGCACGAGCCGGAAGCTGATCTTCGCCGTCGCGGACGCCGGGATGATCGTTTTGAGGCCTGGCCCGGTGTAGCCGCCGCTGATGCCGTTGATCTCGGCGGTGGGCCTCACCCAGATCCGTTCGAGGGTGCTGTAGCCGGTCTCGCCGTGCGCGGCCTGGGCGCCACCGCCGTTGTGCCGCAACCACTTCTGCTCGTCGAACGGCAGCGAGGCGTAGTCGGCGCGTTCCTCTGTGGACGGTTCGCGGACGTCGTCGTAGAAACCGTCGAGCTGGATCTTGTTGTCGTCGTCGTGCAATGCGGCGATCAGTTTCGCGAGTGCCGTCGCGGGGTTCGGAATGGCACCACCCGCGCGTCCGGAATGGACGTCGTCGGTGCCGCCGAAGAACGTGATCTCACCGCCGAGAACACCGCGCTGCCCGGTGTTCACCGTGGGCGCGTCCCGTTCGTGCAATGCGGTGTCGGTGAACACGACGAGATCGCACGCGAGCGATTCCCGATGATCTTCCAGGAGCTTTCGCAGGTGCGGCGACCCCGATTCCTCCTCGCCCTCGACGAACAGCTTCAGCGTGACGCCCGGTGATTTCTGTCCGGTGGCCGCCAGATGTGCCTGAACGCCGAGCAGGTGCATCGCGACCTGCCCCTTGTCGTCACTCGCGCCACGCCCCAGGAGCTCGTCGCCGCTGATCACGGGCTCGAACGGCGGGTGCTCCCACCGGTCGACCGGGTCGACGGGCTGCACGTCGTGGTGGCCGTAGACGAGGACCACAGGGGCCTGCGGATCTTCGGCGGGCCAGCACGCGAACACGGCGGGAAGCGCCGGTCCGTCACCCCAGACCGCGACCTCGGGCCAGCCGTCCGCGGTCAGCCGATCCGCCAGCCATTCGGCAGATCTCCGCACGTCGGCGTGGTGCGCGGGGTCGACGCCGATGCCGGGAATCCTGATCCACTCGCACAGGCCGGCCACGAAGGAATCGGCCAGCGCGGCGACGGCGGCGCGTTCGGAGGGTGCGGAATGACGAGAATCACCTGCCACGCTCGTGGACAATAGGCCAGCCCCATCTCGCCTACGCGGCGTAGGCATGACATGGTGACGCCATGGAACCAACCCGTTCCCGAACGCGGTCGGCGCTGGCACTGGCCGCGCTGCTGGGCCTGGCAGGAGCGACCCACTTCACCAGGCCGAAGCCTTACGACGCGATCGTTCCCCGCTCACTGCCCGGCACCCCGCGGCAGTGGACGTACGCGTCCGGAGTCGCGGAGCTCGCGGTCGCCGCGGCCGTCGCCACCCCGCGCACGCGCCGCCTGGGCGGATTCGCCGCCGCCGCGCTGTTCGTGGCCGTCTTCCCGGCGAATGTGAAAATGGCTCTGGATTTCCGGGACAAATCCCCCAAAGCCCGCGCCATCGCCTACGGCCGTCTGCCCCTGCAGATCCCGCTCGTCGCATGGGCGTGGAAAGTCGCGAAAGCGTCCCCATGACCACCCTGGGTAATCCTTAACCAAGTGCCCCGCAAACGCTGTCATTTTCCGTGCGAGGAACCTTAGGATGCGCCCTGTGCACACGCTTCTTCAGCGCGCGGCCACCGCGCTCGGCTGGGACGGAGTCGTCGTACCCGACGTCGCCGTCCTGGGCCAGCAGGTGTCCGCGGTCGTGCGCCTGCTCCCCGACGTGCACGAGTGGAGAACCCAGAACGGCTGGCCGCCCAGAGCCGACCCGTCGTGGTTCCGCTCCTGGTTCGAGCCCGCCGTGCACGACCGCCTCCCGGTGGCCGCCGTCGAGCTGGTGGGTGTCCTGGTGAGCGAGTCCACGACGGACCGCGCGCTCCAGTCGTGCGGCACCCTCCTGACCCTGGCCCCGTGCGCGGTGATGCTCCCCCGCACCGACGAGTCCCAGGCCTGGTCGTACATCGAGCTCGACTACTACGGCATCGGTGTCGTGGTCGGCGACGACACCACCGCGGACCTGATGGTGCCGCCGGAGGACCGCTCGCCGGAGTTCGGGCCGTCGCTCTTCGGGCGGTGGCTGCTGGAGGTCCTGTACGAACGGGTCCTCAAGGAGTCGCACGCGCCCGCAGGCTCCAGCCAGCAGGCCTGAAGCTCAGCCCACGGACCGGATCAGGTCCTTCAACCCCTGCTCGTCGAGCAGGTCCGCCGGCCGTTCCGTGTGGTCGTGCCGCACGTAGTGGAACGCCGCCCGCACCTGCTCCAGCGGCACGTTCATCAACGCCGCCCAGGCCAGCCGATAGGCCGCCAGCTGCACGGACAGCGCCGGCAACGCCTCGGCGTCCGGCACCGCGCCGGTCTTCCAGTCGACGACCGTCCAGCCGTCCGGGTCCCGGTACACGGCGTCCATCCGGCCGCGCACCGAGATGCCGTCGAACTCCGCCTCGAACGGCACCTCGACGTCGTGCGGGGTGCGCTCGGCCCAGTCGCTCGCGAGGAACGACTCCTTCAGGCGTTCGAGGTCGGCGTCCGGTGAGGCGTCGGCGTCCCCGGCGCCGGGCAGTTCGTCCAGGTCCAGCAGCCGGGTCGCGCCGAAGCGGTTCTCCAGCCAGGTGTGGAAGGCCGTGCCGCGCCGGGCCAGCGGGTTCGGCGGGAACGGCAGCGGGCGGCGCAGGCGGCGGGCCAGCAGGTCGGGGTCCTTGGCCAGTTCGACGAGCTGCGAGACCGACAGGTGGTCGGGCAGCAGGACCTGCTCGCGGCGGTTCTGCGACGCGGCGCGTTCGGCCAGCAGCACGTCGACGTCCTTCGCCCAGCCCTCCGGGTCGGCCTCCTCGGGCATCTCCGGGTCGTCGGGGACCACGTCGTCGGGCAGCGGTTCGGGCTCCGGCGGGAAGTCGTCGTCCGGGGGCTCGTCGGTGGGCGGCGGGTAGTCCTCGTCCACGACCTCGGCTTCCGCCGGTTCGTCGAAGATCAACGCCAACGGCTCCGGCGGGGCGTTGCGCAGCTGGTCGAGGGCGGCCAGCACCATCTCGGCGCCCTCGACGACGGCGTCGCGGCGCTTGCCCAGCGGGTCGGCGGGCCAGATCGACGACTTCACGTCCTCGGCCAGCGGGTTCGGGGTGTCGGCCTCGGGTTCCGGGGCCCACGCGCTGATGTCGCCGGGCGGGTTCTCGCGTTCGAAGACCTCGTGCATCTCGCGCAGGAACACCGACGGACCCTTCGGCTTGTCGCCCGCCTCCGCCCACCAGTGGCCCGACATGAGGAGGCTGTGCTCGGCCCTGGTCACGCCCACGTAGAACAGGCGCCGTTCCTCGACGAGCCGGCGTTCCTCGAACTCCTCGGTGTGGATCGCGAGGGCCTCGTCGACCTCCTTGCGGTTGAAGCCCGCGGACAGCCGCAGCACCGGGAGGTCGGCCGAGTCGCCGCGCAGCGAGGCGGGCAACTCGGTGACGTTCTTGAGCCAGCACGAGGACTTCTTGCGGCCCGGGAACACGTCGCGGACCAGGTGCGGCAGCGCGACGATGTGCCACTCCAGGCCCTTCGCGGAGTGCACGGTGACGATCTGCACGCGGTCCTCGGAGACCTCGACCTCGCCGGGTTCCAGGCCGTCCTCGGCGTGCTCGGCGGTGTAGAGGTAGTCGAGCAGCGACGGCAGCGTCGCGGACGGCGAGGCGGCGGCGAAGTCCATGACGACGTCGGAGAACGCGTCGAGGTGGGCGCGGCCGACCATGCCGGGCCGCGACATCGACTCGATGTCCAGCAGCAGGGTGCGTTCGACGTCGGCGACGAGCTCGGGCAACGGCTGGTCGAGCCTGCGCCGCAACGCCGCGAGCTCGCCGCCGAGCCTGCGGATGCGCCGGTAGCCGTCGGTCGAGTACGCGTCGGGGTCGCCCGGGTCGTCCAGCGCGTCGGCCAGGCCGGCCTGTTCGGCGTGCTCACCGGGCAGCGCGTCGGCGAGGACCATCAGCGGATCGTCCACAACGGACTGCCGGGGTGCGACACCGGCGAGTTCACGCGCCCGCTTCCAGAGCGCGGCCAGGTCCACGGCGGCGAGCCGCCAGCGCGAGCCGGTGAGCAGGCGGGCGGCGGCCGTGCCGGCCAGCGGGTCGACGAGGACCCGCAGCGCGGACACCAGGTCGCGCACCTCGGGTTCGTCCAGCAGGCCGCCGAGCCCGACGACCTCGACCGGCAGGCCGCGTTCGCGCAGGGCGGCGGCGATGGCGGCCATGTCCGACCTGCGGCGCACCAGCACGGCCGCGGTCGGCGGCACGCCCTCGGCGTCCAGGTGCGCTTCCCACTGCGCGGCGAGGTTGTCCGCCATCCAGTCGAGCTCCTGGCGGATGTTCTCGTGCAGCGCGAGCCGGACGTCACCCGGTCCGGCGCCCGGCCGTGCGCGCAGCTCCTCGACGTCCAGACCGGCCTCGCGCAACGGCAGCGAGACGGCGTTCGCGAGCTCGAGGACCTCGGGCGGGTTGCGGAAGCTGGTCAGCAGCCCGAACTTCTTCGTGGGCGGGAAGTCGTCGGCGAAGCGCGGCAGGTTCGCCGCGGACGCGCCGCGCCAGCCGTAGATGGCCTGCGCGGGGTCGCCGACCGACGTCACCGGCATCGGCTTGCCGTCGCCGAACAACGACCTGAGCAGCACGCGTTGCGCGTGACCGGTGTCCTGGTACTCGTCCAGCAGCACCGCGCCGTACCGCTCGCGTTCGCCCGAGGCCACCTCCTCGAACTGGGCGAGCTGCGCCGCCAGCGACATCTGGTCGGCGAAGTCGAGCGCGGCCTCCTTGCGCTTGCGTTGCTGGTAGGCGTCGAGCAACGGCAGCAGCGCGATCCGCAGCCGTTGCGCCGCAACGACTTCCTTGAGCTTCTCCGGCAGCGCGTCCCGTTGCCGCGGGGCGCGCGGAGCGTTCTCGATCAACGCCGTGAGCTCGTGCGCGTGCTGTTCCAGCTGGTCCGGCGTCACGAGGTGCTCGCCCAGCTCGCCCGCCAGCGACAGCAGGTAGCCCGTGATCGTCGCGGGCACCTTGTCGGTGTCGAGGTCCTTCGCCCACGTCGACACGACCCGGTGCGCGAGCTGCCAGGACGCCGTCTCGGTGAGCAGCCGGACGCCGGGCTCGACCGGCAGCCGCAGCCCATGTTCGGTGACCAGGCGGCCCGCGTAGGCGTGGTAGGTCAGCACCACGGGTTCGCCGGTCAGCACGGACATCTTGCGCTCGCCGCTCGGGTCGAGATCGTCCAGCAGGGACGATCCCGCGAGCCTGCGCAGCCTCGCCCGCACGCGGTCGGCGAGCTGACGCGCGGCCTTGCGCGTGAACGTCAGGCCGAGCACGCGGTCGGGCTGCACGAGGCCGTTCGCGACCAGCCACACGACCCGCGCGGCCATGGTCTCGGTCTTGCCGGCACCGGCGCCCGCCACGACCAGCGCGGGCTGCGCGGGTGCGGCGATCACCTCGGCCTGCTCGGGTGTCGGCTTGTTCAGCCCGAGCGCCTCAGCGATCTCAAACGGGCTGACGGTCACCAGTACATCTTCCTACCCGGCCCGTGCGCGCCCGCACCACCCGGGACGGTGTGTTCGCCGACCGTTCTGGTTCAGGAAACGCGCAGGTCAACGACTCTTACTCACTCACCTGACGCCCGGAGGGGTGCACCGGGCACGTCGTGCGCGCCGGGCAGCGGTCGCAGTCCGCGTTCTCCCGCGCCGTGTACTCGGGCCCGAGCACGGACTCCGCCGCGCCCTGCACGACCTCGAGCCACGCCTGCACACCCTGCTCGTCGAGCGGGGCCTGGGTGCGTTCGACGGCTCCTGTCTTCTTGTCCTCCTTCGCCACGTAGAGCAGGCGCGCGCCGCCCGGCTCCGTTCCGAGTCCGATGTGGGTGAAGCCGCCCAGCGACGAGGCGAGCTGGTACACCGCGAGCTGCGGGTGTTCCTGCGACGCCTCTTTGGACACCGGGCTCTTGCCGGTCTTGAGGTCGATCACGACCGGGCGGCCGTTCTCGTCCTGTTCCAGCCGGTCGACGCGGCCCCGGACCTGGAGCCACGGCCCGCCGTCGCGCTTGGGCACCTCGACGACCATCTCCTCCTCGACGGCGACCTGGGTGAGCTGGGTGCGGCTCATGGTCAGCCAGGCGAGGAACGTGTCGAGCATCTTCTCGACGCGCAGGCGTTCGCGGCGGGAGAACCAGGGCGCACCCGCGTCCACCGCGGCCCACGCCTCGTCGAGCTTCACCCGCAGCTGCTGGGAGTCCGCGCCGCTGGCCGCCGCCTGCGCCAGAGCGTGCACCAGCGTGCCGGTGACCGAGGCCAGCTCGGCCGGGTCCTGGCCGCCGTGCCGTTCGACGACCCACCGCAGCGGGCACTTCGTGATCACCTCGATGGTCGAGGGCGTCACGCTGACCTTCTGGTCCTCGGTCCACAGTGGAGCGTCCACCGACACCTCGGCCAGGCCGTACCAGGACTCCGGGTGCGCACCCGGCACGCCCGCCTCGGCGAGCCTGGCGAGCTGGGTGGCGGCCCGTTCCCTGCGTTCAGGCGACTCGGTGTCCGAGCAGACCACCTTGCGCAGCTCGCCGACGAGCTCGCCCAGCACCAGCCCGCGTTGCGGGCGGTGCAGCTTGCGTTCGTCCTCAGCGGACGACTCGATCTCGTCGAGGAACCGCGACGGCTGCTCGTCCTCGCCCCTGACCGCGCTGACCAGCAGCTTGGACCGCGCCCGCGAGGCCGCGACCAGCAGCAACCGGCGTTCCTCCGCGAGGATCGGCGCCACCTGGGACACCGACGGTTCCAGCCCGGCCAGCACGTCCACCATGCGTTCGACACCCAGCACCGTGCCGCGCAACCGCAGATCCGGCCAGCTGCCCTCCTGAACCCCGGGCACGGCAACGACTTCCCACTCGCGCCCGGCCGCCGAGTGCGCCGTCAGCACCGACACCGCCTCGCCGGTCGGCGCCGAGGCGGCCAGCGTGTCGCCGACGATCCGTTGCGACTCCAGGTAGTCCGCGAACCCGGCCGCCCCGGACCCCGGCAACCTGTCGACGTACTTCGCCGCGGCCTCGAACAACGCCACGATCGCGTCCAGGTCCCGGTCGGCCTGCATGCCGGGCATCCCGCGCCGGGCCGACTGCGCCACCCACCGCTCCTGCAGCCCGGTAGCCGTCCACAGGTCCCACAACACGACCTCGACGGACTTGCCCGCCTCGATCGCCTTGCGCGCCAACGCAAGGAGATGCCCGATCCGCCGAGCGGGCATCGACTCGACGTCCTCCAGAGCCGCCAGCCGGTCACCCGTCTCCACGACCTCGACCAGCAACTCGCCGCTGGGCCGATCGTTCCCCGCGGCCATCTCCAGCCTGCGCAACCCGCGCCGCAACCTGCGCAGCGCCAACGGATCCGCACCACCGTAACTGGACGACAACAACATCGAAGCCGTGTCCTCGTCCAACGACCCAGGCGCCGCAGCGGCCCGGACCAACGCCAACAGCGGCCGCACGGACGGCTGCTGCGCCAACGGCAACTCGTCCGACGAAACCGACACCGGCACACCGGCCGCGAGCAACGCCCGCTGCAACACCGGCAACGACAACGTCGCCGACCGCACCACCACGGCCATCTGCGACCAGGGCACCTCGTCGGCCAGATGCGACCGCCTCAACTGGTCCGCCACCCACGCCGCCTCCTGAGCGGACGAAGCGAGCAACCGAACCTGCACCGACCCCTCACCGTCAACAGGGTCAACCACTCTCGCCGGCGAAGCCCCGGGCAACCGCGCGGCGAGCCTCGCCACCGCGTCCCGAACCTCGGGCATCATCCGATGCGACTGCTTCAACACCGCGGTCTCGCCGTCCGCGTCCCGGAGGATCTCCGGATCGGCCCCCCGGAACGTGAAGATCGCCTGGTCCGGATCCCCGGCCAGCACGAACCGAGCGGCCTGCGACCCCAACGACCGCACCAACGAGTACTGCATCGGATCCAGATGCTGCGCGTCGTCCACCAGCAAGTACCTGATCCGCCGCCGCTCAGCGAACAACAGGTCCTCGTCGTTCACGAACGCCGCATAAGCCGACGACACCAACTCGGCAGCGTCGTAAGCAGGCGCATAAGCCGTGGCGGAGTCCATCCCGGACAACAGGTTGACCGCCTCGTACTGGGCCCCGAACCGCCCGGCCGCAACCCACACGTCCCGCCCGTGCTCCTCCCCGAGCTCGATCAGATCCTCGGGCCCAAGCCCCCGCTCAGCAGCCCTGAGCAACAAATCCCGCAGCTCATGAGCAAACCCGGGCAACTCCAGCGCAGGCCGCAACCTCTCCGGCCACTGCAACGCCCCCAACTCGACGTCGCCCGCCAGCAACTCCCGAACCATCGCGTCCTGATCGGGCCCGGACAACAACCGAGGCGGCGGCTCCCCCATCAACACAGCCTGGTTCCGCAACACCGCGAACGCGTACGAGTGCACAGTCCGAACCAACGGCTCCCGAACAGCAGACAACCGCCCGGTCAACAACTGCGTGATCCGAGCCCGCAACGCCACCGAAGCCCGCCGGTTGGCCGTCAACACCAACACGTTCTCGGGATCGGCCCCACCCTCCAACACCACATGGGCAGCCAACTCGGCGAGCAACGTCGTCTTTCCAGTACCAGGCCCCCCGAGCACGCGAACAAAACCCTCCGCCGCGAAGACCCGCTGGGCAGCGGCGTCCCACCGAGGACGCGGCCGCGTCTCCGGCTTCCGGCGAACCAGATGAGGTGCAAGTGCCACCCCCCGATTCCACCACGCACCACCGACAAGATCGCCACACCCCGCCGGAGCAGCAACGATGCCGGGCCAGGCAGGGACGAGGGCGAGCCGGGGGTGGAGGGCAAGGCCGGGCAGAGGCGGGGCAGGGCAGGGCCGGGCCGGGCAGAGGCGGGGCAGGGCGGAGGCGGGGCAGGGCGGAGGCGGGGCAGGGCGGAGGCGGGGCAGGGCGGAGGCGGGGCAGGGCCGGGCGGGGCAGGGCGGAGGCGGGGCAGGGCGGAGGCGGGGCAGGGCCGGGCGGGGCAGGGCGGAGGCGGGGCAGGGCGGAGGCGGGGCAGGGCCAGGCGGGGCAAGGCGCAGCGAGGCAAGGCGCAGCGGGGCCAGGGCGGGGCGGGGCGGAGTGAGGCAAGACGGATGGGCCTTGCCGGGTACCAATGGCTTTAGGACTCGCGATGCCGAAGGCGAGCCCGTCTGAGCGCAAGCATCGCGATGGCGCAGCCGAGCGCCCGGCCAAGACCCGAGCGCAATGCCGAAGGCGAGGCGTCCTTACCTCTTGGCTCCGGTCAAGCGGTAACGGTGACGTGCGCTGCCAACGTGCCCACGCTGCAAAGAGATTGGGGCTTGACTTTGGGTGCGAGGTGCTAGCTTCGAGAGCTCGGCCGGGCGCTTTTCAGCCCGGCCTTTTCCGGCCGATCAGCACCTCGCAAGGGCCCCGAAGTCAAGCCCCAATCTCTATCGACGCGCCAGCGGCGATGACTCGACCACGCTCGTCCGCAGTTCGTCTTTGCCCCCAACCCAGCCACCACCCCAAGGCGACCCAAGGCGACCCAAACCGGCCACCGGACAAGTTTCGAAACGCTGCCACCCGATTTCGTCTACCTTCTTGACAGATCCAGGTGGTCTAGTCCACTTTTAGAACCGTTGTGAGCCCCCTCACTGCCAGCTCCGCCGCCCTGGACCGAGCAGTCTTTGGAGGACTGATGAAGCGGTTCCTAGTCGGCGCAGTCGCTGCCACCTGCGCGGCGATCATGCTGCCCACGACCGCACAGGCCGCCGTCAACCCGGTACTCGCAGCCCCCTACCTCTACCAGTGGGGCGGCCAGCCGAACCCCGCCACGGTGATGCAGCAGACGGGCATCAAGTCGTTCACCCTCGCCTTCATCCTGAGCGACGGCACCTGCAACCCGAAGTGGGACGGCACCCGCAGCCTCACCGGCTCGGACAAGACCCTCATCAACAACATCCGAGCGGCCGGCGGCGACGCGGTGCCGTCGATCGGCGGCTGGTCCGGCAACAAGCTCGGCCAGTTCTGCTCGAGCCCCGCGGCACTGGCCGGCGCCTACCAGAAGGTGATCGACGCCTACCAGCTCAAGGCGATCGACATCGACATCGAGGCCGCCGAGTTCGAGAACAACACCACGCAGGACCGCGTGCTCGGCGCCCTCAAGATCGTGAAGCAGAACAACCCGAGCGTGAAGACCGTCATCACCATGCCGACGGACCGCACCGGCCCGAACTCGTGGGGCAAGCGGCTGGTCACGCGAGCCAAGGAACTGAATGCGCCGATCGACACCTGGGCCGTCATGCCGTTCGACTGGGGCAGCGGCGGCGACATGTTCGCGTACACCAAGTCCGCGGTCGACGGGCTGAAGAACCACGTCAAGTCGACGTTCGGGCTGACCGACGACGCGGCCTACCGGCGCAGCGGCCTGTCGTCGATGAACGGCAAGACCGACACCGGCGAGACCGTCACCCCGCAGAACTTCCGCGACATCGTCACGTGGGCGAACTCGAAGCACCTGTCGCGGGTCAGCTTCTGGGCCGTGAACCGCGACCGCGGTAACTGCGGAGCCATGAGCTCCTCATGCAGCGGTATCAACCAGCAGACCTACGAATTCACCAAGGCGCTGGCGAAGTTCACTGGCTAGACACCGAGAACTCCTCCGGTGGCCGGACGTGACCCCGACCCCGTCCGGTCACCGGAGATCCAACAGGAACTCTCCGGCTTCACGGGCAACCCCGAACGCGTCTCCGGTCGCGAAGTCCGCACCGGCGTCACGCCACCACGCCGCCTGCTCCGCGTCCCCGATCCCCTCGACGGCCACCCGCACGCCGCGTTCGCGCAGCAACGGCAACAACGCCGCCACATAAGGGGATCGCGACGCCACCAGGTCGCGTGCCACTCGCACGGCGCGCACCGGCACGTCGGACGCGAGCAGGCCGAAGTCCAGCGGTCCCATGCCGAAGTCGTCGATCGCGGTCAGCACGTTCATCCGGGTCAGCACGGCGAGGTTGTCGACGGCGTCGGGCAGCGTCAGCACGCCACCGGGCACGCTGACCATCAGCATCTCCGATGGCACGCCGATCTCGTCGAGCACCTCCACGACGCGCGAGACCAGGTCCGCGTCGGACGCCTGGTGCGCGGTGAGCCGCACGGCCAGCGGCAGGTCGAACTGCCCGCGCTGCCGCCACCACGCGGCCTGACCACCGGCGACCTTCAACAGCCAGCCGCCCAGGGGCAGGATCAGGCCGGTCTGCTCGGCCAGCCCGGCGCACCGGTCGTGGTCCAGCGGGCCGGAGTCGGTGTCCCAGAACAACTCCGCCTCGACGCCCGAGACCTCACCGGTCGACAGTCGCACGATCTGCCGGTACCGCACGGTGACGTCGCCGTTCTCCCACGCGGCCGGCATCGCCACGGCCAGCGCGTCGTCGCGGCGTTCCTCGGCGTCCTGGCCCGCGTGGAACAGCTCCCACTGGCCGCGCCTGCCCTTCTTGGCGCGGCGCAACGACCTCTCCGCCGAGCGCAGCACGTCGAGCGGTTCCTGGTCGTACCCCGGCCGGTGCACGACGCCCGCGCTCATCGACGCCGACACCCCGTGGCCGTCGACGTACGTCGGCTCGGACATCAGGTCCTCGTTGATGCTCTTCATGATCGTGTCGATGCGGGGCGTGGCCGCCGTG
Organism: Lentzea sp. NPDC058450; assembly: GCF_042721395.1. Lineage (NCBI taxonomy): Bacteria > Bacillati > Actinomycetota > Actinomycetes > Pseudonocardiales > Pseudonocardiaceae > Lentzea > Lentzea sp. NPDC058450. Next base: position 91,784 of record NZ_JBHXLO010000007.1, read on the forward strand.
TTCTCCAGCAGCACGCCGAACTCGTCACCGCCGAACCGCGCGATCATGACCTTCTCGCCCGCCAGCAACGCCTTCAGCCGTCCGGCCACGTGCTGGAGGTAGCGCTCGACGACGCGGCCGCCGAAGCTGTCGCGCAGCATGCCGAACGCGTCGAGGTCGAGGTGGAAGACCGTGATGCCGTGCTCGGGATCGGCCTTGCGCAGCGCGGTCTCCAGCTGCGTGGTGAAGAACTGGCGGTTCGGCAACCCGGTCAGCGGGTCGTGCAGCGACTGCCGCTTCAGCTCGCTCTGCAGCAGCTCCAGCTCGGTGCCGTCCTCGACCACCACGACGAAGTGGTTCGGCTTGCCGTCGGCGCCGCGCAGCAACGACGCCGTCACCGTCACGCGGGCGGACTCGCCGTCCTGGCGCAGCAACCGTTGCGACTGCTGGACGCGGTCGACGGCACCGGCGGCGAGGTCGGTCATCGCCTCGCGCAGCATCTCGGTGAACGCGGGCTCGATCAGGTCGAGCAACGGCGTGCCGACGAGCTCGTCCGGCGTGCGGCCGAGGATCTCGCCGATGGCCTCGTTGACGGTGATGAGCCTGCCTTCGAGGTCGGTGATCAGCACGCCGTTGGTGGACGACGTGACGACCTCGTTGAAGCGGGCCTCGCTCTCCTTGAGGTTCCAGTTCGCGTCGCGGACGGCCTTGAGCAACGACCGCTGCATGCTCTCCTGCTGCGCCAGCACGGACTCCGCGTTGGCCGCGGTGAAACCGGCGCCGAGCGCACCCATGGCGAGCGCGATCCGTTCCGCGTACTGCGACACGGGCTGGAACTCGGGCAGCGCCAGCAGGCCCTTGCCGAGCACCTCCGCGGTGCAGCGCAGACCGTGCTTGCCGAGGTGACCGAGCGTGGCCAGATCCGCGCCGGCACCCTCGATCGGGGTCGTCGCGAACGGCTCGGCGTGCAGCATCGAGCACAACGCGTCGAGCCGGAGCGCCAGCTCCTGGTCGAGGTCGTCCCGGCCCATCGGAATGGCGACGGCGCCGAGCAGCTTGTACGACCATTTCCGGGCAAGCGTCATCCGCGCCCTGGCATTGTCCTGCGGCGAGGGCGTAACACGAGTTATTCGACTCGGGTTGGACATTCGGGGCTGCCTCGCAATGGGCTCTTGAGGTACGGCAGTTTACCCACGCAGCGTCGATCCCACCTCAACCGGCAGCGTGAATCGACTTCACTCTATCGATATCTTCTATGGCTTTCGACCGACCGCCGCGAACGCGACGTTGTTCACCGCGGGGTCGTCGGAGATGTCACCGGGGCCACCAGGTCGCCATTCGGCGAATTTGACCAGACCCGGTTCCACCAGGTCGAAATCACCGAAGAAGCCCTCGATCTCGGACCGATCACGATAGGTGACGGCGTCGCCGCCGGACTTGGCCAACCGGTCCGTGACGCTCCTGGCCTCGTCGTTCACGTGGTCACCGGCCATGTGCGAGATCGCGAGGAAGCTCCCGCTGGGCAACGCCTCGCGGTACCGCTTCATCAGCCCCTGCGGGTCCGCGTCCTCCGGCACCCAGTGGATCATGAACAGCATCAGCAGCCCGATCGGCTGATCGAAGTCGAGCAGCCGGTTCGCCTCCGGGCTCGTGAGGATGCTCTCCGGGTCGCGCATGTCGGCCTGCAGCACGCCGACCTTGTCGTTGCCGGCGACGATGAGCTCGCCGTGCGCCACGGCCACCGGGTCGCGGTCGACGTACAGGACGCGGCACTCCGGAGCCTCGTCCTGCGCGACCTCGTGCACGTTGGCCACGGTCGGGATGCCCGAGCCGATGTCGAGGAACTGCCGCACGCCCTGGTCGGTCATGAACCGCACCGCGCGGCGCAGGAAGGCCCGGTTCAGCCGGGCCGCGCTCCGCGAGTTCGGCATCATCTCCTCGGCCTTGTCGCCCATCAGACGGTCGACCGCGAAGTTGTGCGCGCCCCCGAGCAGGTAGTCGTACACCCGCGCGACACTCGGCACCGAGACGTCTACGCTCTGCGGAATCCAGTTCTGCCCGTCGGACACGACGACCCCACCTCTATCGGGTTGCGGACGCACTAGCTTAGTCACGCACAAACCGGACATGGTTACGCCGCACGTGTGAACGCAAGCCACCCGATCGGGCACTGTCACTCTCAACCGAACGACTCATAGGGTGACTCGATCTCTTTCCGCCTCGCGTAGGAGCGACGATGTCCGTCCCGGTGGCACCCGGTCGGCTGCCATTTCTCGGGCACACCGTGCCGATGCTGCGGAAGAGATTCGCTTTCACCGGGAATTTACGAGGTCAGGGCGATCTCGTCGAAGTCCACCTCGGTCCCTTACGCGCTTATTTCGCCGCCAGCCCGCGGGTGACGCACCAGGTGCTGGTCACCGACGCGTCGAAGTTCCACAAGGGCCGGATGTACGACAAGTTCCGCCCGTTCGTCGGCAACGGCCTCGCGGTGTCGAGCGGAGCGTTCCACCTGCGCCAGCGCCGGATGATGCAGCCCGCGTTCCACCGCGACCGGATCGCCGGGTACGCCGAGATCATGCGCCGCGCCGCCACCGAGGTCGTGGACGGCTGGCAGCCCGGTGAGGTCAGGCAGTTCGAAGCCGACATGCAGGGGCTCGCGGTCACGATCGTCGGCGAGGCGCTGTTCTCCACCGAGATCGGCCGGAAGGCCATCGACGAGGCCCGCCGCTCGGTCTTCGTGATCATCCGCAACGGCCTCATGCGCGCGCTCTCGCCGGGGTTCGTGGAGAAGCTGCCCATCCCGGCCAACCGCGAGTTCGACGAGGCCATCGCCCGGATGCGCGCGATCGTGACCGAGGTGATCGAGAGCCGCCGCGGTGACGACACCGACCACGGCGACCTGCTGTCGACGTTGCTGATGGCGCGCGACCCCGAGACCGGCGAACCCATGACCGGCGACCAGGTCTTCGACGAGGTCATCACGCTGCTGACCGCGGGCATCGAGACGACCGCGCTCGCGCTCGCCTGGATCTTCCACGAGATCGCCGCCAACCCCGACGTCGAACGACAGGTGCTGGCGGAGCTCGAAGAAGTGTTGGGAGATCGGGAAGTCACGATCGACGACATTTCGAAACTCCCCTACCTCGGGCGGGTGGCGACCGAGGTGCTGCGGAAGTACCCGCTGTGGCTCGTGATGCGCCGCACGGCCGTGGAGGTCGAGCTCGGCGGTGCGGTCCTGCCGCCCGGCACCGAGGTCATCCTCAGCCCGCACACGATGCACCACGACCCCGTGCACTTCCCGGACCCCGAGCGCTTCGACCCGGACCGGTGGATTCCCGAGCGTGCCAAGGAGTTGCCCAAGGGCGCCTTCGTGCCGTTCGGCGGCGGCATCCACCAGTGCATCGGCAACCACTTCGCCCTGACCGAGATCGCCATCGTGGTGGCGACGGTCTGCCGGCGCTACCGGCTGGTCCCGGACCGGCCCGTGCGCACCAGGTTCACCAACGCGGCCTACCCCAACGACCTGATGATGAAGGTCGTCCCCCGCTAGCTGGAGGTTGTTCCCCCATGCGTTTCCGTCGGCTCTGTGCCGCCGTGCTGCTCGCCGCGCTCATACCGGTTCCCACGCCGGCGAGCGCCCAGACGAGCTGCGAGGACGTCTACACCCCCGTCCAGTTCGGACTCATCAGGCAGACCATGTACGGCCGTCTGTGCGTGCCTCAGGGCGCGAAGACGTTGCAGGTGCTCGTTCCCGGCGGCACGTACACCAGCGGCTACTGGGACATCCCGGTCGACGGCGACAAGCGGTCGGTCACGCGCGCGATGAACGGCGCGGGCATCGCCACGATGGCCGTGGACCGCATCGGTTCCGGCAAGTCCACCAAGCCGTTGAGCATCCTGGTCGACGTGCCGAACCAGGCCCAGGCGGTGCACCAGGTCATCGAGAAGCTGCGGCCGCGGTTCACGAAGGTGATCGTCGGCGGCCACTCCATCGGCTCGGCCATCGCGATGGCGGAGGCGGGCACGTACAAGGACGTCGACGGCGTCCTGGTCACCGGCATGACGCACCAGTGGGACTACGTCAGGGCCGTTCCCGCGCTGACGAACCTCATCCCCGCGCCGCTCGACCTGAAGCTCGGCCTGCGCGGTCTCGACGTCGGCTACCTGACGACGGTGGCCGGCAGCCGCTACCGCATGTTCCACGCGCCCGGCCCCGAGGTTGCCGCCGTGACCGCCTGGGACGAGGCGAACAAGGACGTCGTGTCCGCCGGTGAGTTCGTCACCACGGCGTTGATGTCGAACCTGGTGCTGCCGGTCAGCGCCGCGATCGACGTGCCGGTGATGACCATGCAGACCTCAGCCGACTACTTCTGCGGCACCCCGCCGCTGGGCGCCGACTGCTCGTCCGCGCCGGCACTGGTCAGGTCCGAGAAGCCCTTCTACCCCAGCGCACCGCGCCTCGACGGGTACGTCGTCAACGGGTACGGGCACGTGTTCAACTTCGACACGAAGAGCGCCGACGCCTACCACGCGGCGTTGGTCGCCTGGCAGCGGAGCATCTAGGCAAGACGCTGGGAACGTTGCAGGGCAGCGTTCCCAGCGTCGCGGTCCGGGGAGCGTTGCGAGACAACGCTCCCCCTCTCAGTCCCGCAGCGTGCGGAGGAACTCCCCCGCGTCCTTCGGTGCGCCGAAGTGCGGGCCGATCGCGAGGTCGGCGCCCGCCTCCGCCCACCAATTCGCCTGCTCGGCGGTCTCGATGCCGTCGACGCAGAGGTTCACGCCCACGTCGTGCACGGCCTGGATCAACGCCGTGGACCGCGGATCCTGCCGCCGCACCAGGTCTTTCGGCACGAGCACGGACACGATCGGCAGGTCCGTGAGCCACACCAGGTCGCGCGGCCCCAGGCCGAAGTCGTCGAGCGCGATCCGCACGCCCATGTCCGCGAGGGTGCCGAGGTTGTCCGCCGCGTCGGCCACGCCCAGCACGCCGACGGGCATGGTGAGCGTCAGCCGTTCGCCGGGCATCCCGGTCTCCTCCAGCACCTTCGCCACGCGGGACACCAGGTCCGCGTCGGTGGCCTGGTGGTGCGTGAGCCGCACGCCGAACTGCTGGTCGAGCTCGCCGCGCTGACGCCACCACTGGGCCTGGCCCGCGGCGATGCGCAGCAGCCACTCGCCCATCGGCAGGATGAGGCCGCTCTCGTCGGCGAGCGCCGCGCACCGGTCGGAGAGTTCCCAGTGCAGCAACGACTCCACGCCCGCGAGCGCGCCCGTGGCGAGGTCGCGGACGGGCTGGTAGACGACGCCGATGTCGCCCTGCTCCCACGCGCCGGGCATGACCACGGCGAGTGCCGCGTCCCGGCGTCCGGTGGAGTCCTCGTTGGTGTGGAACAACTCCCATTGACCGCGCCGGTCGCGCTTGGCCTGTCGCAGCGCCAGGTCGGCCGTGCGCAGCAGTTCGACGGGGTCGACGTCGGGTGACGGCTTGTGCACGACGCCCGCGCTGACCGACACCGCCAGGCCGTGGTCGTCCACATAGGTCGGTTCGCCGAGGTCGGCGTTGATGGTGGCCATCGTGGTCGCGATGTCCGGCGTCTGCGGGGTGTTCTCCACGAGGATGCCGAACTCGTCGCCGTCGAACCGCGCGACCATGGACTTCTCGTTCGACATCACCGCGCGCAGCCTGCGGGCGACGTGCTGGAGCAGGTGCTCGCCGACCCGTGCGCCGAGGCTGTTGCAGACCAGGCCGAACGCGTCGAGGTCGAGGTGGAAGATCGTCACGCCGAGCGCGGGGTCGGCCCGGCGCAGCGCGGTCTCCAGGTGGGTGGTGAAGAACTGCCTGTTCGGCAGGCCGGTCAGCACGTCGTGCAGCGACTGCCGGCGCAGTTCTCCTTGCAACAGAGCGAGTTCCGTGTCGTCATCGGCCATGACCAGGACGTGACTGGGCTTGCCGTCGTCGTCGCGCAGCAGGGACGCCGTGAGCGTGACCTTGGCGAATTCCCCGTCAGCGCGCACGATCTGCATCGGTTCGCGTTCGAACTCACCGAACTCGCCCAGCACCCGTTCCATCATCTCGCGGAACACGGCGATGGAGGTCGGCGCGATGAGCTCGACCAGGCGGGTGCCCGGTTCCGGCTGACGTCCGATGATCGCGCCGATGGAGTCGTTGCCCCAGGCCAGCCTGCCGTCGAGGCCGACGATCAGGACGCCGTTGGTGGACGAGGACGCGATGCCCGCGAACTTCGCCTCGCTCTGGCGCCGGTCCCGTTGCGCGTCGTGGGCGGCCTTGAGCAGCGACCGCTGCATGCTCTCCTGCTGGTCCAGGATCGCGCGGGCCCGTGCCGCGACGAAACCGCACGCCAGCGCACCGATGCCGCCGACGACGCGGACCGTGTGCTGGTCGGTCTCCCGGAACTCCTGCAACGCCAGCAAACCCTTGCCCAGCACGTCGACCGTGCGCTTGAGCCCGGGTTCGTTGACGTAGCCGAGAGCGACGAGCCGCTCGCCCACCTCCTCGAACGGAGCAGGGTCGAACGGTTCGTGGTGCAGCGCCGCGCACAATGCGTCGAGCTGAGCGCCCAGTTCGGCGTCCAGCTCATCTCTGCTCAGCGCGACTACGACGACGCTGCTGAGCAGGTAGCTCCACTTGCGCGACAAGGCTTCTCGCGCGCGGACGGCGGCGGTGTCCGTGAGTGGAGCGGCATCGGGTCTTCGGCTTGGTTTCGTCATTCCCGTTGCCCTGTATGGGTTGGAGAGTGTCCGGCAGTTTACCTACCGGCAGTCGACGCCCATTGCGCCAACCGTGTGATCCTCCGACACTACAGCGTGGTTTTAGTCCTTACGACCGACCCCAGCGTACAAGAACATGTTCATCGACGCCTCGTCCGCGAAGTCGCCAGGTCCGTCGGGGCGCCACTCGCCACAGCCGACGAGACCGGGCTCCACCAGCGAGAACCCGTCGAACAACGCGCTGACCTGCGCGTGCGTCCGCATGTGCATCTGGTCCGCTGACCTGCTCTGGTTCACGACCGCGGCGGCCTGGTCGACGCTCTCGTCGATCTGGTCCTTGGCGACGTGCGTCATCGCGACGAAGCTGCCGGCGGGCAGGGCGTCGCGGTAGTGGGCGACGAGCTTCTCGGGGCTGTCCTCGTCGGGCACCCAGTGCAGCATGAGCAGCATCAGCAGCCCGACCGGTTCGTCGAGACGCAGCAGCCGCGCGACCTCGGGACTCGACAGCACGGCCTCCGGATCGCGCATGTCGGCCTGCACGATGGCAGCGTTTTCGTTGTCAGCCAACAACAACTGGCTGTGGGCGAACGCGACGGGGTCCTTGTCGACGTAGACGACGCGGGCGTCCGGGTCCCTGGTCTGCGCGACCTCGTGCACGTTCGCGACGGTCGGGATGCCAGACCCGATGTCGAGGAACTGCCGAACCCCTTGGTCCATCAGGAAGTTCACCGCCCGGCCGAGGAACCGGCGGTTGAGTCTGGCGACGCTCGGCAGTCCGGGGACGAGCTTCTCGATCTGGGACCCGACCTGCCGGTCGGCGGCGAAGTTGTGGGCGCCGCCGAGGATGTAGTCGTAGACGCGGGCCATGCTCGGGACGGTCGTGTCGATGCCGAGCGGAACCCAGTTCTGGGTCTCTGCCACGGGGAACACCTCTTCGGTTTTCGTGGCTGTCCGGGGAAGACGCACGACTCTAGTCACCCGAGCGGCCCGCGCACTGAACCATCCGAGTGACCCTCGAACCACCCGATCAGGCACTGTCGTCTTCGCCCAAACGGCTCCTAGGGTGGTCCGTCCCCATTCGGCCCAACTCCGCAGGAGTCCGAATGCCAGTCCCGGTGGCTCCCCACCGCTGGCCGTTGCTCGGACACACCCCGGCGATGCTCGCCCGGCGCGCCAAGTTCACCGACGCGCTGCACGAACACGGTGACGTGGTGCGTCTCGACCTCGGCCCATTACACGCGCACTTCGTGACCAGCCCGGCGCTGACCCACGAAGTGCTTGTGTCGCAAGGATCGAAGTTTCGAAAAGGCGCCATGTTCGACAAGTTCCAGCCGTACCTCGGTTCCGGGCTGCTGCTGTCGAACGGCGAACACCACCTGCGCCAGCGCCGGATGATGCAACCGGCGTTCCATCGCGAACGGATTGAAGCGTATGCCTCGACAATGGCTCGTGCTGCTGCTGCGCTGGCTGCGCGGTGGGAACCAGGAGAGATCCGCGTCATCGAGAACGACATGCAGGAGCTGGCGGTCACCGTCGTCGGCGAGACCCTCTTCTCCGCGGAGATCGGCCGCCACGCCGTCGAGGAGGTCCGCCGGTCCGTCTTCACGATCATCCAACAGGGCATGATCAGGGCGCTGACCCCGACGTTCGTCGAGAAGCTCCCCCTGCCGGGCAACCGCGAGTTCGACGCGGCCATCGCCCGGATGAAGTCCGTTGTCCTGCAGGTGATCGAGAGCTGGCGAGCCGACGCCACCGACCACGGCGACGTCCTCTCGATGATCCTCCTGGCCGAGGACGACGGCGCCCGCATGACCGACACCCAGGCCTACGACGAGGTCCTGACGCTCCTGACCGCGGGCATCGAGACCACCGCCATCGCCCTGGCCTGGGCGCTCTACGAGGTGGCGATCAACCAGGACGTGGAACGCCGCCTGCACGCCGAACTCGACGAGGTGTTAGGCGGCCGCCCACCCACCTACGCGGACCTGAAGTCGTTGCCCTACACCACGTCGATCGTCCAGGAAACGCTGCGCAAGTACCCGATCTGGTTCGTCATGCGCCGCACCCTGACCGACGTGCAGCTCGGCGACGCGACCCTCCCACCGGGCGCCGAGGTGATCATCAGCCCGCACGCCCTGCACCACGACGAGCGCACGTTCCCGAACCCGGCGCTCTTCAACCCGGACCGCTGGACCCCTGCCTTCACCTCGTCGCTCCCGAGAGGCGCCTACGTCCCGTTCGGCGGCGGCACCCGCCAGTGCCTGGGCAACACCTTCGCCCAGACCGAACTCATCATCACCCTGGCCACCATCGCCACGAGATGGCGCCTGATCCCCACCCGCCAGGCAAGGGTCAAGTTCACCTCGGCCCCGTACCCCACCGGCCTTCTGATGAAGGCCGTCCCCCGCTAGGAGAGGTCCCCCATGCGTTTCCGCCGGCTCTGCGCCACCGCGCTGCTCGCCACCGGAACCCTGTTAGCCCCGGCCGCGGCAACGGCCGCCACCACGTGCCAGGAAGTCACCTACCCGGTCCGCGTGGGCCTGACCCCGTTGATCACCACGCAGGAGACCGTCGCGGGCACCCTCTGCACCCCACCGGGCGCCACCACGGTCCAGGTCCTGATCCCCGGCGGCACCTACGACCGCACCTACTGGAACGTGGGCTTCGAACCGCAGACCCACTCCTACACCCGGTCCCAGAACAACGCGGGCTTCGCCACCCTCGCCCTGGACCGCCTCGGCACCGGCAAGAGCTCGAAGCCCCTGAGCGCCCTGGTCACCGCCTCCACCCAGGCGAGCGCGGCCCACCAGGTGATCGAAAAGCTGCGCCCGCGCTTCACCAAGGTCATCATCGCGGGCCACTCCATCGGCTCGGCGATGGCGATGATCGAGGCAGGCACCCACCAGGACGTGGACGGCGTCCTCGTCACCGGCTTCACGCACAAGATGAACTACATAACGGTGGTCCCGGTCCTCGCCAACATGATCCCGGCAGGCCTGGACGCCGGCTACCTCACCACAGCCCCGAACACCCGCTACAACGCGTTCCACAAACCGGGCCCGCTCATCCCAGGCTCGATCGACTACGACGAGTCCACCAAAACCGTCTTCGCGGCAACAGAAGCCGTGGACACCATCCTCCTCAACACGGTGATCATCCCGATCAGCCGCCAGATCCGAGTCCCGGTCCTCCTCGTCGTCGGCAACGACACCCACTTCTGCAGCGCGGGCGTCCCGTTGATGGGCAGCGACTGCTCAAGCCCAGCAGCCCTCAAAACAGACGAGGCCCCGTTCTTCCCCGCCGCCCCACGCCTGGACACCTACGTCCTCAACGGCTACGGCCACTCGATCAACTACGCCCCGAACGCCCCGGACTACCACCAGGCAGTGGCCACCTGGGCAAAAACCATCTAGCTAGACTCGGCACATGGACGAAGAGATCCACGAGCGAGTCCGCGAGTTCATCCTGGCGATCCCGCGCGGACGAGTAGCCACCTACGGCGACATCGCGGATCTGGCCAAGGCCCCGACCCCTCGCATCGTCGGCCGCATCCTGAACGAGGACGGCCACGACCTCCCGTGGCAACGAGTCCTCAAGGCCGACGGCACCTGCGCCCCGCACCTCCGCGACACCCAACTGCAGCTGCTGCACGAGGAGGGCGTCCCGAACCTGGGCGGCAAGGTCAACCTGCGCGAGTACCGCTGGGAGAAGGCCCGCAAGGAAGAGGTCGAGCCCCCAGGCCTCTGGTAGAGCAACAGCAGTCGCCAACGCAAGGCGACCACCGTCGCAAGCCAGGCGCGCGCTCCCAACCGGACAGCCGTCGACGCAGGCCGCCCACCTACGAAACCCGGCACGCGAAGCCGAAGGCGAGCCCGAACGGGCCAATGCCTGCCACAGAGCCGGTTCCACCGCTCAAGGCGATTGGGGCTTGACTTTGGGTGCGAGGTGCTAGCTTCTCGAGCTCGGCCGGGCGCTTTTCAGCCCGGCCTTTCCCGGCCGACCAGCACCTCGCAAGGGCCCCGAAGTCAAGCCCCAATCGCACACCCCAGGTCTTTCGTCGAGACCCGCGCAACCAACTCTCGCAAGGTCAGACGAACTGCGGAACGCAACCAACCCCGCTGGAACGCAACGCCGAGTAATACCGGTCAACCAACGCGGCAACAACCAACGGATGGGCCCCCACAGGCGCGGCAACCACATCCGCCCCACACCGCCCCAGCGTCGACTGGAACACCCCAGGCGCCAGCAACCAAGAGGCAACAACCACCCGCCTCCCCCGCACCCCAGCCACCACATCGGCAATCCGAGGCGAAGCCGTAGCCACATACCCGACAGCACAAGCCCCCACCATCGAGGCAGCAACCCGCACGGTCTCCAAAGCCGAAGCATCCGAAGACCCAGCGGCCCCCAGCACCACAGCATCCCCGGCCCGAACCCCGGCCTCCACCAACCGCTCCCGAACCGCAGGCACCGCATCCAGCCCCAACGGCGGAGTCACCACAACCCCGGGCACCCCGGCGACCTGAGCCGGAATGTCGACCCGAACGTGATACCCGGCCGCCAGAAACACCGGTACCACAACACAAGCCGAGTCCACAACAGACCGAACCGAAGGCTCAAGCACGTCCGCGTAAGCAACCACCACAGGCACGTCCACAACAGCCCGAACCCCGGCCGCGATCAAATCGCACACCGCCAACCCGCGCGGATCCCGAGTCCCGTGAAACGCCAGCACCAGCTTCATACGGGCTCCATCGCAAGCCGATACCCACGCTTGACCACAGTGCACACCATCTGCGGCGCCCCCAAAGCAGTCCGCAACCGCCCAACGGCAGTCTCCACCGCGTGCTCCTCCCCACCGGAAGGCAACGCGGCCAACAGTTCCTGCCGGGAAACCACCCTCCCGCGCGCAGCCACAAGAGTCCGCAACACGGCCATGGGCGCAGGCGCGACAGGCCTCAGCTCACCGTCGACCACCACGGCCTGGGCCCGCATCTCCATGTCCCGGGAAGCAATCCGCAACCGCAACGCCCGGGAAGGCAGCTCCACGGCCAACTCCCGGACCATCGACCCGATCCGCGACCGAGCAGGCTGCACCACCGGAATCCCCGCCGCCACCAAGGGCCCAGCGGTGATCGCTCCAACCCCGACCACCAGCACGTCCCGCCGCAACCGCGCCACCAACGCCGCCAAATCGGGCGCAGACCGCAACACCGAGGCAGCCGCAGGCGCCGAGGTGAACGTCAGGGCATCCACCGACCCGGCCACCACGGCATCGATCAACCGCAGCAACGGCCCGGTGTCGGCCGGCGGCTCCCACCGGTACACGGGAATCTCCACGACATCCGCCCCGGCAGCGACCAAAGACCCGACGAAGTCCGGCAACGGCTCCCCGTGCAACTGAACGGCAACCCGCTTCCCGGCAACCCCAAGTCGCAACAGGTACTGCAGCAACTCGGCGTTCGACTCGGACGTCGGCGACCAGGTCTCGACAAGACCGGCCGCACGGACCGCCCCCTTGGCCTTGGGCCCGCGCGGCAACACCACGGCCCCGGACAACGCCCGGTGCAGCCGAGCCGCGAGCCCCCACCCTTCAGCGGCCTCGAACCAGCCACGAAACCCAATGGCCGTAGTGGCCACCACGACATCTACCGGCGACGACACCAACTCAAGAGTCGCCGCGTGCAAAGTCGCGTCGTCCGGCAACGGCACGATCCGCAGGGCAGCACCGTGCACGACCGAGGCTCCCTTGCGTTCCAGCAACGCGATCAGCTCGTCGGCGCGGCGCGCCGCGGTGACGCCGATCGTGAACCCCGCCAACGGCAGCGGCGCCGTCACGTCAGCTCCACGACGCCGTCACGCACGCGCACCCCGTGCACGGCGACGGAAACCGAAGGCGAGTCCAGGCACTCACCGGTGGCCAGCGAGAAGGCCTGCTTGTAGACCGGTGACACCACGACGGGCACCCCGCCGCGATCACCGACGATGCCGCGGGACAGCACGGCCGCGCCGCTGAAGGGATCGATGTTGGACAGGGCGTGCACCTCGCCGTCCGCGGTCAGGAACACCGCCACCTGCGATCCGTCCGGCAGCAGGGCCGCCACCCCCTGCTCTGGCCGCAGAGCCTCAACGCCACAGACGATCATCTGACGACCTCCGGAATCCCCAGGGACACGGGAACGCGCTGCCCCCGCTCGGCACGGAACGAGATGGTGGGGTCGGGCACCCCGGGGGCGTTCACGAACGACGTGAAGCGGGCCAGCTTCTCCGGGTCCTCCAGCACGCCACGCCACTCGTCGGCGTAGTCGTCGACGTGCGTGGCCATCGCGGCCTCCAGCTCGGCGCAGATCCCGAGCTTGTCGTCGACGACGACCTCGCGCAGGTGGTCCAGCCCGCCGTCGAGGCCCTCCAGCCACACGGAGGTGCGCTGCAGCCGGTCGGCCGTGCGGATGTAGAACATCAGGAACCGGTCGATCACCTGAATCAGCGTGGCGGTGTCCACATCGGACACCAGCAGGTCCGCGTGCCGGGGCGTGAACCCTCCGTTGCCGGCCACGTAGAGGTTCCAGCCGTTCTCGGTGGCGATGATGCCGAAGTCCTTCGACCGCGCCTCCGCGCACTCGCGCGCACAGCCGGACACCGCGGACTTGAGCTTGTGCGGCGACCGCAGCCCGCGGTACCGCAGCTCCAGCTCGATCGCGAGCCCCACGGAGTCCTGCACCCCGTACCTGCACCAGGTCGTGCCGACACAGGACTTCACGGTCCGCAACGACTTGCCGTAGGCGTGGCCGGACTCGAAGCCGGCGTCCACCAACCGGCGCCAGATCAACGGCAGCTGGTCCACGGTCGCACCGAACAGGTCGATCCGCTGCCCGCCCGTGATCTTCGTGTACAGCCCGAAGTCCCGGGCCACCTCACCGATGACGATCAGCTTCTCCGGCGTGATCTCGCCGCCGGGAATCCGCGGCACCACGGAGTAGGTCCCGTTGCGCTGCATGTTCGCCAGGAACCGGTCGTTGGTGTCCTGCAGCGAGACCTGCTCGGCGCCGAGGATGTGCCCGTTGCCCAGAGACGCCAGGATCGACGCCACCGCGGGCTTGCAGATGTCACACCCGCGCCCGCTGCCGTGCCGCGACACCAGCTCCGAGAACGTGGTGACCCGAGTGGCCCGGACGATCTCGAACAACTCCGCGCGGGAGTGCGTGAAGTGCTCGCACAACGCCTTGGACTGCTCGACCCCGCACTCGGTCAGCAGCTTCTTGAGCATCGGCACGCACGAGCCACACCCGGTACCGGCCTTGGTGCAGGCCTTCAGCTCGGCAACATCAGAGGCCACGCCGGACACGATCGCGTCCGTGATCGTCTGCTTCGTCACCGCCAGACACGAGCAGACCTGCGCGTCAGCAGGCATCTCGACGTCGACGGCGCCACCAGGCTGCAACAGGGCGGCCGGAACTTCCTTGCCCACCAACGGCCGCAGCGACAGGTAGGAAGAGGCGTCACCGACCAGCACGCCACCCAGCAACGTCCGGGCGTCATCGGACACGACGAGCTTGCTGTACGTCCCGGCGACCGCGTTGTTGACCACGACCTCCAACGCGCCCTCGGTGGCCGCGTGCGCGTCGCCGAACGACGCCACGTCCACCCCGAGCAGCTTCAGCTTCGTGGAGACGTCCGCACCGGGGAACACCCGCGCACCACCGGAAAGCTGGTCGGCGACCACCTCCGCCATCGAGTAGCCGGGCGCCACGAGTCCGTAGGTCACACCCTCGACGGCAGCGCACTCGCCGATGGCGAACACCGCGGGATCAGCGGTGCGGCAGGCCGCGTCCACCAGGTACCCGCCGCGGGGCCCGAGCTCCAAGCCCAGGTCCAGGTCGGTGCGCGGCCGGATGCCGGCGCTGAACACCACGACGTCGAGGTCCAGCTCCAGCCCGGAGGCCAGCCGGGCGATCAACCGCGACCCGTCCCGTTCGATCGAGGAGGCGGAGGTGCCGGTGTGCACGGTCAGGTCGAGCTTCTCGACCAGGCGCTTCAGCAGCGAGGCACCGCCGTCGTCGACCTGGATCGGCATCAGCCGCGGCGCCAGTTCCACGACGTGCGGCGACACTCCCATGCCCCGCAACGCGTTGGCCGCCTCCAGGCCGAGCAACCCACCACCGAGCACCATCCCGGACTTCCGGCCCGGCCGGGAGGCGGCCTCGACGGTCGCCCGGATGTCGTCCAGGTCGTCGATGGTCCGGTAGACGTGGCAACCGGGCAGGTCCCGGCCCGGCACCGGCGGCACGAACGGCGCGGACCCCGTGGCCAGCACCAGGGCGTCGTAGGAGACCTCGACACCGGACGCCCCGACGACCACGCGCCGTTCCCGGTCCACCGACACGACCTTCTCGCCGAGCCGCAGCTCGCACCCGCTCAGCGCGGGCAACTCCAGCGCGTCCGAGGTCCAGGTGTCCACATAGGACGACAGCGCCACCCGGTCGTAGGCGGGGCGCGACTCCTCGCCGAACACGACGATCCGCCACGCGGAGTCGCGCAGGAGGTCGACGAGCCGGTGGCCCACCATGCCGTGGCCGATCACGACCAGCGTTCGAGTCATCGGAGTCCCTCCTTCCGCCCCGGCATCGTCACCGGGCCGTGTGTCATCGCCAGGTCTGCTGTGTGTCGGCGCGGTAAACCGGCCGGGGTCACACGCCTGCGTGGGCGAGCGACGGACGTGCCGCGAAGACGGTGCGGCGCAGGTAGAACCACCAGGTGGTGGCGAGGCAGAGGCCGTAGAAGACGAGGATCGCGGTCAGCGCGGGAGTCAGCGTCTTCGAGCCCTCCAGGGAGAACTTGAAGACGAGGTTCACCAGCACGCCACCGGCCGCGCCGACCGCGCCCGCGATGCCGACCACGGCCGCGGCCTGGCGCTTCGCGGACTTGTCGCAGTCCGACTGGGTGCGGAAGATCGCCGGGATCATCCGGTACGTCGAGCCGTTGCCCACGCCCGCCAGCACGAACAACGCGATGAACGAACCGAAGAACAGCGCGAAGTTCTTCGTGTCGACGCTGAGGATCACGCCGAGAGTGCCGATCGCGAGCCCGACGAACGTCCCCAGCGTCACCTTGGCGCCACCGATCCGGTCCGCGAGCCAGCCGCCCAGCGGCCGGGCGACCGAGCCGATCAGCGCGCCCAGGAACGCGAGCGCCACCCAGCTCTTGTGGTCGGCGAAGGCCAGCTTGATCAGCGACGGGAACGCGAACGAGTACCCGATGAACGACCCGAACGTCCCGATGTACAGGAACGACATCACCCAGGTGTGCTGGTTCGACAACGCGAGCTTGTACGACTGCCCGTCCGGCTTGGCCTGCGTCAGGCTGTCCATGAAGAACCACGCGCAGCCCGTCGCGACGACGATGAACGGCATCCAGATCAGCGCCGCGTAGGCGAGGTGGATCCCGGTACCGATGGTGATCACGATCGGCACGAGGAGCTGCGTGATCGCGACGCCCAGGTTGCCGCCGGCCGCGTTCAGGCCGAGCGCCAGCCCCTTCTTGCCCTCGGGGTAGAAGAACGAGATGTTGGCCATCGACGACGAGAAGTTGCCGCCGCCCAGGCCCATCGCGGCCGACGTGAGCAGGAAGAACCAGTACGGCGTGCCCGGCGTCGAGACCGCGTAGGCGAGCATCGCGCACGGGATGAGCAGCAACCCGGCGCTGATCGTCGTCCACACCCGGCCGCCGAACCGCGGCACCGCGAACGTGTACGGCACCCGCAGCGCCGCGCCGACGAGGTTCGGCACGATCAGCAGCCAGAACTGCTGGCCCACGGTGAAGTCGAAGCCGACGGAACCGAGGCTCACCACCACGATGCTCATCAGCACCCACACGCTGAACCCGAGGTTCTCCGCGAGGATCGAGAACGCCAGGTTCTTGCGGGCGATCCGCTTGCCCTTGCTCTCCCAGAACTCGGGCTTCTCCGGCTCCCAGTGGTCGATCCAGCTCATTGAAGTCCTCCGCGGGTCGGCGTTGCCGGAAAACCTAGAAACCGCTCGTTACCTCGGCGTTCTGGTCGATGACGGCGACGGCAACTCCGCCGCACATCACGCCGACGCCGGCTGTGAGGCTCCGAGCCAGTCGAGCAGCCCGCACACCGCGTCCTTGCAGCCACCGCACCCCGTCGTGGCCCGCGTGGCCTCCGCGAGCTGCGGCAACGACTCCGCGCCCGCCCGCCAGGCCGACACGATCTGTCCTTTGGAGACGGTGTTGCACCGGCAGATCACCGCGCTGGACGGCAGGTCGGCGGGCGACGCGGCCTCGGCGGGCAACGCCCGTCCGAGCAGGAGCGCGAGCCGGTCGGTCGGCGCCGGGATGCCCCGGTCGTAGAGCTGCGTGATCGTGGCGGCCGCATCCGGCGCGCCGAGCACGATCGCGCCCGCCACCCGGTCGTCGCGCAGCACGAGCTTGGCGTACCGGCCGCGCGAGGGTTCCTGGAAGCACAGGACCTCCGAGTCGGGGCAGTCGACGTCGGTGTGCACGTCCCCCAACGCGGCCAGGTCCACGTCCCGCGCCTTGAGCCTGGTGACGACCGACGTGCCGGTGTACCGCGCGGCCGGGTTCGCGCCGGTCAGCCGGTCGGCGAGCACCGCGGCCTGGTCCCACGCGGGCTGCACCAGGCCGGACACCGTGCCGGGGTGCTGGGCGCAGTCGCCGATGGCGTGCACGCGCGGGTCGCTGGTGCGCAACGCGTCGTCGACGACGATGCCGCGATCGACCGTCAGACCTGCTTTCACCGCCAACGACGTCTCGGCGCGCACACCGGCGGACACCACGACGAGCTCGGCGGGCAGGTGGCTGCCGTCGTCGAGGACGAGGCCGTCGCCGGGGAGGTACTTGGCGGCCAGGGCGTTCAGGCGGAACTCGATGCCGAGCTTGCCGAGGGTGCGGGCGAGGACGCCGCCGGCGCCGGGGTCGAGCTGGCGTTCCATCAGGTGGCCGACGGGGTGGACGACCGTGACGAGGCAGCCTCGTCCGGCCAGGCCTCTGGCGGCTTCGATGCCGAGCAGGCCGCCGCCGAGGACGACCACGGGTGCGCCCTTGTCGGCGGCGTTCGCGATCTGGGCGCAGTCGTCGAGGGTGCGGAAGGCGGCGACACCGGGGGCGAGCTTGCCGTCTTCGAGGAGGCCCTCGGCGGGTGGGACCCAGGGGGTGCTGCCGGTGGCGAGGACGAGCGCGTCGTAAGGAATGGCCTCGGCAGGTTCGGCGGCGGGGATGGTCAGGGCTTGCGCCGCCGCAGCGTCCCCGCCCCCACTCACCCCGCCCACTTGGCGGATCGTCACCGTGCGCGAGGCGCGGTCGATCCCCACCACCTCGCACCCCAGCCGCAGGTCAACCCGCTGCTCCGCCGCCCACCCCTCGTCGTGCAGGCGCGTCGACTCCGGTGTCATCGCCCCCGCCACCACCGTCGACAGCAGCACCCGGTTGTACGCGGCGTGCGGCTCGGCGCCCACCACCGTCACCGACATCTCGGCGTCCCGGCGGCGCAGTTCGTCCGCCAGCCGCGCCCCTGCCATGCCGTACCCGACGATCACGACTCGCCTCATGCCCGCTCCAATCGCACCGCGCACACCTTGAACTCGGGCATCCGGCTCGTGGGATCGAGCGCGGGGTTGGTGAGCAGGTTCGCCCGCCCGTCACCGGGGAAGTGGAACGGCAGGAACACCGCGTCGGCCCGCATGCTCGGCACGCAGCGCACGACCGCCGTGACCGTTCCCCGCCTGGACACGACGCGTGCCAGACCGTCCGGACTCAGCCCCGCGCGCGAGGCCGTGTCCGGGTGCATCTCCACGTACATCTCGGGAACGGCCTTCATCAGCTCGTCGATCCGCCGCGTCTGCGCCCCGGACTGGTAGTGCTGCAACACGCGGCCGGTGGTGGCCTGCAACGGGAACTCGGCGTCCGGCGGCTCGGCCGGGCCGCGGTGGTCGACCGGGACGAACCGCGCCAGCCCGTCCTGATGTGCGAACCGGTCGAGGAAGAGCCTTGGTGTGCCGGGATGATCCGTCGACGGCACCGGCCAGTGCAGCTGCTCGGACTCCAGCCGTTCGTACGTCACGCCCGAGTAGTCGGAGAGCCCGCCCGCCGACGCGCGCCGCAGCTCCTCGAAGACCTCCTGCGGCGCAACGGGAAAGCCTTCAACAACCCCCAACCGCGCCGCGAGTCCGTGCAGCAACTCCAGATCGCTGCGCACCCCGGGAGGCGGGTCGAGTGCCTTGCGGCGCCTGATGATCCGGCCTTCGAGGTTGGTCATGGTGCCGTCCTCCTCGGCCCACTGCGTCACCGGGAACACCACGTCGGCCATCGCCGCGGTCTCCGACATCACGAAGTCCGCCACCACCAACAGGTCCAGCGCGCGCAACCGGTCCGCGACGCCCGACGCGCGCGGCGCCGACACCACCGGGTTGCTGCCGAACACCAGCATCGCCTTGATGTCCTCGGCGACCAGCAGCTCGTACGCGCTGCGGCCGGGTCCGGGCAGCCACGAGACGCCCCAAACGTCCATGATGTGCTGCCGCGCAACGGGATCGTCGATCTTGCGATAGCCCGGGAGCTGGTCGGCCTTCTGGCCGTGCTCACGGCCGCCCTGGCCGTTGCCCTGCCCGGTCAAGCAGCCGTAGCCCGATCCTGCCCGGCCGGGAAGTCCCAGTGCCAGAGCCAGGTTGATCCACGCCGAGACGGTGTCGGTGCCGGACGCGTGCTGTTCGGTGCCGCGCCCGGACAGGATGTACGACCGGCCGGCCAGCATGTGCACGGCGGCGCGCTGGTCAGCGGCGGAGACGCCCGTGACGCGTTCGGTCTGCTCCGGCCACCACGACGCCGCCACCCGCCACGCGTCGTCGAAACCCGTGGTGCGCGCGGAGATGTACTCCTTGTCGATCACGCCCTCGATGACGGCGGTGTGCAGCAAACCCAGTGCCAGCGCCAGATCCGTGCCCGGCGCGGGCTGCAGGTGCAGCGTCGCGCGCTCGGCCGTCGCGGTCCGGCGCGGGTCGATGACGATCAGCCGCGCGCCTTCGAGGTGCCGCAGGAACGGCGGCATCGTCTCGGCCGGGTTCGAGCCCGCCAGCAGCACGGTGTCCGCGGTGCGCAGGTCCGTCAACGGGAACGGCATCCCGCGGTCGAGCCCGAACGCCCTGTTGCCCGCCGCCGCGGCGGACGACATGCAGAACCGGCCGTTGTAGTCGATCTGCGAGGTCTTCAACGCCACCCGCGCGAACTTCCCGAGCGCGTAGGCCTTTTCGTTCGTCAGCCCGCCACCGCCGAACACGGCGACCTCGTCGGGCTCGTAGAACCCGATCCGCGCCGCCACGTAGTCCAGCGCCTCGTCCCACGACACCGGCGACCCGTGCAGCAGCGGAGTGGTGAGCCGGCCGGGATGCCGCAGCAGCTCCCCCGCCGTCCAGCCCTTCTGGCACAGCCCACCGGGACCAGGGGCCACCTGGCCGTCGATGACGCTCATGGAGCACTGCAGCGCGCAGTAAGGGCAATGGGTCACGCCTCCGAACGCTAAGAAGCGCTCGTTAACCCAATGCGACCCAATGTTTCGTCAGTGGAAAATGGCCCGCTCACAGCAGTGCGGTGACGAAGTGAGCAGCTCGTTCCAAGCCCGCAAAGGACTGTGGCGTTGACAACGGGTGCAGCGCGTGCACGGCGAGCCGGAACATCGTCGCCCGCACCAGCGCCTGCTCCCACTCGGCCTGGTGGCTCCACCGGTGGAACAGCCCGGTGTCCGCGCCACCCCACGCCACGGCGTCCACGGCGATCACGGCCGCGGCCCACTCGGCGGGACGCCAGTACGCGGTGAAGTCGATGACGGCCGGCGGGGCGTCGCCCGCGAACAGCACGTTGCCGAACAGGTCTCCGTGCACGACCTGCGGCTGCAGGTTGAGCGGCTTGCGCAGGTCCTTCAGCAGGTCGAACGTCCGCCCGCCGAGATCGGCGTCGAGCGGCACGTCCTCCTCGCCCCACGCCTTGCGGTCGGCGACGGCGAACACGTCCGTGCGCGCGTCGAGGAACCGGGGCTTGGGCAGCTCGGCCGTGGCCTGGTGCAGCCGTTGCGCGACGGCGATGACCTCGTCGTGCCGCGGCTCGGCCCGTCCGGCCAGGAACTTGGTGGCGGACCAGCCGCCGACGACGTACCGGCCGTCCGTCGATCTGAGCGGTCGTCCGATCCGCAGGTGGTGGACGTCGAGACCGTCGAGGGTCTTCGCGA
The DNA here is from genome assembly GCF_042721395.1 of Lentzea sp. NPDC058450. Taxonomy (NCBI): domain Bacteria; kingdom Bacillati; phylum Actinomycetota; class Actinomycetes; order Pseudonocardiales; family Pseudonocardiaceae; genus Lentzea; species Lentzea sp. NPDC058450. The sequence goes on from NZ_JBHXLO010000007.1 coordinate 112,746, forward strand.
TCCAGGTGGCCTCGGCGGGCTTGGGCGCGGGCCTGATGGTGGCGTCGCCGCAGCGCCAGGCAGGGCCGCCGTCGATGAGCTCGGGCTCGGCGTCACGAGCCCCGAACGCCGCACGCACGTGCGCTGGGGGCGGTTCGGGGGAGCGGGTCACGGTCGGGCACGCTACCTGCTTAGACCGTCCGGGTGGTGGATCACGGCACGCGGTGATTCGCGCCGCCACTCGAAAAGCCGAACGAGTGACGGGTGCTTTCGGGTGTCGATGCCCCCGAAAGCACCCACCACCGTTAGTACGTCGGCAGGCTCGGGTCCACCTCGCGGGCCCACGCCAGCACGCCGCCACCGACGTGCACGGCGTCCTTGAAGCCCGCCTTGTGCAGCGCCGCCAGGGCCTCCGCCGAGCGCGCACCGGACTTGCAGTGCAGCACCAGCGGCTTGTCCTGCGGGAGCTCCGAGAACGCCTCGCCGGACAGGATCTTGTCCTTAGGGATCAGCACGGAACCGGGGATCCGGACGATCTCGAACTCGTGCGGCTCGCGCACGTCCACCAGCAGGAAGTCCTCGCCGGACTCCTGCTTGTGCTTGAGCTCGAGCGGCGTGATCGTGTTGCCCGCGGCGGCCTGCTGCGCGTCCGTGGACACGACCCCGCAGAACGCCTCGTAGTCGATCAGCTCGGTGATCTTCGGGGACTCCGGGTCCTTGCGGATCTTGATGGTCCGGTACGACATCTCCAGCGCGTCGTAGACCATCAGGCGGCCCAGCAACGGGTCGCCGATACCGGTGAGCAGCTTGATCGCCTCGGTCACCATGATCGAGCCGATGGACGCGCACAGCACGCCCAGCACGCCGCCCTCGGCGCACGACGGGACCATGCCGGGAGGCGGCGGCTCCGGGTAGAGGTCGCGGTAGTTGAGGCCCTGGCCGTTCGGGGCGTCCTCCCAGAAGACGCTGACCTGGCCCTCGAACCGGAAGATCGAGCCCCACACGTACGGCTTGCCCAGCAGCACCGCGGCGTCGTTCACCAGGTACCTGGTGGCGAAGTTGTCGGTGCCGTCGAGGATCAGGTCGTAGTCGCGGAAGACGTCCAGCGCGTTCTCGGAGTTGAGGTGCGTCTGGTGCAGGATCACCTTGACGAACGGGTTGATCTCGGCGACCGAGTCGCGCGCCGACTCCGCCTTCGGGCGGCCGACGTCGGACTGGCCGTGGATCACCTGGCGTTGCAGGTTCGACTCGTCCACGACGTCGAAGTCGACGACGCCGAGCGTGCCGACCCCGGCCGCGGCCAGGTACAGCAGCGCCGGGCTGCCCAGGCCGCCCGCGCCGACGACGAGCACCTTCGCGTTCTTCAGCCGCTTCTGCCCGTCCACCCCGACGTCCGGGATGATCAGGTGCCGGCTGTAGCGCGCGACTTCTTCCTTGGTCAGCTCCGCGGCTGGCTCAACGAGCGGCGGAAGCGCCATGCTGGTCCTCCTCGACGAATGTCTCCGTGTCCGAGACAACGTCTACCCTGCCTCGACTCTTCCCCGTTGGAAAGCTGTCTCAGCCTGCGGGAAACGCGTTCGGCGTGCACACCTTGCCGTCGGCGGGCACCACGTCCTGGCCGGCGTTGAGCTGCGAGACGAAGTCGTTCGAGACGCCGAACGTCTGCTGCATCATCACCGGGGCCGGCGCGCCGTTGTCCTTGCAGGCCGCGTGGCCGCTGCCCAGGGCGTGCCCGACCTCGTGGTTGATCACGTAGGTGCGGTATCCGGCCAGGTCACTGCCGTAGACCATGGCGCCGCGCACCCAGCGGGCGACGTTGATGATCACGCGCTTCTGGCCGGGGTTGTAGCAGGAGGTCTCGAACGGGATCTCCTTGCCGCAGAGCGTGTGCGTGGTCTTCGTGGTGGTGAGCGTCACGGTGAAGTCGGGGTTCTGGTTCGCCTCGACCCGCTGCAACGCGACCTGCTTGGTGCCGATCCAGCTGCGCGGGTCGGCCAGGATGCCGTCGATCGTGCGGCCGAACGCGGCCGCGTCGTCGTTGTAGTCGGCGGGCTTCACGCCGTCCTCGATGGCGATCGAGTACTTGCGGAACTTCTGCGCGCCACCGTCACCGAACCGGTCACCCGCGCCGGCGATCGCCTTGAACGTGCCGACGCCGTCCTCGGAGAACGCCGGACCGCCCGGCAGCTCGGCCGTCGGGATGTTCAGGACCGGTTTCTTGCCCGGCACCTCGGAGGCAGGGACCTCGGGCGTGCTGACGGGCGTCTCGGCGGCGTTGGTGCTGCCGGTGTCGCCGCCCGCGCCGGGCGCCTTGGGCTGGACCGTGTCGAGCACCACGAGCGCAGTCAGCACCAGCAGCACGGGGATCGCGTAGATCCGCCAGCCGTAGTTGGAGACGAGCCTCTTCATCCCGCTCTTCTTGCGGGGGCGTCGCATGGCCTGGGTCGCGTCCGGTTCCCAGGCGGCCGCGAGCGGTTCCGCGCTGGTCCGCCGCTCGCCGCGGCGGTAGCGGTCGGAGGGCGGCACAGGACGTCCTCGCTCGGGGGCGCGATTCACGTCGTCCAGGGTCCCACATCCCCCGTATGGCCGTCGTTCATCACCATGTGTGTCGGTCGACCGCCTCCCACATGCCCAGCACAGCCCTCGCCACGGTGGCGGGCCTCTCCATCTGGGCGACATGGCCGGTCTTGGGAAGCACCAGCAGTCGTCCCTTCGGCAGCAGCTGCGCGGTCCGCGGCCCCTTGCGCACGCTGACGAGCCGGTCGTTCTCCCCCCACAGCACCAGCGTCGGCACCTCGACCAGCGGCAGCAGCCGCCACAGCGACTTCGGGCCGGGCGTGAGCCAGCTCTGCATCAGCCCGAACGTGCTGCGGTTGAGCGCCTGACCGGCCCACTTCTGCCGGGCGCGCTCCTCGTTCTCCTTGATCGACTCCTCGATGCGGTTGTCCGGCACCACGCTCGGGTCCGCGAAGCACAGCGTCAGCATCTGCCGGGTGCGCTCGTGCGCGGTGAGCTTGGCGAGCTCGCGCCGGACCTTCGACCCGATGATCGGCAGCACGGCCAGCGCCATCCGGGGGTCGGACATGCGGTCGAGGCGCGGCCTGAGGTCGGGCACCGCCGGCGAGACGAGCGTGAGCGTTCTCACCAGCTCGGGCCTGCTCGCGGCCACGATGAGCGAGATCGCGCCGCCCATGGAGTTGCCGAACAGGTGCACCGGCTCCTGGAACGTCTCCAGGTACTTGATGACCGTCCGGGCGTGCGTGGCGAGGCTGAAGTCGTACCCGGGAATCGGCTGCGACCGCCCGAACCCGGGCAGGTCGATCGAGTACCCGCTGACGTGGTCCTTCAGCTGGGCCGCGAGGTCCGTCCAGTTGGTCGCCGACCCACCGAGCCCGTGCACGTAGACCGCTTTCGGCCCGTCTCCGGGAGTGACCCTGACGTGCACCTCGTGGCCATCCACCTGGTGGAACTCACCAGGCCACGGCGTTTGCGACGTGTCCAGCGGAGGCAGCGAGACCGTGGACAACGGGGCAGGAATCAGGGTGCTCACCAGACCAGGATGCGGGAAATCGGGCGCAGATGGTTCCCGCATGTGGGCTACCAGCGAGTAAGGTTGCGCTCAGCCTCGGTCAGGCAACCCCTCTCCGACGGCGCATCACTCGTGCTGGAGGCACCATGACGGAGACGGCGCAGAGCGCCCCCGCAGGCAGGGGCGTTCGACTGCCGCGCACCGCCCGCCGCGCGCAACTTCTCGCGGCCGCGCAGGACGTGTTCGTCGCCAACGGCTACCACGCCGCGGCGATGGACGAGATCGCCGAGCGGGCAGGCGTGTCGAAGCCGGTGCTGTACCAACACTTCCCCGGCAAGCTCGAGCTCTACATGGCACTCCTCGAGTCCCATGTGGACGAGCTGGTGGGCCGTGTCCGCACGGCCATCGCCTCCTCGTCCGACAACAAGCTCCGCGTCCGCGCCGCCGTGGCCGCCTTCTACGACTTCGTGGACGGCGAGGGCCAGGCGTTCCGCATGGTCTTCGAGTCGGACCTGCGCTCCGAGCCCTCCGTGCAGTCCGCGGTCGAGCGGGCCACCACGGACTCGGTCGACGCGATCACCGAGACCATCACGGCCGACGCGGGCCTGGACGAGGAGCGCGCACGCCTGCTGGCCGTCGGGCTGGTCGGGTTGTCGCAGGTCACGGCCCGTTCGTGGCTGGCGGACAACCGCCGCGTGCCGAAGGAGGACGCGGTGGCGTTGATCTCCAACCTGGCGTGGCGCGGCATCGGCGGCGGGTTCCCGCTCCAGCACTGACCGCACGAACACGACTGAGCCGGGCTTCCCGAAGGGAGGCCCGGCTCAGTTGTGAAAGCGGTGGGCAGGCACGCGCCCAACCGCAGGCGACCACACACGCACCAAACCGCAGTCGCCAACGCAAGGCGACCACCGTCTTAGCCAGGCGCGCGGTGCCAACCGGACAGCCGTCAACGCAAAGCCAACCACCTACGAAACCCGGCACGCGAAGCCGAAGGCGAGCCCGAACGGGCTGATGCCCGCCACAGAGCCGGTTCCACCGCTCAAGGCGATTGGGGCTTGACTTTGGGTGCGAGGTGCTAGCTTCTCGAGCTCGGCCGGGCGCTTTTCAGCCCGGCCTTTTCCGGCCGACCAGCACCTCGCAAGGGCCCCGAAGTCAAGCCCCAATCGCACACCCCAGGTCTTTCGTCAGGACCCGCGCAAGCACCCTCGCAACGGAAGACGAACCCAGGAACGCAACCCACCCCGCTGGAACAGGAACCGACCTACGAAACCGGCACCCGCACAGCCCTCACATCAACGCGGCGATCCGCCGAGCAACGTCCTCCGAACGTTCCAGCGGCAACATGTGCCCGGTCTTCGGATAAATCACGAACTCGGCGGACGGCAACGCCTCCGCCAACACCCGCGAATGCCGCATCGGCGTGAGCACGTCCCAGGACCCGGCCATGACCACCGTCGGAATGTCGGAGAGCACGGCCAAAGCCTCCCGCCGCTGATGCAGCGTCAACTCCTCCCGGATCCCGACGAACGCCTCCCCGGACGTGTTCCCGGCCATCGCCGCGGCCGCCCGCACGTCCCGCCACGAAGGCCGCCGCCCGAACGTCACCCGCAGCCCAGGCGTGATCACCCGCCCGAACCCGACCTTGGGCCGCCCGACCAGCCACTTCCCGGCCAGCCTCTCCAGCCCGCTCTGCCGCGGCAGGTTCCCGCACGAGGTGGCGATCAACGCCACCCCGGAGACCCGCGCGAACAACTCGGGCCGTTGCTCGGCCAACGCCATGATCGTCATGCCGCCCAGCGAATGCCCGGCCAGCACGACTCGTCCAGTAGGCGCAAACTCGTCCAGCACCGCTGCCAGGTCGCCGGCCAACTCGGAGATCGTCCCGGACCCCGACGACCCGCCGTGGCCACGCACGTCGTACCGCACCACCCGGCCAGGCAGTGCGGCGGCGACGCGGTCCCACGTGGTGAGGTCCATCGTCCAGCCGTGCAGCAGCACGGCGGTCACGTCGGAGGACGAAGGCCCCGACGTGACGACCTTCAGACGATCAAGAACGAACGGCGCCATGCGCTCATCCCCGGCTTCCCGACCAGCCCGGCGTCGCCGAGGAACGACATGATCCGCTCACCGGACCAGCGAATGGTCTCCTGGAAGCGGGGGTTGCCCAGCGCCTGACGGTGCGCCTCGCGCACGTCCAGGCCGACCGACGCGTAGACGGCCGGGTTGATGATCGTGCGCGTGATCATCATCGACACGGTCGCGATCAGCCACTTCTGGTACGGCTTCTCGAAGCCTCGCAACGCTTCCATGCCGCGGGTGAGTTCCTCGCGGGCGAAGCGGACGTGGCGGGCCTCCTCGAGCACGTGGATGCGGTTCACCATGCGCACGAGCGGCTGGACGGTCTCGTCGTTCATCGCCTCGCGCTGCAGGCGGTCGAGGATCTCCTCGGCGACGAGGATCGAGCCGTACATCGCGGGGCCGTAGCCGATGGTCGGCAGCAGCTTGCCCAGGCGGTGCGTGTGCTGCCTCGGGCCGTACGGCGGGCAGCCGATGCGTTCGACCAGGCGCGCGAACATCGTCGAGTGCCGGCACTCGTCGGCCACCTCGGTCAGCGCGTACTGGGCGTGCCGCGAGGTCGGGTCGGTGTTGTAGACGACCTTCACGAGCATCTGCATGAGCAGCAGCTCGAACCACAGGCCGACGGACGCGATCGACGCCAGCTCGTGCTTCGAGAGCTCGATGCGCTGCTCCTGGGACAACGTGTCGTAGAGCGGCGTGCCGTAGAGCGAGATGCGCTGTTCAGGGATGTAGAAGAGGCCGTCCACCAGAGGTGCGGACCAGTCGATGTCCACCTCGGGGTCGTAGAACTTCTCGGCGGACGACTTGAGCAGCCGTTCCGCGGTCTTCTCCCGATCGGCGACCCTCATCGATTGCCCTCCCCGGTAAGTGTTACTTGAGGTAACGGTTACTTCTGGTAGCGTGCGTCACATGGCACGCACTGTCAAGGGGCCGGACGCGCGACGTGAGCGGTGGAAGGGTCATCGCGAGCAGCGCAGGGCGGAGTTCGTGGAGGCCACGATCGCCGCCGTGGCCAAGAAGGGCCCCGACGTCGGCATGGAGGACGTGGCCGCGGAGGCCGGCGTCAGCAAACCCGTGCTGTACCGGCACTTCACCGACAAGTCCGACCTGTACCTGGCAGTCGGCCAGAAGGCCACCGAGGTGCTGATGGACCGGATGGGGCCCGCGCTCGCCGCGGAGGGCTCGATCCGCGACCGCATCACGAACATCGTCGACGCGTACCTGTCGGTCATCGAGGAGAACCCGAACCTCTACCGGTTCGTGGTGAAGGGCTCCTTCGCGGACCGCCCGGTCGAGAAGGACGTCGTGGCGGAGGACAAGAACCTCATCGCGGCGACCCTGGCCCGCCTCATCGGCGACTACCTCAGGGCGTTCGACATGGACTCCGGCGGCGCCGAGCCGTGGGCGCACGCGCTGGTCGGCATGGTGCAGAACGCGGGTGACTGGTGGCTCGACCGTCAGACGATGTCCCGCGCGAACCTGAGCGACTACCTCGCCACGATCATCTGGCACGCCCTCGACGGACTGCTGCGGTCGGCAGGGGTCGAGATCGATCCCGCAACGCCACTCACCCCTCTCCGATTGGTGGATTGACAGCCACTCGCCGTCCTCCGATTGGTGGACTGTTGGCTTCCCCCGCTCGACGGCGGAGACGTGTCGGGTTCACACCCGACGATTCCTGCTTCTTCACCCTCGGTAGGGAGGTTCCGACAGATGCCTCGCCAGCTCACGCCGGGTCGGTCTCACACCGTCTCCACAGGCAGCAACCGCCAGCCCGGCGGCCAGAACGTTCTTCGCCGCGTTCACGTCACGGTCGTGAACGGCCCCGCAGGGGCAGCGCCACTCTCTTACGCCCAACGAGATCGCGTCAGCCAGAAGTCCACATTTCGAACATGTCTTGCTCGAAGGAAACCACCGGTCGATCACGATCACCTGGCGTCCGTACCAAGCGGCTTTGTACTCCAGCATGCGACGCATCTGCGACCACGAAGCGTCGGCGATGGCACGCGCAAGCCGGCGGTTGCGCAGCATGCCTCTGACGTGCAGGTCCTCGATCACGATCGTTTGATTCTCACGAACGAGCCGAGTTGTCAGCTTGTGCAGGTGATCACTGCGCCTGTCGGCGATGCGAGCATGCACGCGCGCGATCTTGCGCCGCACCTTTTCTCGGTTGGCCGAGCCCTTCTGCTTCCTCGCCAGGAGGCGCTGCACCCTGGCGAGGCGCACCCGCTCTCTCGCTTCATGCCTTGGGTTGGCGATCTTCTCGCCAGTCGAGAGCGTCATCAACGCCGTCACACCGGCATCCACGCCCACAGCAGCCGAGACAGGGGCGTGGTGATCCACGACGGCGTCAACGAGAACCGACACGAACCAACGGCCCGCACGATCTCTGCTCACCCTGACCGTCGAGGGCATGGTCCCAGCCGGCAGAGGACGGGACCACACGATCGCCAACGGCTCGGACATCTTGGCAAGGATCAACCGGCCGTCATGCCAGCGGAACGCCGATCGCGTGTATTCCGCCGCCGCCCGAGACTTCTTCTTCGACTTGAAACGAGGATACCGGGCGCGCTTGGCGAAGAAGCTTGCGAACGCGCCTTGCAGGTTTCGCAAGGACTGCTGCAACGGGACGCTCGACACTTCCCCCAGGAAGGCGAGTTCCTCCGACTTCTTCCAGGAAGTCAGCATCGACGAAGTGTCGCGGTACGAGATGTTGCGTTGCTCGTCACTCCACGCGGCAGCCCGAATCGCCAAGGCCTTGTTGTAAATCAGACGCACACACCCGAATGTGCGCGCTAGCTCCGCAGCCTGCGCATCCGTTGGGTAGAAGCGGTATTTGAACGCCCGCTTCGCCGACGACCTCCCCACAAGTCCTCATTCTTGCAGCGAACAGCAGACCAGGATCCGGCGGGTCCTCAACCTCCTCAAGGCACAACCACGAATTGGAGTGGATTGATGAGCGAGCACGAGCACGACGAAGAGGGCTACACCGGCGCTGCCACCCTGGTCTTCGGTTCCGAAGAAGTCGCGGTCGAGGTCGAGCTGCGGGGCTACTTCCAGCCGATCGACGGCCGCTACCACTGGTACGGCCGCGTGAAGAAGAACGACGACGTCACGAGCCGTGTCGAAGGAGGTGCGCGGTCCGCGTTGCTGCGCACCCCCACCGGCCAGGCGGAGGGGACGCTCACCGACCAGGACCCGTGGGGTCGTTACCGGGTCGGTGGCATCTCCACTCCGCCCTACAAGATCGAGGAACCCGCCGAGCACTAGGCCCTGCGACGAAGCAGCACCCCGGCGAGCACCAGGACCAGGCCGAACGCCGCCAACGGCAACGCCGGGAAGCCGGTCCACGCGATCGGCGTGTCCTCCCGCACCTTCACGGTCGCCGAGCACCGCGGATCGGACCCGCCGGGCTTGCAGTTCGAGCCCGGCACGTCCGAGGTCACGACGTTGCGCAGCTCGCCGGCACTCGACGCGGTCACCCAGTACGTGATCGTCGCCGAGGCACCGACCGGCAGCTCACCGCTCCAGCTCAGCACCGGTGCCGCGAACGTGCCCGCGTCCGTGCCGCCCCAGGTCGCGTGCTTCAACACGTCGGCCAACGAGTCGGAGAACGACGCGGAAACCGTTGTCTGGCCGGTGTTCCGCACGGTCACGGTGTAGGTGATCCGGTCGCCCGGCTTGGCCTCCGCCCGGTCCGCCTTCTTCACGATCTCCAGCCCGGACACCGGCGTCTCGGTCCCGCACCGCTCCGGGCAGTTCGACGGAACGTCGGACGTGACCACGTTGCGCAGCTTGAAGTCCCCGGTCGGCGGGTCGTTCACGCGCACCCGGTACGTCACCGACTTCGTGGCCCCGATCGTCAGTTCGCCGCTCCACGTCAGCTTCGACCCGGAGAGCGCACCCGCACTCGTGTCCACAAAGGACGCGTCGTCCAGCACGCCGCTCAGGTCGTCGACGAACGTGGCCGGCGCCAGGACGGTCTGGCCGGTGTTCGTGAGCGTCACGGTGTAGCTGACGAGGTCACCGGGCTTCGCGGAGGTCGTGTCGACCTTCTTCACGATCTCCAGCCGCGGCACCAGCACCTCGACCGAGCAGCCGTCGAGGCAGGTCGAGCCGGGGGTGTCGGACGTGACGACGTTCTTCAGCCGCAGGTCGCCCTTGCTCGTGACGGTCACCGAGTACCGGACGGTCGCGGACGCGCCCTGAGCCAGGTCGCCCTTCCAGGTCAACCGAGGAGCCGCATAGGTGGTCAGCCCCGACGTCGAGGCCGCATCACCGTTGTAGGTGGCGTCGTCGAGCACCTGGGTCATGTCGTCCACGAACGCCGCGTCGCGCAGCATCGTCGCGCCGGTGTTGGTGACGACGATCGTGTACGTCACCTTCTCGCCCGGCTTGGCCTCGGCCCGGTCCGCCTTCTTCACGATCTGGAAGCCGGCGATCGGGGTGTCCGTGGTGCAGCCGTCCGAGCAGTCGGTGTCCGGCACGTCCGACGTCACGACGTTCTTCAGCCGCTTGTCGCCGGCACCGGTCACCTTCACCGAGTACGTGACGGTCACCGAAGCACCGAAAGCGAGCGAACCGGTCCACGTCAGCTTCGGGGCGGCAAAGGCAACCGAACCCGCAGACGCCTTCTCGTCACCGTTCCAGGTCGCGTCGTCCAACACGCCTGAAAGGTCATCCGAGACCGAGATTCCACTGTGGACCGTCTTGCCGGTGTTGGTGATCACGATGGTGTACTCGACGTCGTCACCGGGTTTGGCGGAAGCAGACGAAGAAGTCTTCACCAGCTTCAGCCCGGCGATCGGCGTGGACGTCGTGCAGTCGACGCACTTGCCGCCCGGCGTGTCGGTCGTCACCACGTTGTCGAGGCTGAAGTCCCCGGTCACCGGGTTCTTCACGACGACCGTGTACTTCACCTCGACCACGGCGCCGATCGCCAGGTCGCCCGTCCACGTCAGCACGGGCGAGGTGAACGTGCCCGCGCTCGCGCCACCCCAGGTCGCGTCGTCCAGGACCTTCGAGAGGTCGTCGGAGAACGACGCCCCGACGAGCACGGTCTGGCCGGTGTTCCGCACGGTCACGGTGTACGTGACGGTGTCGCCCGGCTTGGCCGACTCCACGTCGACGGCCTTGCTGACCTCCATGCCCGGCAACGGGGTCGAGGTCGAGCACTTCGGGTCCGTCGAGCCCGGCGGGCAGTTGCCGCCGGGGTCGTCCGAGGTGACGACGTTGTTCAGCCGGTGGTCGCCGGCCGCGGTCACCTTCACCGAGTACGTGATCACGGCCCGCGACCCGATCGGCAGAGCGCCGCTCCACGTCAGCGCCGGCGCCGCGAAGGCCACCTCGCCGACGGTCGCCGCCGCGTCGTCGTTCCAGGTCGCGTCGTCGAGCACCCCGGTCAGGTCGTCGCGGAACGAGGCGTCCTGCGCGGTCTGACCTGTGTTCCGCACGGTCACGGTGTACGTCACCACATCACCAGGCACCGGCTTCTCCGGGCTGACGGCCTTCACGATCTCCAGCCCCGCCACGGGGGTGTCGGTCGTGCAGCCCTCCGAGCAGTCGGTGCCGGGGGTCTCCGACGACACGACGTTCTTCAGCCGCTTGTCCCCCGCACCCGTCACCTTCACCGAGTACGTGACCGTCACCGAAGCACCGACAGCGAGCGAACCGGTCCACGTCAACTTCGGAGCAGCAAAGGCAACCGAACCCGCAGATGCCGCCTGATCACCGTTCCACGAAGCGTCGTCCAGCACGCCGGACAGGTCATCCGACACCGAGATTCCACTGTGGACCGTCTGGCCGGTGTTGCTGATCGTCACCGTGTACGTGACGGTGTCGCCGGGCTTGGTCGTGGCCGGATCGGCCTTCTTCACCAGCTTCAGCGAGGCCACCGGCGTGTCCGTCGTGCAGCCGTCGACGCAGTTGTTGCCAGGGGTGTCGGACGTGACGACGTTCTTGAGCCGCTTGTCCCCCGCACCGGTCACCTTCACCGTGTACGTCACGGTCGCCGTCTCCCCCACGCCCAGCCGCCCGGACCAGGTCAGCACCGGCGCGGCGAACACCCCGGCGCTCGTGCCGATCCACGTCGCGTCGTCCAGCACCCCGGTCAGGTCGTCGCGGAACGACGCGTCCAGCGCGGTCTTGCCGGTGTTGCGCACGAGAACCGTGTACGTGACGACGTCACCGGGCTTGGTCGACGCGGGCTCGGCGGTCTTCTTGATCTCGATGCCGGACACCGGGGTGTCGGTCGTGCAGTTCGGCACGCAGTTGTTGCCGGGCGTGTCCGACGTGACGACGTTCGTCAGCTGGTGATCGCCCTTGCCGGTCACGACGACCGTGTACGTGATCGTCGCCGACCCGCCGATCGGCAGCGTGCCGTTCCAGCTCAGCACAGGCGAGGTGAACGTGCCCGCGCTCGTGCCGCCCCAGGTCGCGTCGTCCAGCACCTTCGTCAGGTCGTCGCGGAACGAGGCGTTCAGCTCGGTCTGGCCGGTGTTGCGCACGGTCACGGTGTACGTCACGACGTCACCGGGGTTCGCCGACTTCCGGTCGACCGACTTCACGATCTCCATGCCGGGCAACGGGGTCGTGGTCGAGCACTTCGGGTCGGTCGAGCCCGGCGGGCAGTTGCTGGGCACCTCGGTGCTGACCCGGTTGACGAGCTTGTGATCACCCTTGATCGGGTCGTTGACGCGCACGACGTACGTCACCGTGGCCGTGGCGCCGATAGCCAGGTCACCGGTCCACGTCAGCGTCGGCGCGGTGAGCGAGACCGTGCCCGGCGTGGCCTGGCCGGAGACCCAGGTGGCGTCGTCCAGCACGCCGGACAGGTCGTCCGTCACCTTCTCGCCGGTCAACGGCACCTGGCCGGTGTTGGTGATCGTCAGCGCGTAGGTCACGGTGTCGCCGGGGTTCGCCGTCTTCGAGTCCGACGTCTTGGCGATCGTCAGCTCGCGGCCGGGCGTCTCGGTGCTGCACGACGGGTCCTTCGACCCCGGCGGGCAGTTGTTGCCGGGCGTGTCCGAGGTGATCTTGTTGTTGAGCCTCTTGTCGCCGGGGTTCGGGTTCTTCACCGTCACCGTGTAGGTGATCGTGGCGGTGCCGCCGATCGGCAGGTCGCCCTTCCACTCCAGCCGCGGCGACACCAGCGTCACCGCGCCGACCGTGGCCTGCGCGTCGTCGTTGTACCGCGCGTCGTCCAGCACCTGCGTCAGGTCGTCGGTGAACGACGCTCCCGTTTGGACGGTCTGGCCGGTGTTGGTGACCTTGATCGTGTACGTCACGGTGTCGCCCGGCACGACCTCGTCGCGGTCGTCGGACTTCTCGATCCGCAGGCCGGCGATCGGTGTGCTGGTCGAGCACTTCTCCCCGCCGGGGCAGTTGGCGCCGGGCGTGGTGGACGTGATCACGTTGTCCAGCTTGAAGTCCGCCGGGTCGCCGACCTTCACGGTGTACGTGACGGTCGCGGTACCGCCGACCGCGAGGTCACCCGTCCACGCCAGGCGAGGAGCGGCGAACGTGGCGGAACCCGTTGAGGCCTCGGCGGAAACCCAGTCGGCGTCGTCGAGCACGCGCGTCAGGTCGTCGGTGAAGGTCGCACCGGACACCGGCGTCTTGCCGGTGTTCCGCACGGTCACGGTGTACTTCACGACGTCGCCGGGCTTGGCCGACTGCCGGTCCACGGCCTTCTCGAACTCGACACCGGACACCGGGGTGGTCGTCGTGCAGTTCGGCACGCAGTTGTTGCCGGGCGTCTCGGACGTGACGACGTTCGTCAGCTGCTTGTCGCCCTTGCCGGTCACGACCACGGTGTAGGTGACCGTCGCCGACTCACCGACCGCCAGCGCACCGGTCCACGTCAGCTTCGGCGAGACGAAGGTCGCGGTTCCCGAGGAAGCCGTTGCGCTGCCCCAGGTCGCGTCGTCCAGCACCTGGGTCAGGTCGTCGGCGAACGAGGCGTTGAGCGGCGTCTTGCCGGTGTTCCGGACGGTGACCGCGTACTTCACGGTGTCGCCGGGGTTCGCCGACTGCCGGTCGACCTCCTTCTTGATCTCCACCCCGGAGACCGGCGTCGACGTGCGGCAGTCCGCGTCCGCCGACCCGGCCGGGCAGTTGTTGCCGGGCGTGGTCGACGTGATCACGTTGTCCAGCAGGTGATCGCCCTTGCCGGTGACCTTGACGGTGTAGGTGATCGTCGCGGAGCCGCCGACCGCCAGCTCACCGCTCCACGTCAGCACGGGCGAGGTGAACGTGCCGGCGCTCGTGCCGATCCAGTCCGCGTCGTCGAGCACCTTCGACAGGTCGTCGGAGAACGTGGCGTTCAACGGGGTCTTGCCGGTGTTGGTGACCTTGACCGTGTACGTGACGGTGTCGCCCGGATCAGCGGACTTCCGGTCCACGGCCTTCTCGATCTTCAGGCCGGCGACCGGTGTCGTCGTGCCGCACTTCGGATCGGTCGATCCCGGCGGGCAGTTGCCGCCGGGAGTGGTGGACGTGATCGCGTTGTCCAGCTGGAAGTCGCCCTTGACCGGGTTGGTGACCTTCAGCGAGTACCTGACCGTCGCGGAGCCGCCGATCGGCAGGTTGCCGGTCCAGGTCAGCTTCGGCGCGGCGAACTCCGCCGTGCCCGACGACGCCTCCGCCGACACCCACTCGGCGTCGTCGAGCACGCGTGCCAGGTCGTCCGTGAAAGTGGCGCCCTGCCAAGGAGTCCTGCCGGTGTTCGTGACGGTGACGGTGTAGGTGACGGTGTCGCCGGGGTTCACCGACTGCTGGTCGGCCTGCTTCGCGAAGCTGATGCCGGACACCGGGGTGTCGGTCGTGCAGTTCGGCACGCAGTTGTTGCCGGGCGTCTCGGACGTGACGACGTTCGTGAGCTGCTTGTCCCCGTTGCCGGTGACCTTGACCGTGTAGGTGATGGTCGCCGACGCACCGATGGCGAGCGCTCCGGTCCAGGTCAGCTTCGGGGAGACGAAGTTCGCGGTTCCGGACGAAGACGTTGCGGAGCCCCAAGTGGCGTCGTCGAGCACCTTCGTCAGGTCGTCGACGAACATCGCGTTCAGCTGCGTCCTGCCGGTGTTGGTGACCTTGACCGTGTACGTGACGGTGTCGCCGGGACTCGCCGACGCGCGGTCCACCGACTTCTCGATCTTCAGGCCGGGGGTGTCGACCGTGGTCGAGCAGTCGGGGTCGGTCGAGCCGACGAGGCAGTTGCCTGCGCTGCTGACCACGACGTTGCGCAGCCGGTGGTCGCCGGTGATCGGGTTCTTGACCGTGACGGAGTAGGTGAGCGTGACGGTCTTGCCCTTGCCGATGTCACCGGACCACGTCAGTTTCGGTGCGGTGTAAGAGATCGAGCCCGAGGTGGCGGCCTGGTCGTTGTTGAACGTGGCGTCGTCGAGCACCTGGCTGAGGTCGTCGGACACGCTCAGGCCGGTGACGTCGGTGGCGCCGGAGTTGGTGATGGTGACCGTGTACGGCACCTGCTCGCCGGGGTTCGCGGTGGTCTTCGTCGTGGACTTCTTGATGTCCAGGCACTCGACCGGCAGGCGGTAGTCCTCGACCTCGCCGCTGTCCGCGAGGCCCTTGTCGTTGCGCACCTGGTCGAGGTTGTAGCTCGCCCGGAAGCGCGCGTAGGTGTTGCCGCACTTGATGCTGCCCGGGATCTTCCAGGTGATCGTGACCGAGGTGGCACCGGCCGGGAAGTCCGTGCAGGCGCGTTCGTTGCCGCTCTCGAACGACCCGTTGCCGTTGAAGTCGATCCACGCGCAGGTCCGGCCTGGTTGCGAGGCGCCGGACAACGCCACCTGCACCGAGTAGTCCTCGCCCGCGTCCGACCTGGCCAGGCGCGGGAACGTCGCCACGCCGTCGTCGAGGTCGTCGCCGTTGGGCAGGTTGTTGTCCGCGCCCGCCGCCACGGCCTTGGGGCTCGGTGTGGTGGTGCCGGTGTTGATCGTCGTGGGGTTGTCGACCGACACGCCCGAGCCCATGACGAGATCGCTGACCGTGTGGCTCGCGGCGGACCCGGTGTCGTAGCTCGCCGGCGCGTCGCCGAAGTCCTCGTCCACGGACACGCCCGCGACGTAGAAGTCGTCGGTCGGCGTGCTGCTGTTGGTGAGCATGTCGACCTGGAAGCTGACGGAACTGATGGTGCCGTTGAGCTTCACGCTGCCGCACGACGCGGAGGCCTGCCTCGCGCCGTTGGTGTTGCACTGCACGTTGAGGTTGCGGTTGGGCGCCTCGATGCGGGTGCCGTTCTGCCCGATCGTCATGTTCACCGCGCCGTCGAGCGGTCCGCTGAGCGTGACTCCGCCCGAGGTCAGGGTGTGGGCGACGTGGGTGCTGCCGGTGTTGCCGATGGTCGCGCCGCTGCCCGCGATGTGCAGCACGGGGTCGCGCACCGGCCGGTTGAACGAGAACGTCAGCGTGCCTCGGTTGAAGCAGTCGACGAACGCGGCACAGCCGGTGGCCGCCGCCGTCAGTCCGATCAGCGCCGTGGAGGCGGGGATCTGCGGCCGGAAGTTGGCGGGCACCGCGTTCCGGTCGCCCGGAGGCGAGTTCAACGTGGTCAGCCGCAGGTTCGCGCCGGACACCGACGCCGTGACCTGCGTGCCCGACGACAACGTCGAGCGCGCGGAAGCGTTTGCGGCGGGCAGTGCCGACGACGAGGACCACGACCCGGCCGCATGCGTCTGGTACGCCTGCGCGGGCAGCGAGAAGGTCGTTGCCGAAACCACGAGCAACAAGGCCAGCAGGGCGGCGCGCATAGCACTCCTCAGCAGCGTGACGACCCGATCACGCTATGTGCACGCACATGCCCCTACCAGCGCATTCACCGCTTCAGGCGATCTCGACGCGGTACCGGACTGCGGGTTCTCCGACCATGACCGATACTGCGCCGTTCACAAACGAAAGGGCCCCGGTCGCGATGACCGGGGCCCTGCTCGTTGCTAGCCGACTCAGGCGCCGAACCCGACCTTGCGCGAGTCCTGCGGGCCGATCTCCACGTACGCGACGCGGCCAGCGGGCACGACGAACCGCGCACCCTTGGCGTCCACCAGCGACAGCACGCTGGACTTGCCGGACACCGCGTCCGCGACCAGGGCCTCGACCTCGGACGGGTTGAGCTCACTGGTCACGACGAGTTCCCGCCCGCTGTCGGCGACGCCGATCCTGACCTCCACGCTGACCTCCGTGCTCAAGAGAAAAAACTGATCCCGAGCCTACCTAGCCGAGACCCAGCTGCGTCATGCGCCGCGCGTGCGACTGCTGAAGGCGGCGGAACAGCTGACCGATCCCGGCGAGGTCCCCGGACCCCCTGATGATCAGCTCCGAGAGGCCGTCCCGCTCCGCCACCACGTACTGGGCCTGCGTCAACGCCTCGCCGAGCAGCCGGCGGCCCCACAGCGCGAGCCGGTCGCGCACCCGCGGATCGGCCTCGACGGCGGCCTGGACTTCGCGTTCAGCGAACGCCGAGTGGCCCGTGTCGGCGAGCACGTGGAGCACGAGCTCCTGCGTCGGCTCGTCGAGCCACGTGGCCACCTCGCGGTAGAAGTCGGCCGCGAGGCCGTCGCCGACGTACGCCTTCACGAGCGACTCGAGCCACGACTTGGGGCTCGTCGACTCGTGGAACGCGTCGAAGCCCTTCACGAACGGCGCCATCGCGTCCTCGATGGCGATGCCCTCGGTGGCGAGGTGCTTCTGCAACTGCGTGAAGTGCCCGATCTCGGCCGCGGCCATCTGCGCGAGCGCGGCACGCCCGGCCAAGGTCGGCGCCGAGCGCGAGTCCTCCGTCATCCGGTCGAAGGCTGAGAGCTCGCCGTATGCGACCGCTCCCAGAAGATCAACAACACCCTCCGCAACACCCATGAGACCGAACTCTAGTAGTCAAATGTGTCTTGGCAGGTAGAATGGCCTTGGTCGCCCGGCGTGACGAGTGTGACGAACCGCCGCGAGGCGCACGAAATGGTGCGCGTACACCTTTCCCGCAGCTGATCCTGAAGCGCGGTCGAGAGGCCCGGCAGGGCTCGTACGCGCTTGGTACGAGAGAGGCTGATCACCCTGACCGCTGAAGTAGAAGCACATCTGGACCCGGTTCTCCTGGAACACAGCGAGGCCGGAGTCATCGAAGAAGACACGTCGCACCCGTTGCTGGCAGACGCCCCGGTGCAGTCCACGTCCCCCACGTTCGCCGAGCTCGGAGTGCGCGACGAGATCGTCAAGGCGCTCAGCGAAGCCGGCATCGAACGCACGTTCGCCATCCAGGAGCTGACGCTCCCCATCGCGCTCGCCGGTGACGACGTCATCGGCCAGGCGCGCACCGGCACGGGCAAGACGCTCGGGTTCGGCGTGCCGCTGCTGCACCGCGTCGAGCTGCCGGGCGACGGCACCCCGCAGGCCCTCGTGGTCGTGCCCACCCGTGAGCTGTGCCTCCAGGTCGCGCACGACCTGACGGACGCGTCGAAGCACCTCGACCTGAAGGTCGCCGCGATCTACGGCGGCATCCCCTACGAGCGGCAGATCGCGCAGCTGCGCAAGGGCGTGGACGTCGTCATCGGCACGCCCGGCCGCCTGCTCGACCTCGCGGAACAGCGCCACCTGGTGCTCGGCAAGGTCCGCATGCTGGTGCTGGACGAGGCCGACGAGATGCTCGACCTGGGCTTCCTGCCCGACATCGAGCGCATCCTCAACATGGTTCCGGACGAGCGGCAGACCATGCTGTTCAGCGCGACGATGCCGGGCCCGATCATCACGCTGGCGCGCACGTTCCTGAACCAGCCGACGCACATCCGTGCCGAGGAGAACGACGCAGGTCAGACGCACGAGAACACCTCGCAGTTCGTCTACCGCGCGCACTCGATGGACAAGCCGGAGATGCTGGCCCGCGCGCTGCAGGCCCGCGGCCGGGGTCTGACGATGGTGTTCGCGCGGACCAAGCGGACCGCGCAGAAGGTCGCCGACGACCTGACCGAACGCGGGTTCGCCGCGGCCGCCGTGCACGGTGACCTGGGCCAGGGCGCGCGCGAGAAGGCGCTGCGGGCGTTCCGCAACGGCAAGGTCGACGTGCTGGTCGCCACCGACGTCGCCGCGCGCGGCATCGACATCGACGACGTGACGCACGTCATCAACTACCAGTGCCCCGAGGACGAGAAGACCTACGTCCACCGCATCGGCCGCACGGGCCGTGCCGGGCGCACGGGCGTCGCGGTCACGTTCGTCGACTGGGACGAGACGCACCGCTGGGCGTCGGTCAACGACCTGCTCGGCCTCGGCGCGCCGCTGCCGGTGGAGACGTACTCCACCTCCGACCACCTGTTCTACGACCTGGACATCCCGTCCGGCTCGACGGGCAGGCTGCCGCTCAGCCACCGCACGCGTGCGGGTCTCGACGCCGAAGAGGAGGAGCAGCTCGACGCCGGCAAGCGCAAGCGCCGTCGTCGCACCGGCTCCACCCGCTCCGGTGAGGGCCAGGCGCCCGAGGCGGCCGAGGAGACCAGGCCGAAGCGCACCCGTTCGCGCACGCGCAGTCGTGCGGGCGTGACGCCGGAGGGTGGCGAGCAGACCCAGGTCAGCGCGCCCGAAGGGGCCGAGAAGGCCGCCTCCGACAAGCCCCGCAGGCGCCGGCGTCGCCGAAGCTCTGCCGAACAGGCCGCTCCTTCGGCAGACTGATCACCATGTCGTCCCCCGGTTCCGACGTCACCGAGGTCGAGGACGTCCTCGACGAGCCCGCGCACGAGAGCGCGGAGCCCGTCGGGGACCGCCCGCCCGCCCGGTCCTGGCACACGCGCGCCGACTTCATCGCCGTCGCGCTGATCGCCGTCGTCTCGATCACCGCGTCCGTGCTGACCTGGGCGTTCAGCGATGCTCGCGCCACGACGTCGGTCACCGGGCCGTCGTCGTTCGAGCCGCTGCCCGACGTGGCGAACCTGCCGCCGTCGCTCGCCGAGGTCTGGCGGGCGCCGAGCGGTGCCACCTTCTCCCCCGTGGTCGTGCAGACCCCGTCGAAGGAGACCGGCGAGGAGAAGCCGTCGACCGTCGTCACCGGCACCGGTGGTGAGGTCCACGGCCGCGACCCGCTGACCGGGGACGCGCGGTGGACGTACTCGCGCGACCTGCCGCTGTGCACGGTCAGCACGGCGTGGGGCCGGGCGATGGCCCTGTACTCCAAGGGCGAGAACTGCTCGGAGCTCACCTCGCTCGACGGCGTGACCGGCGAGCGGCGGGCGCAGCGCAACGGTGACGCGGAGACCGGGACGGCCCTGCTCAACGAGGGCTCGCACCTGATCACGACCGGCTCGAAGTTCGTCGAGGTCTACCGGCGGGACGACCTGGTGCGGTCGCTGGAGTACGGCGGCCTGCGCGCGATCGTGAACCCGAACAAGCAGCCGCGGGTCGGCTGCACGTACGGCTCGGTGGCCGTGACGACCGGCAAGTTCGCGATGATCGAGCGCTGCCCGGACGACGCGTCGGACCGCGTGACGATCCTCAAGCCGAACCCCGACAAGTCCGACGAGCCCAAGGTGTTCGGCAGCTCGGTCACCGGCTCGAAGAACGCCCAGATCGTGGCCATGACCGAGAAGTACGTCGCGGTGGCCGTGCCGAACCCGAGCCGTGTGCTGATCTACGACGCGGAGACCGGCAACCAGATCAACGAGGCCCCGGTCGACGTGCCGGAGGCCGACTTCACCGACCCGCCGAACCACGTGGCGCGGGTCTTCACGACGAAGACGAACGCCTTCTGGTTCACCGGATCGCGCACGATCTCGTTCTCACTGGAGACGCTCACTCCACTGTGGACCGCCGAGGGCACGCTGGGCGCGGGCACCACGCTCGCGGGCCGCGCGCTCATCCCGGTGAAGGACGGCCTGCGGGTGTTCGAGCAGGACACGGGCGCCGTCGTGGGCACGTTCAAGGTGAACCGCGCCGGCTACACGGGTCCTGTGCAACTCGCCACAGCAGGTCCGGTTGTGCTGGAGCAGCGTGGCGAAACCCTGATCGCACTGCGATAGTTCAGCTCGTGTACTCGCAGATCAGCCCCCACCGGGCGCAACGCGTCGACTTCCCGGGCCGTTACGGCACGATCGCGGCGCTGCGCGCGCCCGCCATGGGCGACGACGCGATGCGCACGACCGTGCTGCTCGTGCCGGGCTACACGGGCTCCAAAGAGGACTTCGCGCCGATGATCGACCCGATCGCGGACGCGGGGTTCGAGGTCGTCGCGATCGACCTGCCGGGCCAGCAGGACTCCCCTGGCCCCGACGACGAGGCGCTCTACCGGCCGGGCCCGCTGGGATCGGTGCTCGCCGAGCTGATCGGGAAGATCGCCGCGGACGGCCGGAAAGTGCTGCTGCTCGGCCATTCCTACGGTGGTCTGGTGGTGCGGGCGGCCGTGTTCGCCGGTGCACCGATCTCCGGCCTGACCCTGATGTCGTCAGGTCCGTCCGAGCTGCCCGCCGGCGAACGCCGCATGGTGCTGGAGGTCGGCGAGCACGTGCTGGCCGAGCAGGGCGTCGCGGGCACGCAGAAGCTGAACGAGCTGCGCTCCCAGCAGAACCCGGCGTACACGGCGCTGCCGCAGGAGCTGAAGGACTTCTACCGCAACCGTTTCCTGGCCTCGCCCGCCGCCGCGTTGCTCGGCATGGGCAACGGCCTGCGCTACGAACCGGACCAGGTGGCGAAGCTCGCCCGCACGTTGCGCTCGTCCGGCACGCCGTGCCTGGTGGTGTGCGGCGACGCGGACGACGCGTGGACGCCCGCCGCCCAGCGCGACATGGCCGAACGCCTCGACGCGGACTTCGCCGTGCTGCCGGGCGTGATGCACTCGCCGAACACCGAGGCGCCGCTGGAGCTCATCGCCACGCTGCTGCCGACGTGGCGGGCCTGGCTGACGTCGTAGGACGCCAGTCAGACCCCGGACACGCCGGACCTACTTGACGTTGATGTAGGCCTCGTGGAAGGCGTTGTTCGGGTAGGCCTGCAGATCGGCCTTCACGTACGCCTTGTTGTTCTTGCGGAACGCCTTGTTCGACGCGGCGACGGTGACCTTCACCGTCTCGAACCCGCCCGTGCAGGTGGCGCCCTTGGACCCACCACCGGTCGCCACGTTGCCCCCGCCGACGGCCTGCGTCGCGCTCACGTAGACGTACGCCGACGTCGAGGTCACCGGGCAGGCGTAGGTCACGTCGACCTCGATCGTCGCGCCGTTGGCCCTCAGGTTCGCCGGCCCCTCGACTCTGACCAGTGACTGCGAGGGCGACTGCGCGCTCACGTCCGCCATGACGGGCGCGATGGACGCGAGGATCGCGCCACCCGCGACCGCCACGACGGCCAGCGACTTGCCCCCGGACAACTTCTTCATGGTGTTGCGGTCCCCTCTTCAACTCCGTCCCTTGTGGACGGAAACCCCAGACCGGCGCAGAGGCCGGCGACGATCAGCACCGCGGGCAGGTGCCACAGGAAGTCGAACCCGCTGTGCACCAGCACGACCACCACCGCGGCGAACGCCCCGGCGTGCAACGGCGTACTCCTCTTCCCGCCCCACATCCGCACGAGCACGGCGCCGATGACCGCCAGCACCAGCACCAGCCCCACCACACCGAGCTCGACGAGCACCTGCAGGTACTCGTTGTGCACATAACGCATCACACGGGTCCCTTCGTCGCCTCGGACGAAGAAAAAGATCGCGTTCCCAGGCCCGGTACCGACCAGCGGCTGCTGAGCCACCAGGTCGAACGCGGCCTCCGCGGCCTGACTCCGGTCAGGCGAACTGAACGAGACCCGCGTGGCCAACCGATCGGCGAACAAGAACGCGGTCGCCGCCGCCGTTGCCACCGCCACCCCGGCCACGGGTATCAAGAGCTTCTTGAGCCGCGGCAAAGCGACCGCGACCAGCGCGCCTCCGAGCAGCCCCGCGACCGCCAGCAACGCGCGCGGCTCCTCGGCCACCCTCATGGTCGGCAACAACGCGGCCACGGCCACCGCGCCCCCGAGCAACGGCGGCACGGCCGTCCGCACGGTCTCCCCGACCCCGTGCAACGCCGCCAGCACACCCAGCCCGACGAGCAACGCGATGACCCCGGCGCGACTCATCGTCGCCCCGATCCCCGCACAAAGCAGGAACCTCATGACGTTCATCAACAACGACGTCTTCAACACCAACGACAACACCGCGGCAACAGCCATCACCGCAGCGGCGGCATTGGGATAGGTCAACGTGGACGCGGCCCGAGCCAGCCCCTCGGCCACAGTCGTCCAAGCGGGCACCCGCCACACCACAGCGACCCACCCGCTGAACCCGACAAGGGCCCCGACCCCGACCACCACGGTGGCGAGCAACTGACGTTGCTCAAGATCAGCCTGAGCCGCAACGACCACAGCCCCGACGAACACCACCAACGCGACCGCAGCAGGCACCCCGCTAAGCAGATCGCCAGCAAGCACCCCACGCCCAACAGCCCAAACGGCGAACGCGCCCCCCAGCGCGACCAGCACCGACGGCCTGGGCCGAGCCACCACAACAGCAGCCACGACCAACACAGCGGACAACACCCGCCCAGGCAGGTAGTACCCACCCTGCGCGACCACAGCGGCCGCAAACCCGGCGACCACGAGCAAACTGGGCACCGGCAACGAGTCCCGGCGCACGCCGACAACAACTTCCCCCACGGCCACCGCGTTCCCCCAAGGCTCGCCGAACCCGCCTCCCCAAGCGGATCGACTGCACTGTAGGTGCCCAACGACCAGGACGGAAGAAGAAATCAAGAACCAATGCACAAATCGCCACAAGAGGGACGACTAAGACCTCAGGCCCACCAGAACGTCCACAACGTGACACCACTGACCACGAACACCCCGAGAGAGGCCACCGGAGCCCGCCAGTCGGCATACCGGTCGGCCACGATCTGCCCGCCGACCACCAACACGGCAGCCACGACGTGCGCCACCACGGACAACGTCCCAGGCCCAGGCAGATCACGGGTGTTGGCGTAGAACTGGACGCCGATGTTCCCGAGGGCGAGCAACACCAGGCCCACCGCCAGCACACCACTCACAGCACGCAGGAACCCGAACACCCGCGACGGCCGCTCAGCCACGTCCACTTCCACCTCCGCCACCCTACGGGTCCGCCCGAATCCAGCCAGTGAGCCCCCGAACCAGTCCACCACAGTGGCAGACGCACGACCGCAAGTCTGGTTCCGCCGAGATGACGGGCCGGGGCCAGGCGAGGCGGCGGGCACGCGAGAGGCGAAGCGGAGAGCAGCGCGGCAGGTGGGGCAGGGCAGGGGCAGGCGGGGGCGGGGGGAGGCCAGGCGGGGCGGGCCGGGGCAGGGCTAGCGGGCCGGGGGCAGGCCAAGCGAGGGCGGGGGCGAGGTAGCCGAGCGCACGGGAACGCGTCAGGGCAAGACGGCATCAGGCAAGACGGGGTGAGGCAAGACGGGTCAAGGATGGCTTTAGGGGATGCGAAGCCGAAGGCGAGCCCGTAAGAGCGCAAGCATCGCGATGGCGCAGCCGAGCGCCCGGCCAAGACCCGAGCGCAATGCCGAAGGCGAGGCGTCCTTACCTCTTGGCTCCGGTCAAAGCGGTATCGGTGACGTGCCCACCCAACGTGCCCACGCTGCAAAGAGATTGGGGCTTGACTTTGGGTGCGAGGTGCTAGCTTCTCGAGCTCGGCCGGGCGCTTTTCAGCCCGGCCTTTTCCGGCCGATGAGCGCCTCGCAAGGGCCCCGAAGTCAAGCCCCAATCTCTATCGTCGCGCAGCGGCGATGACGTAACCAAAGCCCGTCAAAGTCCCTGCACCCAAACCCAACCACCAACTCAAGGCGACCCTCACGGCGCCAACAGATCCCAAGGCGACAACGGCGGAACCGCCGCCTGCCCCTCCTCACAACTACGCCGAAAATCGCACCACTGACACTGCCGCCCAGTAACCGGAGGAAACAAAACCTCCGGATCCCCACCGGCCTTCAAAGTCTCCACAGCCAGATCAATCTCATCGGCAGCCTCCTCAGCCCGCCGAACATGCCGCCCCAAAGACTCCTCGGTGTGCTCCCACACAGCCACCGACCCGGACGGCAGATGATGCAACTCCACCCGCCGGCAAGGCTTCCGCAAAGTCCGCCGAGCAGCCAACGCGTACAAAGCCAACGCCTGCGACCCGCGAGCATCATCAGAAGTCAGCACATGCCGCCCGGTCTTGTAATCAACGATGACCAACTCACCATCGCGATAATCGATCCGGTCGACCCGACCCTCGGCCACGATCCGCTCGGTGGGCGACGAAACCCACCGCTCCACCCCAAGCGGCTCAAAATCGACATCCAACGAAGACACGTAATCGTGCACCCAGGACTGAGCCCGCTCCCGGTACACAGCGGCCTGGTCCACGTCCCGGAACCCGTCCGACTTCCACTGCCGCGTCACCAACGCGACCGCCTGATCAGGCGTCCGACGATCGGCAGGCAGGTCGAACAGCGCCTTCAACGCGTTGTGCACGACCGCACCAAGCGTGTTGTGCGCCCAAGCACCACCACGCGGAGGCGACGGCCGGTCCAGGTACGTCATCCGGTAGCGGCGCGGGCAGTCCGTCCACGTCGAGAGCTTCGCGGGCGTGACGCGCACCAGCCGGCGCGGTGCGGCGGTGCCGAAGTCGAAGCCGAGTTGTTCCACCCCAACCAAGTTACTCACCACCCCTGACAGAAAATGAGGGGCATGGAGATCTGGCACAACCCGCGCTGCTCGAAGAGCCGAGCGGCCAAGCAACGGCTGGACGACAGCAACGCCGACTACACCGAACGGCGCTACCTGGACGACCCGCCCACCGAGGAAGAGCTGGACCACGTCCTGAAGCTCCTCGACAAACACCCCTGGGAGATCGCACGCACGAAGGAAGCCGCGTACCCCAAAGACCTCGAACACGACCGCCAGAAGTGGATCGAGCACATGGTCGCCAACCCGAGCCTCATCGAACGCCCGATCATCATCGACGGAGACCAGGCGCGCATCGAGCGTTAAACACCCGACACGATGAAGCCCTGCACGGACGACGCGACCAGCTGCACGGCGATCGCGGCCAGCAGGAGACCGGCGATCTTGGCCATCAGCAGGATGCCGCTCTCCTTGAACACCTTGATCAGCAACCCGGCGGACCGGAGCGTCCCCAGCAGCACGAGGTGGACGGCCACGATCGCCGCGGCCAGCGCGAGGTACGAGCCCCACGCGCCGTCCGCTTGACGCACGAACACGATGGTCGCGGCGATCGCACCAGGTCCGGCCAGCAAAGGCGTCCCCAGCGGCACCAGAGCGATGTTGACGTCCTCCACCTCGGGGTGGTTGGTCGCGCCCTTGCCGGTCAGCAGGTCCAGGGCGATCAGCAACAGCAGCAGGCCGCCCGCACCTTGCAGGGCGGGAATGCCGATGTGCATGTAGGCCAGGATCGAGTTGCCGGCGACCGCGAACAGCGTGATCACCAGGAACGACACCAGCACGCCCTGCCGCGCGGCCCGCTTGCGCGCCTCCCGCGACTTCCGGCCGACCAGCCCCAGGAACACCGGGACGGTGCCCGGTGGGTCCATGATCACCAGCAGCGTGATCGAGGCCTCGATGAACAGCCGCACGTTGAACACCGCACCACCGCCCTACCCGACGAGGATCTTGGCTCCGGTCGCCCTCTCCGCCAGAGCATCCAGCATCTCCGGCGCCGTCGTCTCCGCGCCGAGCCGCACCGTCTTGTTCGTCCCGTGGTAGTCACTCGACCCGGTGACGATCAGTCCCAGCTGGTCGGCCAGCGTCCGCAACGAGCGCCGCGTCTCCACGTCGTGGTCCGGATGATCGACCTCGACACCGGCCAGTCCACACGAAGCCAACGACGACACCACCGAAGGCGCCACCACGGGACCGCGGGACCGGGCGAACGGGTGCGCCAGCACGGTGACGCCACCGGCCTCGGTGATCATCTCGATCGCCCGCTCGACGGGCGTGTCCGTGCGCCCCACGTAGTACTGGCCGCCGGTCAGGAACGTCGCGAAGGCCTCGTCGACGGACGACACCACGCCGGCGCGGATCAGTGCCTGGGCGAGGTGCGGGCGGCCGGCGGGCGCGTCGAACGGCAGGCGCGCCATCAGGTCGACCGGGTCGATCGGGAAGCCGTCGGCCTGCATCATCTCGGCCATCTTCTGCAGCCGCGAGCGCCGTTCCTCACGCAGGCGTGACTGCTCCTTCATCAACATGGCGTGCGTGGGGTCGTACAGGTACGCCAGCAGATGCACGGTGATGGTGTGGCCGTAGCCGTCCTCGGAGGAGCACGACAGCTCGGCGCCACGCACGAGCCGCAGGCCAGGAGGCAGTGCGGCGACCGCCTCGACCCAGCCTGCCGCCGTGTCGTGGTCGGTGATCGCCACCGCGTCGAGCCCGGCTTGCGCCGCAGCCTTCACCAGTTCGGCAGGGCTGTCGGTGCCGTCGGACTCGGACGAATGGGTGTGCAGATCGATGACCACGTCGTCCAGTGTGGACGACGTGATGAACGACCCGTGTTACGGGACCATCTTCTTGCCGCGCGCCGCGCGCTGGGCCTTGATCATCGAGAAGCGCTCGGCCTGGGCCTTCTTGTCGCCGAAGGTCAGCTCCGAGATGGCGTCGTAGACCTCTTCGGGGTCCGGCAGGAACTCCAGGCGGTTGAGCGCCTGGATCTGACCCGCCGACTCCACGATGAGCGTGCCGTAGCCGAGCATGCGCCCGCCCACCGTCCGCTCGTAGGTGAGGTCGGTGACCTTGCTGATGGGCATCATCGCGACCTTGGTCTCGAAGACGCCCGAGGTCAGCATGAAGCGCTTGTCGGTGACGACGATGCGCTCCACCCACCACTCGATGATGAAGTACGAGAGGCGCAGCAACACGAGCAGCGCCCCGTACCAGAGCACGTTCTGCAGCAGTCCGGCGTCCGCCGGGAGCAGGTACGAGATCATCATGAAGCCGGCGAGCAGCGCCGCCGCCTCCAGGACGTCCCAGATCAGGTAGGACCAGTGCCTGCGCACCCGGATGACCCGACGCTCGCTCGACAGCAGGTAGTCGTCCGGATCACGAGGTGCGAACATGCGCTACCAGCCCTTCCTGGTACCAAGACCTGCTCCAGGCCACCTCAGGGGTGGCTGGTACCAGACTAGAAGACGGAACGCACAAACGTGATCAGAGCCTCGGCCGCGGTGCGCAGCGAGTTGAGGATGTTCTGCACGAGTTGGGCCGCCTGCTGGGGCTCCGCGATCAAGAAGAACAGCAGCAAGGCGATTCCAGCGAAAGTGAGAATCTTCTTCAAGTTCACGGTGTCCACCCCGTCCGCGTCGCACCCGTTTGGCGCCGTTCGTGACCGTTGTACAGCACGATTCAGCACCTTGGGAGATTTGTACCGCAGCCGGGGTAGCGGACAGCACCGCCATTCCAGTGTGACTACGCTTCGTGATCGTGACCGCCAGCAGCAAGCGCACGATCCGTTGCGTCGGAGCCATCGTTTATGACTCTTTTGGGCGACTCCTGCTCGTGCGACGCGCCAACCCGCCTGGTGAGGGCATGTGGTCGATACCAGGCGGGCGCGTGGAGCCAGATGAGACGGATGAGGCGGCCGTGACTAGGGAACTAGTCGAGGAGACGGGACTCTCCGTCACCGTCGGCCGCCTCGTCGGCTCCGTTGAGCGACCGGCCCCGAACGGGGTTTACGCGATCTTCGACTACGAATGCCAGGTCACGTCGGGTGTGCTCCGAGCGGGCGACGACGCATCGGATGTCGCTTGGGTCGACGGTGCGACCTTGGACACACTTCCGACCACCGACGGGCTCGTGGAAGCGCTCTCCGAGTGGAACTGCCTGCCCAGGGCCTGATCAGGGTTCACGCGTTAGGGGCGAGCGTTCAGCACCAAACGAGACGTTGCCCGTGGGCCTCGGTCGTCGCCAGAGTGCTCACTTGCACGCCTGACTCACCGACACGGATGAGGCGCAGCTCACCGTCCTCGTGCGCGGCCCACCAGACATCCTTTCCCAATGCGGACAAAGCGGGTGTGAGGTCGAGCCCCGAGCCGCTCGAGATGACGACCAGCGGCGCGTCGATCGGCTCGACCGCCTTGGCGAGATCCGCGACGGGGTCCCCGGCCACGAGCCGCGGCGGGTTCTTGCGCAGCACCCCGGCCGCTACCCCGAACAGGCGCAGCCGCTCTGGCTGGTCGGCCCACACACACGCCTCCAGCCACGCGTAGGCGTCCTCGTCGGCCAGGTCGGCCGGCGCAACCCCGATGCCCGCCTTCGCGGCCACCTTCACCGTCTTGGGCAGCTTGGGCAGCACGGCGCCGGGCGCGAGCTCCAGCGCGCAGTGCAGCCCCAGCGCGGCCTTGGCCGGGCCGGCGACGACCTGGCCCGCCTCCGCGGTCTGGTAGCGGTACGAGTACTGGTCGAGCCCGAGCAGCAGGCCCGCGGTCGTCGCGACCTCCACGAGCCCGATCGGCCCGCCCGCCTGCTTCGCCGCCGCCGCGACGGCCGGGTAGAGCAACGCCGCGCGCTTCACCTCGTTCGACTGCACGACCTGGGTGCTCACCAGAGCCCGCACGCGTTCGGCACGTTCCAGCAGGAAGTCCCGGAATAACGGCCAGGTGCTCTCGTCCGCGCCATAGGTGCCGCCGAGCGACGGGTAGTAGTTCGAGAGCTGGTGGAACGGCTCAGCCTGCACGAGCCGATGCGCCGCCGCCAGCAGGAGCTCGCCCGTGGCGTTCTCCTCACCGGCGGCGGTCAGCAGGCCGGCGACCTCCGGATCGGCGGCAGCACGCGACGCCAGGTGCTCGTAGAGCGGCGAGATGGCCGCAGCCTCCTCGGCGAACGCTCTCAAGCGCTGCTGTGCCAGATCCAGAGAAGTCACTTCACTCCTTGGGTTCAGGGCGCCCCGGCTGCTCGCCACCGCGGGCCTCGCCGTAGGACTGCTTCGGCACCATGACCTTGCGCCTGAAGATGCACACGACCGTGCCGTCCTGCTTGTAGCCGCGAGTCTCCACGTAGACGACGCCCCTGTCGTCCTTCGACTTGGACGGCGTCTTGTCGAGCACCTCGGTCTCACCGTAGATCGTGTCACCGTGGAACGTGGGCTTCACGTGCCGCAGCGACTCGATCTCGAGGTTGGCTATCGCCTTGCCGGAGACGTCGGGCACGGACATGCCCAGCAGCAACGAGTAGATGTAGTTGCCGACGACGACGTTCTTGCCGAAGTCCGTCGTGTTCTCCGCGTAGTTCACGTCCATGTGGAGCGGGTGGTGATTCATCGTGAGCAGGCAGAACAGGTGGTCGTCGTACTCCGTCACCGTCTTGCCAGGCCAGTGCTTGTAGACCGCTCCGACCTCGAACTCCTCGTAGTACCGACCGAACTGCACCGCGCCTCCAACTACGTGTGATCGAGATCTGCCACAGGTGGGGAGACAGTCTTTACGCGGAGGGAGTACCCTCGGCAACCGGTGTGTGAGGATTTCCACCACCAGTGACTTCGCCCCGAGGAGGTGAGGACCCCTAAATGAGCAAGGACCCCCACCCTGCCAGTACCAGGCGCGTCCTCTCCGAGGTGGCTTTCTAGATCCCTTCTGGATCGTTCTTTCCACCCGGTCTGGGCGCCCGTCGTGCATCTGCACTTCACGTCGGCGTGTGTACCTGGAGGAAACTCACCATGCCCAGCCTGCCCTCGATCCGCGGACGCGGGAACC
Organism: Lentzea sp. NPDC058450; assembly: GCF_042721395.1. Classification (NCBI taxonomy): domain Bacteria; kingdom Bacillati; phylum Actinomycetota; class Actinomycetes; order Pseudonocardiales; family Pseudonocardiaceae; genus Lentzea; species Lentzea sp. NPDC058450. The sequence continues at coordinate 143,055 of NZ_JBHXLO010000007.1, forward strand.
AGCGCGGCCCTGCGGGACAAGTCCCGCACGTGCCCGTGCCGTTGTCGGCGTACGTGGTCGACTGCGCCGTGTACGTGGACGGCAAGCGCTTGCCCGGCCGGTGGACGCACACCGACGCCGTCAAAGAGGTGCGCAAGCGCAAGGACGGTTTCGTGTGGATCGGCCTGCACGAGCCGGACGCCGAGCAGATCGAGGGCATCGCCGAGACGTTCGGGCTGCACGAGCTCGCGGTCGAGGACGCGGTGCACGCGCACCAGCGCCCGAAGCTGGAGCGCTACGACAACACGCTCTTCATGGTCTTCAAGACCGTTCGCTACGTGACGAACGAACACCCCGACACCGCCAACGAGATCGTCGAGTCCGGCGAGATCATGGTGTTCCTGGGCAAGGACTTCGTCATCACCGTGCGGCACGGCAACCACTCCGGGCTCTCCAAGCTGCGGCACGTGCTGGAGGCCGACCCGGAGCGCCTGGAGATCGGCCCGGCCGCGGTGATGCACGCGATCGCCGACCAGGTCGTCGACAACTACCTCGAGGTGACCGACCACATCGAGGACGACATTGACCGCATGGAGGAACGGGTCTTCGCGCCGCGCACCGAGGTGAGCGCCGAGCAGATCTACATGTTCAAGCGCGAGGTCGTGGAGCTGCGCCGGGCGGTCATGCCGCTCGCGAACCCGTTGCGCCGCTTGGCCGAGGGCTACACGCCGCTCATCCCCGAGCAGGTGCGCGCGTTCTTCCGCGACGTCGACGACCACCTCACCGAGGTCTCCGAGCGCGTCACCGCGTTCGACGAACTGCTGACGACGCTGGTCGACGCGACGCTCGCGAAGATCACGCTCCAGCAGAACACCGACATGCGCAAGATCACCTCGTGGGTCGCGATCATCTCCGTGCCCACCATGGTCGTCGGCGTGTACGGCATGAACTTCGAGTTCATGCCGGAGCTCAAGTGGAGGTTCGGCTACCCGCTGATCCTCAGCCTCATCCTGATCGCCTGCCTCACGCTCTACCGAATACTGCGCCGAAATCGCTGGCTGTAGTCCCGGTTTCGCTCGCTCTGTTCGTAGATGAGGTGTGTCATGACCAGAATTCTCACCAACATCCGCTTCTGGATCCTCGCGTTCCTGCTCTGCTGGATCACCACCGTGTTCGTGCTGATCAGCGGAACGCCCTGACGTGTACGCGCGGCTGAGGAACATCAGGTTCTGGCTGCTGGCGCTCCCGGTCGCCTGGATCGCGATGGTGTTCGTCTCCATCGCGGCCTGGCCCGATCCGGGAGCCGCGTCACCGGACGAGCTCGCCTCCGAGGTGACGAACGCCTTGCGGGCACACGACTTCCACAAGTTGCAGCCGTTGCTCGCGATCGGCGGCGAGGACGTCGCGCAGTCGACGACCGACCAGTTCCAGTCCGCTCAGGTGGAGCGCGGCTCGTACCGCGACGGCGCCGTCGTCGTCGAGTACACGCACGACGGCACGCGCGCGGAGTTCCGGCTGCCCGTGGAGTTCCAGGACGGCCGGTACGTGATCAACCCGGTGGTCACTCCCAGGGGGTGACGTTCCAGGTGAACGGCGTGCCGTGGCCCGCCCCGTGGCCGAGGTTGAGCGAGATCCCGGCCGGCCAGAGCCGCAGCAGCAGTTCGAACCGGTAGTCGTCGTCCGCGCGGCGAGGCTCGAAGACCAGCAACGCCAACGGTGTCGTGGGGGTCGCCTTCGCGGCGGCGTCCGCGAGCACGGCCCGTCCCATCGCGCGGTCCGCGGGCGAGACGTACTGCCACACCACGGAATGCCACACGACGGTGAGCACGTCGCGTTCGGCGCGGGCGAGCTGCTTCGCGAGCCACTCGGGCCCCGCCGACCGGTCGACCTTCACCGGGTCGGTGGCGGCGAGGTCGAGCGCGTTGCCGAGCCGGTTCCACCGGTCGAGCTGGTCCGCCCAGACGAACGAGCTGAGGTGCAGCCGTCCGTCCTCTGTGGACACGTCGACCGGGGTGAGGTCGCAGCCGGCCCGTCCGACGACGCGCAGCCGATGGTCCAGGTCGGCGGGCGGCGTGCCGGTCCACTCCGGGTTCAGCACCAGCAGGCTGTCCGGGTCGCCGAGGACCCGGTCGGGAAGCTGGTAGCCGACGTGGTGCGGGCGCAGGTTGAGGCCACCGCTCGCGCCGACCTCCAGCAGCCGCACGCAGAACGGCACCTGCCGTCCGGCGGCCTTCGCGGCCTCCTGCGCGGCGACCAGCAGACCGCCGTAGAGAGGGGCGCTGCGGCCGGGTTCGTTGGTCTGCACGACCGTGGCCTGCACGCGGTGCCGCAGCAGGTCGGCGTGCTCGGTGAGCGCGGGCAGCGCGTCGTCCCACAGCGTCGGCAGGTGCGGCGAGCCGCCGACCGACGGGTAGTGCTTCGACAGCGCCGGCGCGCGGCCTTCGAGCACGAGCCGGTGGACGGCGCCCGCGAACCGCAGACCGGGCACGCTGCCCTCCCGGTCGCGTTCGGACCCCGCCATGATCCTGGTCGTGACGCCACCCCGGGCGAGGTCGTCGGCGGCGTCGGTGAGGAGACGCTGGGTCAGCGGACTGCGGTCGCGGCAGCCGTGGGCGGCCGCGGCGAACAGCTCGGCAAGCACGCCGCTCACGCTAACGGCAGCGTCGCTCGCCGTCATGTGGTGAAAGACCCCATTAGCCTGGCTGAATGGTGCGCGTTCTGGTGGTCGCCGACGAGGTCGTGGAGGCGCTGTGGACGGACCAGGTGCACGCGCACGATGGCGTGGACCTGATCCTCGCGGCGGGCGACCTGCCGTTCGACTACCTGGAACACCTGGCCAACGCGCTGGACAGGCCGCTGGTGTTCGTCCCGGGCAACCACGACGCCGACCTGTCCGGCTACTCCAACGTGCGCGGCCTGTGGACGCAGTCGGGCGTGCCGGTCCGCTGGCCAGGTCCAGCCGGTGCGGTGAACGCGGACGAACGCGTGATCGACGTGGCCGGGCTGCGCATAGCCGGTCTCGGTGGTTCGATCCGCTACAACAAGGGCCCGAACCAGTGGACGGAACGGCAGCAGGCCCGCCGAGCCCGCCGGGTGACCCGGCTGGCCGCGTGGCGCAAGCTGCGGGACGGACGTGGCGTGGACGTGCTGCTGACCCACTCGCCGCCGCTCGACTGCGGCGACGAACCCGACGCCCCACACCAAGGCTTCGCCTGCCTCCACACCCTGGTGACGCGCCTGCAACCCCCACTGCTGCTGCACGGCCACATCCACCCCCACGGCCACCCGCGCCCAGACCGCCACCTGGGCACAACGCGAGTCGTGAACGTGGTCCCCCTCAAAGTCCTGGAGGTGACCCGATGAAACGGGACACCGGCTTCCCGGCAGCCGACGCCGAAAGCGACTTCCTCAGAGCCCGCCGCCGCCAGGTGATGTCCCGCCTGGCCACCTGGCTGCGCAGAGAACCAGACGACGTCAACATCATGCTGCCGTTCCACGAGGTAGTGGAAGCCCTCGGCATGGCGTCAGAAAAACGCCTGGGCCTCCAATCCATCCGCCTGGACTCGATAGTCGGCAGCGTGGACCGAACCCGAGACTTCGACCGCCGCTTCCGCCCCACCTCGGGCAGAGTCCGCGAACGCTGGCAACGCCTGGCCCAAGCCGCCCGCAGAGGAGAACCGGTCCCCCCGATCGAGGTGTACCGAGTAGGCGAACTCCACTTCATCATCGACGGCCACCACCGAGTCTCCGTGGCCCACGCACTAGGCCAACAAACCATCGACGCCTACGTGACCCAGGTGATCACCCGCCTCAACTCCTCGGGCATCCGCTACCGAGGCGACCTGATCGTGAAGGACTACCGCCGCCTCTTCCTGGACAGAGTCCCGCTGACCGGCGAGTCAAGAGCGGCCGTGGTCCTCTCCGACCCCTGGCACTACGCCCAGCTTGGCGAACACGTGGAAGCCTGGGGCTTCCGCCTGATGCAGGACACCTGCCAGTTCCTGGACCGCCAGGAAGTAGCCCGCCGCTGGTACACCGACGAGTACCGACCGGTCGTGGCGATGCTCAAACAGGCAGACATGATCGGCAACAGAACCGAGACCGAGGCCTACATGTGGGTGGCGGCAGAGCGCTACCGCCTGATCCGAACGCACCGCTGGGACGCCGACGTCATCAACGCGGTCCGCGAGGAGTCCCGCGGGACGAAGTGAACCGCCAGGACACGCGAGGCCGAAGGCGAGCCCGTACGAGCGCAAGCATCGCGATGGCGCAGCCGAGCGCCCGGCCAAGACCCAAGCGCAATGCCGAAGGCGAGGCGTACGAACCTCTTGGCTCCGGTCAAGCGGTAACGGTGACGTACCCGCCCCAACGCAACCACGCTGCAAAGAGATTGGGGCTTGACTTTGGGTGCGAGGTGCTAGCCTCGCGGATCGGCCGGGCGCTTTTCAGCCCGGCTTTTAACGGCCGATGAGCGCCTCGCAAGGGCCCCGAAGTCAAGCCCCAATCTCTATCGACGCGCAGCGGCGATGACGTGACCAAAGCTCGTCCGCAGTTCGTCTTTGCACCCCAACGCAACCACCCACCAAACGCAACCTCACCGAGGCGCCACCCGAGGCCCCTCAGCATCAGGCAGGGGCCGAGCCTGATCCAGCACCTCATCCGTGTACTTGTCCAACAACCGAGTCCCGATCTGCTGCGCATACCCGAAAATCACAGCCCACAACAACAAAGCAGCAGCAGAAGGAATCCCGATCAACCCACTGGTGACCCCAGCCCCCAACGCCAGAATCCCCACCACGGCCAACGCCGCCCCAAGCATGATCTTGATCAACGCCTGATACCCGATCATCACATAAGGCGACAAAGACGGCCGACGCCGCAACAACAACACCACAGCCGCCAGGACAGCCCCAAAAGCCCCCAACACCTGCACCAGCCAAACGTCCACACCAGACGCGCGCGCCGACCCTCCAGGACACACGGTGGGCAAGGCGTTCTCCTTGGGATCAACGCACAACGGAATGATCCCCGGCCGAACGATCCCCACCACCCCCAACACCGTGTTGATCACGAACAACACCAACGAGGCCGCGATCAGCTTGTTGCGCAACGCCCGCGACCCGGCATGCGCGAAGTCCGAGTTGTCATAAGCAGCCCGCAGAGCGTCCACCACGATGGCCCGCTCGACAGCAGGCGTGAACTCCCCAGGCCGCAACGCCTCCAACGCACGACGCCGAGGATCGTCGTCGTCCAGGTACTGAGCCACCCGAGCCTGCAACCCGGGTAACCGCCCCGAGAACCCGCGCTCGGCGGAGATCGTCGCCACCTCGGCCTCGTGCAACGCCCGCCAGGCGCGTTCGATGTGCCACCCCGACCACCACGACGGCAACGCCCTCCACCACGACTCCCGCGCCGCGAGCATCGCCTCGACCACCGCTGCCTGCTCGACGGCCGTCCGGCGCCACACGTCGCCCTCGGGATCGACGGGGTCGGACGGGCCGAGCGCGGCCAGATCCGCGCGGACCCGGTCGAGCCGGGACTGCACGACGAGCCGCCAGTCGGTGACTCTGGGTTTGCGCTCAGCCATGTCTCGATGATGACACCCACCCCCGACAATTCCCGGGGCCATCCGTGTGACGTGCGAAAACGTCACCGGAACGCCATATACCCTTGCGCTTATATAACCTGAAGGCTATAAAACTCACCGTGGACGTCTTCGAGGCAGTGGCAGAACCCAACCGCAGGCACCTGATCAGCCTGCTGGCCGAACGCGAGCGCACCGCGGGTGAGCTCGTCGACAGCCTGCCGGCGCTCACCCAGCCCGCCGTGTCACGCCACCTCAGGGTCCTCAGGGAGACCGGGCTGGTCGAGGTCAGGCCGGACGGGCAGCGCCGCATCTACGCGCTGAAGCCCGACGGCCTGCAACGCATCGACGACTGGATCACGCCGTACCGCCGCTTCTGGCGCGACCACCTGGCCGCACTCGAACAGCACCTGGAGAACCGATGAACCTCGGCACCATCACCACACAAGGCGACCGCACGACGCTCACGTTCCAGCGCAGACTCCACCACTCGATCGACCGCGTCTGGGCCGCGATCACCGACGACGCCGAGCGCAAGGCGTGGTTCGGCGAGGGAACCGTTGACCCGCAAGCACAAACGGTCATGATCGAGCCGGAAGACCCGCCCGCGCCCATGGACGCCAAGCGGGTCACCGGCCGCATCCTCACCTGGCAGCCACCAGAAGACGGCCACGCGGTGTTCGAACACGAGTGGCACCAACGGATCGTCGAGGACAGCAAGGTCCGCTACGAGCTCCGCCAAGACGGCGACCACACGATCCTGACGTTCACCCACACCGGGCTGTCCGACCGCAACGCCAGGGGCTTCGCGCCGGGCACGCACGCGTTCCTCGACCGCGCGGAAGCCTTCCTGGCCGACGAGACCCTGCCCGCCTGGAGCGAGCGCTACGCCGAGATCGCCCCCGAATACCCGGCTTGGAGCTAGTCCAACGCCGCCATCCTGTGCGCCTGCTCGAACCGCTCGTCGTGGTCGCCGAAGTAGCCCCACGGCCACGACGCGGCACGCGGCCCGCTGCGGCCGAGGTGCGACCGGAGCCGGTCCTTCGTCTTGGTCTCGTGGTAGTACATCGCGAAGATCTGGTGCGCCCACAACGAGTGCGGCTGCCCGTCGGGACCGGCGAGCAGGCGGTCGGACGCGGCGTCCACCTCGGCGCGCTGCTTCCTGAGGTAGCGCGAGGTGATCACCCGCCACAGCCGCACCAGGAAGCTGTCCGCCGACAGCAGGGACAGGTACCGCTCGATGTGCGCGATCGGGATCAACGCGAGCAACGGATGTCCGTCCGGCAGCCCCGCGACACCGGCCCGCGCGAACGCGAACATCTCGTCGTGGCTGCCGTACCACTTGGCCGCCGTGGACTGCAGGCGGCGCAGCGTCGCGTTGACCAGGTCCGGCACGCGCTTCACGACCTCCGCGTAGACCTCGGCGGCCTCGCTGCGGTGGGTGGGCGCTCCCAGGGCCACGGGCATCAGCGCGGCCCACGGCGCCACGTCGTCCGGGTCCATCTCGGCCGCGCGGTGCAGCGTCCGGCGGGCCCGCTGGGTGAAGTTGATCAGGCCGCCGAACTGCTCGTCGCTGGTGTCCTTCGCGTAGGCGGCGCCGCGCGACTGCCAGCCGGCGGTGGTCTGCGCGCTTCCCAGCAACAGCAGGAGGTTGACGTCCTCCGGGCGTTCTTCCTCGGCGTTGAGCAGCACCGGCAGCACCATGTTGCCGACGGCCCCGAGGAAGTCGACCGCGAGCTCACGACGGTACGGCTGGTCGCGCGTGGCGGCGAGCAGGGCCAGTGCGGGCTCGAGATCGCCGTACTTCAGCGCGAGACCCGCGTTCATGAGCTCTTCGTCGTGGAAGGCGGTGTCGACGTACGAGGGGAACTGGGAAGCCACGCGCGGAAGCTAGCACCGCGTCAAGCGCGACAGTCCTCAGTTGACCAAAGGACGGTTGACCAAAAGGCGGTGCGGGACGCGCTCCCCCACGCATCCCGCACCGCCGCGGGCCGCTCTAGGCGGTCTGCGAAGGCTCCACCAGCGCACGGAGCCGGGGAGGCATCCTCTTCTCCAACCCGTACGGTTCGAGGTGCGCCTGCAGCACGCCCGTGAACGCCCGCTCCACGGAAGCCGTGTCCCAGTTGTCGCTCTCCAGGATCGGTTGCTTGAAGTACGGCTGGCCGACGATGTGCAACTGCCTGCCGTTGCAGCGGATCACCTGGCCGGTGATGCCCTCCGCGCGGTCGGAGAGCAGGAACAGCACGAGCGGCGCCACCTTGCCCGGCGTGCGGTCCGCCGGGATGGCGCGCAGGGAGCGTTCCGACTTCCACACCATCCGCGTGTGCGCCACGGGGCACACGGCGTTCACGCGGATGCCTTCGGCTTCGAGGTCCAGCGCCCACGAGTAGCTCAACGACGCGACCGCGCCCTTGGTGGCCGAATAGGTGGCGAGTTTGCGCTGACCGAAGGAGGCGCCGGAGGAAATGTTGATGATCGAGCCGCCACCGGAAGCGCGCATCGCCCGCATGGCCGCGATTCCGGTGTAGATGACACCGAGGACGTTCACCTCGACGACCTGCCGGATCGTCTCCGGATCGTCTTCCCACGGCGCCGTCTCGTAGTTCAGGCCCGCGTTGTTCACCAGGCCGTCGACGCGCCCGAATTCGTCCAGGCACAGGTCCACGATCTTCGCGGCCTCGCTGGGGTCGGCGACGGTGTGGTTCGACGCGACCGCGCGGCCGCCGAACTCGCGGATGTGCTCCGCGACCCGTTCCGCCAGATCACCGTCGTTGTCGTTGACCACAACGGACGCTCCGGCGAGGGCCGCGTGCATGGCGTAGGCCTCACCGAGGCCTCGCCCTGCCCCGGTGATGACGACCGCTTTACCGTCCAGGATCCCCATTGCACGCTCTCTTTCGCTTGGGCGGCGGTCTCCGGAAGCCCCCTGCTGCTCCTTGGTTCTCGCCTTCGACAAGCGTGCGGACGTTCCGAAGCAACGAACTACATGTTTCGATGAGATGTCGCTGCCGAGCGCCCAATGGCGAACCGAGTTCGGCAGGGCAGATGACCCCGACTGATCGGCCCTTGCGCACCCGAGTCTTTCGTCCTAATCCGATCGAGTGACATAGAAAGAGCCGCCTTCCCGCGAGGGGAAGGCGGCTCGGTAAAACGAGAATTCACCGTTCCGTGTACGTCAGGTTCTTACCGCTCGACGGGTCGAAGAGCTGCACCTTGTCGGCGTCGAACCAGATCTCCGACTCCTGGCCCTCGACCGCGCCGGACGCCGACGACAGGCGCGTCACGAGCGAGATGCCGTCACCCGGCACGTCGTCCGATCCCGCGTCCGCCGCGAGCTCCTGGAGCTCGGCCGAGGCCGCCTGCTCGCCCGTGAGGTTGAAGTAGGCGTACTTGTCCGAACCCATGGACTCCAGCACGTCCACGTGCGACGTGAACTTGCCGCCCGCCGACAGCTTCGCGGCCTCGACCAGCGACGCGTCCTCGAAGTGCTCCGGGCGGATGCCGAGGATCACCTCGCGGGGCGCGTCGGCACCCTCGACGAGCTGGCGGACCCGGTCCGTCAGCGTCACGTCGCCGATCACCGACCGCAGCGCGCCGTTCTCCAGCGTGGCCGGCACGAAGTTCATCGACGGGGAGCCGATGAAGCCCGCGACGAACAGGTTCGCCGGCTGGTCGTAGAGGAACTGCGGCGCGCCGATCTGCTGCACCACACCGCCGCGCATGACGACGACCCGGTCGCCGAGCGTCATGGCCTCGGTCTGGTCGTGCGTCACGTACACCGTCGTGGTGCCGAGCTGCTTCTGCAGGCGCGACACCGAGGTGCGCATCTGCACGCGGAGCTTGGCGTCCAGGTTGGACAGCGGTTCGTCCATGAGGAACGCCTTGGGGCTGCGCACGATCGCGCGGCCCATCGCCACGCGCTGCCGCTGACCACCCGACAGGTTGGACGGCTTGCGCTCGAGGTGTTGCGTGAGGTCCAAGATCTCGGCGGCCTCGTTCACCTTGCGCTCGACCGTCGCGTTGTCGACCTTGGCCAGCCGCAACGGGAAGGCCATGTTCTCCTTCACCGTCATGTGCGGGTACAGCGCGTAGGACTGGAACACCATCGCGATGTCGCGGTCCTTGGGCGCCTTCTCGTTGACGCGCTGCCCGCCGATGCGCAGCTCGCCGTCGGTGATGTCCTCCAGCCCCGCGATCATGTTGAGGGTGGTGGACTTCCCGCAGCCGGACGGTCCGACGAGGATGATGAACTCGCCGTCGGCGATCTCCAGGTTGACCTCCTGGACGGCCAACGCACCGTCCGGATACCGCTTGGTCACCTTGTCCAGAACGATCTCTGCCATTGGTCAACTCACCCCTTGACGGCGCCGGAGGTCAGGCCGGCGACGATCCGGCGCTGGAAGAACAACACGAAGAGGATGATCGGGATCGTGATGACCACGGCCGCCGCCGCGATCGACCCGGCCGGGTCCTCGAACTGCGAGCTGCCGGTGAAGAACGACAGCGCCACCGGCACGGTCCGCGACTGCTCGGTCGAGGTGAGCGAGATCGCGAACAGGAAGTCGTTCCAGCAGAAGATGAACACCAGGATCGCCGTCGTGAACACACCCGGCGCGGCCAGCGGCGCGATGACGCGACGGAACGCCTGCCCCGGCGTCGCACCGTCCATCTTCGCCGCCTTCTCGAGCTCCCAGGGGATCTCGCGGAAGAACGCCGACAGGGTGTAGATCGCGAGCGGCAGCGCGAACGTGATGTACGGCAGGATCAGGCCGGGCCACGTGTCGAACAGGCCGAGCGAGCGCTCGATCTCGAACAACGGCGACACCAGCGAGACCTGCGGGAACATCGCGATCAGCAGCGAGACGCCCACCAGCAGGTTCTTGCCGGGGAAGTCGAGCCGCGCGATGGCGTAGGCGGCCATCGTGCCGAACACCACCGCGATCGCCGTGGCGATGATCGCGATGCCGATGGAGTTGATCAACGCGCGGGTGAACTCCGACGTCGAGAAGATGTTCTGGTAGTTCTCCAGACTCCACTCGCGCGGGATGAAGTTGCCGTCCGACAACGTCGCCGAGGACTTGAACGACAGCGACACGATCCACAGCACCGGGAACAGCGCGTAGATCACGACGACCGTGTTGAGCACGCCCCAGCCCCACTTCTTGGCCGGGGTCTCCGCTCCTCCGATGCCCGCCATCAGCGCTTCCCTCCGTCGTCACTGCCGGGGGCAGCCGTGCCGAAGAGCTTGATGAACACGAACGCGATGATCGCGACCATGATGAATATCAGGACCGACATGGTCGACCCGATACCGAGGTTCAAGCCCTTGATGAGGTTGTTGTAGGTCAGCATCGACACCGACGACGTGCCCTGCGAGCCCGCGGTGAGCACGAAGAGGTTGTCGAAGATCCGGAACGCGTCGAGCGTGCGGAACAGCAGTGCGACCAGGATCGCCGGCTTCATGATCGGCACGGTGATCCGGATGAACCGCTGCCACCCGCTCGCGCCGTCCATCGCGGCGGCCTTGAGCAGGTCGTCCGGCACCAGCGCCAGGCCCGCCATCAGCAGCAGGGCCATGAACGGCGTGGTCTTCCAGATCTCCGCGATGCTCACGACGATCAGCGCGGGCACCTTCTCGGTCAGCACCGGGTCGCCACCCAGGGCTTCGGCGAGGTAGCCGGTGCCGGGCGTCCAGGCGAAGCGCCAGGAGAACGCGGCCACGACCGTGACGATGCCGTACGGGATCAACGTCGTCGTGCGGACGATGCCCCGGCCGACCAGCGCCCGGTGCATGATCAGCGCGAGCGACATGCCCAGCACCAGTTCGATCGCGACCGTGACGACGGTCAGGACGACTGTCACCCACACCGCGTTCCACCAGTACGGGCTGCTGAGCACGGTGACGTAGTTGTCGAACCAGATCCACTCGGTGCGGTCCGGGAACTTCAGGTCGAACCGCTGCATCGACAACAGCAGCGAGTAGAGGATCGGCCAGCCCGTCACCGCGACCATGGTGAGCGCGGCGGGGGCGCAGAGCAGCCAGCCGAGCCTGCGCTCGGCCTTCTTGCCCTCGCTCAGCGCCACCTTCTTCTTGGGCGCGCTTTCTGTTGCTGTATCTGGTTTCTCTGCTACAGCGTGGCTCACGGCAACACTCCCTTCGAGTCGAGAGCGTCCTGAAGTTCCTTGCGCAGCCTGTCTCCCGTCGCCTGCGGGTCGATGCTCGCGGGCGGCGACAGAATCGTGGAGATGACCGTCGAGACGTTCTGGTAGGCGGGCGTGCTCGGCCGCGCGCTCGCGTTCTCCAGCGTCTTCTTGATGTCGTCACGCATCGGGTACGCCTCGGCCATCTCGGGCTCGTCGTAGACGGACCGGATGGTCGGCGGCACACCGTCCTTGAGCGCGGCGAGCTTCTGGCTCTCCGCACTGCGCAGGCACGTCACGGCGTCGAACGACTCGTTCGGGTGCGTGGAGTAGTTGCTGACGGCGTAGTTGATCCCGCCGACCGTGACCTTCGCCTGGCTGCCGCTGAGCGTCGGGTACGGCGCCCACTTGAAGTTCTTCGCGAAGTCAGGCTTCTTCTGCGCCGCCGCGTAGACGTACGGCCAGTTGAGCTGGAACGCCGCGTTGCCGTTCTCCATGGCGAGGCGCGCGTTGTCCTCCGCCGCGTTGGAGAACGACGGGTCGATCGCCTTCGACGTGGCCAGCTTCTTCAACGCCGCCAACGCTTCCACGGCCTTGTCGTCGACGATGGCCTTGGTGCCGTTCTCGTCGAGGATCTTGCCACCGTTGGAGTTGACGAGGGTGTTGTACAGCACGACGAGCCCCTCGTACTGCTTGCCCTGCGCGACGATCTGACCGGGCTTCCCCTCCGCCACCAGCGCCTCGGCCATGGAGATCATCTCGTCCCACGTCGTCGGCGGCTTGGCCACGAGGTCGGAGCGGTACCAGAGCAACTGGACGTTGGTGTTGTCCGGAGCCCCGTACAGCTTGCCCTCGTAAGTCGCCGTCTCCAACGGCGCCGGCAGCGTGTCCTCAGACACCTGGGATTTCACCGAGCCGGTGAACTCCTTGATCCAGCCCGCCTTCGCGAGCTCGGCCGTCCACGTGACGTCGAGCCCGAGCACGTCCATGCTGTCGTCTTCCGCAGCGAGTCTGCGCACCATCTGCTCGCGCTGACCGTCCGCCTCACGCGGCAGCTTGTTGTAGACGATGTTGTAGCGCCCGCCGGCCTTCGCGTTGCAGCTGTCGACGATGGCCTGGAAGTTCTCCTGCGGGTACTTGTAGACGTTCACGGTGATGCCTTGGTCGCCAGACCCGCACGCCGTCAGAGTTCCGGCCGCCAGTACCGCGGCTCCCACTCCGGCCGCGAGTCGATAGCGCCTTGTCGCACCCATCGGCCCTGCCTCCTTCCCGACTGCACGGAGGAGCCAGACCGCAGCGCCCGGCACCCCTTCGTGCCACCGGCCGCACCGGGCGGACCGGTCAGATGAACCTAAGCCGGGTGATCACAGGCCGCAACCAAGGGAAGCAACGATTCAGAACCAATGGACTTATGAAACCTTTAAGAGCTGGGGTTCACCGGCCGCATCGCGAGCTTCGCGAGCAGGTCACGGCCCTTCTCGGCCGACTTGGGGTGACACAGCACGTCATACCTGTTCGCGACCAGTTGGGACGCGGACTGGAAGTCCCTCTTGCCCTTCGCCGACCCGTACCCGACGGCCGCGAACACCAGCCCGAAGAACACACCGGTGATCAGACCGGTGAGCACCGGCCCGACCGTCACGCCAGGCTCAGGGCTGAACAGCGTGAGCAGCAGCCCCACGAACAGACCGAACCACGCACCACTCGCCGCACCGGTCATCAGCACGCGACTCCAGGTCAGCTTGCCGGTGATCCGCTCGACCAGCATCAGGTCGACGCCGACGATCATCACGTCCTGCACCGGGAAGTCCTCGACGGCCAGGTGGTCCACCGCCCGCTGCGCTTCCTCGTACGTGGCGTAGGACCCGATCGGCCAGCCCGTCGGCGGGGTGGGCAGGCGCGGAGGCACGCCGGGCCGGTTCGGGTTGGCGAACGGACTCGTCACGGGGACCACCTCTGTCGGACGCGCTGATCGTTCCATCCTGCCAGTGCCCGCTACCGAGTGCTGCGATGCCTACGGGTGTTTTGCCGGGATCGGGCCGGCCGGGTCTCCGGCCGGCCCGATCCACAGCGGTCAGGACGTGCGCAGCTCGCCGTCCTCGCCGGTGACGACAACCCGCCGCCCGAACACGGCGATGTCTCCTCCTGGGTGCACGTGCACCTGAGCCGGCGTGCCGTCTCCGTTGTCGACCTCCACGTCGACCCAGGTGCCGGGCTCGACCGAGATCTCCAGTCCGCTCCACTCGGTGATGAAGGTGAACGGGCCTTCGTGGTCCTCGTCCACCGACAACCGGAACTTGATGTGGTCGGGGTAGTTCACGAGCTCAGCCATCGACCCTCACTTCTCCAACAAGCCCATGTAGTGCTGCATGAGATCCCTTCGAGCACCTGCGGTCGCGTTTTTCGGATTGGCTGCGAAGTCCGTCGCATAACCATCGCGCCAGAGTCGCACGTCGTCGTGCGTCAGGCCGATCTCGACCAGTCGCTCCTTCGTCATGGTGCGCTTGAACTCCTCCGCGCCCGCCACCTTCACTCCCCAGACGTCGCGTCCGAAAGCGGGGCGGTTCGGATAGCCGAGGCGCTTCCACACGTCGTCAGCCGCGCTGAAGTCCGTGACCGCGCGGATGCGATCACTCTTGTTGACGTTGGCGCCGCCCTCTTCCGGGCAGTTGTGCACGAGCACCGCGGTCTCGTCGGCGACCACGTAGTAGGTGTGGACGCTGTCGACCGTCAGGTTGTACGTGCGCATCGACGCCGCGTAGGTGCGGGTGTCCGCTACCTCGGTCCGGCCGTTGCCAGGCGACAGGAGCAGGTCGCCGGATTCGAGCTCACCGGCGTTCGTCCACGTTCCGGCACTCGCGTTGTAGAACGGGTGGTGGGCCGTGGCCCGGATCATCTTGTCCCCGGTCGGGGTCGAGACGACGACGTCGACGTACTCCTTGTCCTCATCGGTGACGATGACGGCCACAACGTCGTGCAGCTCGGTCTGCCCGCTCTCGGCCTTCTCAGGGTCGTTGTTGGCGATCTTGTCGCCGACCTGGATCTCATCGATGCGCTTGGCGGTACCGTCCGCCATCAACACCAGTGTGTCGCCGGAGAAGCTGTTGGGGCACTTCACCGCCTTGGCCGCGCTCTTGGGGATGATCTTGCTCGGGATCCCCGGATCCATCGCCGCGGCCCAGCCGCTCTCGATCGCGCCGTCCAGCGCCGCCTGCCACGGATCCTCACCGTTGAGCGACGCCGACGTGGCCGCCGCGGCCGCACCACCCGCCGCCGCGCAGAGGATCGCGATCCTGCCCCTGGACAGGTAGTCGCATGCCGCGGTGACGAGGACGCCCCTGCCGAACGCGCAGTTCTCGTCGAAGCAGCCACGCGGCCCGCCCAGCTTGGCCACCTGCACCGGGTCGAGCATGCCCTCGAAGCCCCTGTTCGGGCGCCCTTCGGCGTCGAACATGCGGCTCCAGCCGTTGCGCGTGTACGGCTTGGCGGGTGCGGGGAGGTAGTTGGCGTCCACCGTGATGTCGCCGTTGGCGTTCTTCGCGGCGGGCAGGTAGCCGTGCACGTCGGGCCAACCCTGGTACGACTTCTCGCCGCACCCGTCGCACCACAGGCCCGTCGGGTCCGAGAATGTGATCGGGCTGTTGTTCGAGTACGCGAACGGGTTCCACTGCTGCGGGTCGTTCTGGTCGAAGACCGGGTCGACCGAGAGGAAGCGACCGATAGCCGGGTCGTACTGGCGGGCGCCGATGTTCACGAGTCCGGTCGACGGGTCGTTGGTGCCGCCGACGAACCCTCGCTCGCCGGGGAACGCGGCGGAACCGCGATAGCCGCCGAACGGGAGCTGGCGGCGCTTCGTCACCTGGAGCGTGGCCTTGTCGACCGCGATCTGGGACGTGCCCTGGTGGTCCGAGGCGAGCCAGGTGATCTTGGTCTTGCCTTCGCGCATGGCGACGGTCTGGCCGCCCTGCGAGTAGTAGCGCGTGGCTACGGCCTTGGTGGCCCCCTTGGTGAGGCGAAGTTCCTGCATGCCGAGGTAGAGCGTGGTGCCGTCGGGATCGCGGCGCAGCAGGCGGCCGCCCTCCGCCGTGTAGAGGTACTTGGTCTCCTTGGCGCCTTCGGTGAGTTTGGAGACCTTGCTCTCGACGTCCCAGTCGAGGTTCTGGACGGCGCCCGCGAGGTTGCGGGTCTTGGTGTTGCCCGCGGCGTCGTACGTGAACTGGTCCAGGCGGCTGCCGCCGGGGCCCTGAGTGGTCACGGACTTCAGGTTGTGGGCGCCCGCGTACTCGTAGGTGCGGGTGGTGTCGCCGCCGGTGGCCGCACGCTGGATCTCCTTGGTGCGGTTACCGGTCTTGTCGTACTCGTAGGAGTGCCCGTACTGCGTCGCGCCGGACAGCGCCGCCGCCGACGGGTCACCGCAGTTGCCGCTGACCGTCCACGCCTGGGTGAGGCGCCGCAGGTAGTCGTACGAGAAGCACTGCTTGTCGACACCCAGCACAGTGGAGTCCGAAATGGACTGGATGTTGCCCGCGTCGTCCTGGCCGTAGACGACGTCGGCCTGCTTCGGTTGTGCAACCTCAGCATCGACGATGTAGCGGTTCATGCGACGCGTGCTGTCGTCGTAGTAGTACGAAAGCCACGCCCGCTTGGTGCCCGCTCCGAGTTCGAGGCGGTAGAGCTCACCGAGCCGGGTGTAGTTGGTGTTGTTGACGAGCGTATCGGTGCCCATGCCGGACAGACCGCCGAACGTCTTGGTCTGACGGCCGAAGTCGTCGTAGCTGTGCGACACGGTCTCGGCCGGCATGTCGGCGTTGGCGACGGCGCTGAGGCCCTGCGACGACGTGCTGCCGTCCGGCCGGTACACGAAGCTCGTCTTGTAGGTGCCCTTGAGCACGCCCTCGACGTCGGGGATCTCGGTCTGCACCGACAACGGCTTGTTCAACGACGAGTAGGCGTTGACGCGGTTGGTGTAGGCGTTGCCGTCGACGTACCTGGTCGACGACGCGGGCAGGCCGAGGCCGTAGCTCGCGGTGTCGTACTTGTACTCCTTCAGCGTGGTCGCGCCGGACTTCACAGTCGTGGCACGGCCCAGCACGTCGTAGTCGTACGTCAGCGTGCTCTGCAACGCGTCGGTGGACGTCTTCAGGCGGTTGAGCTCGTCGTACGTCTTCGTGGTGACACCGCGGTCGACGTCCTCGCTGCGTACCTCACGGCCACGCAGGTCGTACTCCCAGCGCCACGTGTTGCCCGACGAGTCGGTCGCGGACGCGAGCTTGCCCGCGGCCGAGTAGGTGTACCGGGTCGTGTCGTGGTCACCGCTGGCCGTCAGACCCTTGTACTGCCACAACTCGATCGTGCGGCCCTGGACGTCGAGGACCTTGGTGGTCGGCGTGCCGCCCTTCGGGGGCGTGACGTCGACGCGATCACCGCCGTAGGCGTTGGTGGTGCGCCACTTCTCCTGGCCACCGGCCTGGAAGATCGTGTGCTGGTTGCGACCCGCGCCGTCGAACTCGGTCCTGTTGAGGCCCGGGACGTCGGTCTCCGAGAACACCAGCAGGCTCTTGTCGACCGTCTGGTTGTTGAAGAACGGCTGGGTGACGCGGGACGTGCGGCCCTGCGTGTCGTACCTGGTGTCGACGACGACGCGGCCCCCATCGGTCTGTGCCTGGGTCTGCCGCAGCCGGTACTGGCCGTCGTAGACGACGGTGCTGGCGAGGTAGTTGCCGTTCGGGGCGAGCTGCTTGGTCGTCACCGCGCTCGGGGCGTCGCGACTGACGCTGTACTCCATCGACTGCGTCGGCTCGTCCGGCCAGTCCTCACGGGGACGGTTGGCGAGCCAGACCTTCGTCGTCCTGCCGAGTGCGTCGAGCGCCGCCTCCGTCACGTTCTCGTTGGGGTCGACCATCTTGATCTGCGTGCCCCACGCCGGTGCGAGTGTCGACGTGACGACGTGACCGAGCGCGTTGGTCGTCACCAGGCCGGTGACAGGACCGGTGGCGGGGGTGTACTCGGTCTTCGTCGTGTTGCCGAGCGCGTCGGTCGCGGTGAGCGTGCGCCCGTAGACGTCGTAGGTGGCGGTGGTCGCCGTCGTCCACACCGGACCGGCGGCGGGCCGCTGGCCGAGCAGTTCGGCCTTGGTCAGGTTGCCGACGGCGTCATAGGTGTTCTTGACCGCGTTCAACGCCTGTGCGGGGAACGTCGCCGGGACGTCGCAGCGCACCGCGACGGTCTCGGACTCCGCGACAGAGGTCCACCGCCACCGCGGCTCGTCCTGCACGTAGGACGTCCTGGTGCACTGGTCGTCGGCGTCGGTGGCGAGGTCACCGAGATCGTTGGTCTCGACGATCTGACCGTGGTCGTCGTACTTGACCGAGTTCTTCGTCTTGCGCCACCCACCGGACCGCAGCGCGGTGTAGGCGGTCGTCGACTCGCGTGAAACCCAGTACGACCTGTAGTCGCCGCGGGTCGCCGTCGGCCCCACCACCACGGGCACGGCGATCGACTTGGTCAGCACGGTCTCGCTCGTGCCGTCGTGCACCTGCGACTCGAACGCGATGCCGGACAACCAGTCCGCGTCCTCGCGCTCGACGCCTTCGGAGTCGGTCACCTTGGCCGTGCGCGTGCCGTTGTTCGGCAGCTTGTCGCCGTGCATACCACGGTAGAAGCGGTCCTCGGTCATGGTCACCGGGCCGTAGGGGTCGCTGTCGTGACCGGTGCGCACGCGGACGCGGCTGTAGCCGCGGTACTCGTTGTAGGTCCGCTTGTCGTCCTTGGTGAACTCGGACTGGTTGCGACGCCAGGCCGCGCCGTCCAGGTACTCGTACCGGACGACCTGCTCGGCGCTCGCCGCCACGCGGTCGGACGTCGTGATGGACTCGACGACGTACTTGTGGAAGTAGTCCTCGCGTTCCGCGCCCTGCGGCGGCGCCCACTTCACCGGGTAGCAGCGCAGGGTGTTGGACTCGGGGTTGGCGGGCATCGACTGGCCCGGCACGCAGTCGGGGTTCGCGTACTTCACGACCGTGACGCCGCCCGCCTCGGAGACGACACCGGTGACGCGGTAGCGGTTCAGCGGGCCGACGCCGGTCGGGGTGTCGACGCGGTTCGGGCTCTTGGCGCCCTCGAAGCTCACCTCCGGCAGCGGGATCTCACCGCCGACGAGACCGGTGTGCTGGATGCTCTTCAGCCACAGGGCCGCCTGGTAGGCGTCGTCGGTCTTGGGGAACTCGTGCTGCAACGTCCAGCGGTCGACGTTCTGGTAGCCGTCGCCGCTGCGGACCTGGGTGGTGATCGTCGACAGGCGCTTGGTGGACCAGAACGACGGTGCGTACTTGTCCTTGCAGGTGGCGGCGTCGCAGTTGTCGGTGACCGCGGCGTCCGGCCAGTTCTCCTTCTTCGCGAAGGTGCACTCGCTGTCCTTCACGCAACGGTCGGCCAGGCCGAACTCGACGCGACCGGCGGCCGGGGCGGCCACGTCGTCGCGCAAGCCGTACTCGACTGACTTCAGCGTGCCGGCGCGGACGTACGGGACAGAGGCGTCCTTGAGGTTCTTCCCGTACTTGTTGGTCTCGGTCTCGTAGTTGTAGAGGATCACGTTGCCGCGCGGGTCGACGGCCTTGTCGAGCATCCAGCGCCAGGCTCGGTCGCACGACGAGGCGTCGAACGTGGTGCCGTGGCAGGGTTCTCCCGCGTCGTCCCCGAACACCGGGACGGTCCAGGTCGACTTCGAGCCGGCGCGGGTCCCGAAGAAGTACTGCGTGCCGTCGGCGGTGGTGATCTTCCACGACTCGTTGAAGTGGTCGCCGTTGCCGGGCGTTGTGGTGCGCTCGATGCGCGACCTGTCGTCCTGCTTCAGGCGCCACGCACCGGTCTGGTCGTCCTTGACCAGCATGCCGCCCTTGCTGCCGAACGACGCCGTGGCGTTGTCGCTGCGCCAGCAGAGGTCACCGGTCTTGGGCGGGGTCGTGCCGCCCTCGGTGTCCGTGGCACACGGGCCGTAGGCGCGTTCGACGTACCCGGCGGACAGGTCCCAGCCGTCGCCGATCCAGGACGGCTGGTTGTTGGTGGCCGAGGTCAGGCCGTCCACTGCGGACGAGCGGTAGGACAGGCCCAGCGACGGCACGAAGCCGCCAGGGGCCGGGGGGACGCGGAGCGGGTAGGACCAGGAGAAGTCGCCGCTCTGCTTGGAGACCTCCCACGAGGAGGAGGCCGAGAACGGGGTGGCGGCGAAGGAGCCGCCGCCCGGGGTGTTGCTCGCGGCCGGCTGGTTTCCCGACAACGCCCGGGAGGTGGCCTCGTCCGGGCCTCGGGACGCGAGGGAGCCGTTGGTGGTGGCCACGGACGAGACGTCCGGGGCGTTGACGGACGGGCCCGGGGCGGCGATCGCCTGCTGTTCGACGGCCACGGAGACCGTCGACAGGGCCAGGCAGACCGCCAGCCCTCTGATGAGGGCGCGCTTCAGTTTCATGGTGGTGCTTCTCCCCCAGGTCAGAAGGTCGGAACGACGGTGGGCGCGGACTCGAGGACGTAGCCCAGGCGCTGCTGGAGCTCGTGGGTGCCGCAGCCCGTCACCGAGTCGAAGCGGTTGAGGTTGGGGATGCCCGTCTGCTTGCAGCGGTCGAGGGGCTTGGACGCCAGGCCCGCGGGCGGTGAGGTGTAGACGCGGCCGCCGCCCGAGATGCGGGTCTTGCCGTCGCAGTTGGCGTCGAGCGAGGTGTAGACGTCCGAGCCGTCCTGGCAGATGTTGAGGTTCGCCGTCTGGCCGGGGATGTCGACAAGCAACGTGATGCCGAGCGGTCCTTCGCGGTAGTAGCCCGGCGCGGTGGTGTGCGGCGAGCTCCAGTGGTCGGTCGGCCACTGGCCGTTGATGTGACGGCTCAGCACCGTGTAGGCGCGGACCCAGCCCAGCTGCTTCTGGACGGTCGAGCCCTCGCAGTTCTCCGCCGTCGAGTCGAACCTCTGGACGCCGTTGGAGCAGCGGTAGAGGCCGATGACCGGGATGTTGGTCGGCTTGACCGAGTAGATCGCGCCGATCTCGCTCAGCAGCGTCGCTCCCTCGCAGTCCGCCTGGACCGCGGTGAAGTGGTCCTCGCCCTGCTTGCAGGAGTAGAGGCGGACGGTGTTCGGGTCCGTCGGCGGCACGGTCATGCCCCGCGGCGTCTCGAAGCGGTAGCCGGGCAGTGCGGGCACGTCGGTCGGACCGGTGTAGTGCTCGCCCTTGTCGTTGAGGAAGCGGCCGAGCTGGCCCGCCGCCGGCAACGGGCGTGAGGCGTTGGCGAGGATGCGGGCCTCAGGAGCCATGCCCTTCTGCACGCGCACCTCGTCGATCAGACCGGCGAAGTGGTCGGCGTCCGCGCCCTGCGCCTTGGCCCTGCCCACCACGAGCCGGCCCTCGGAGTTCCACGTCTGGGCCTTCTCGGTACCGGCGAGCTTTCCGTCGACGTAGAGGCGCAGCTGTCCCGCCACGTGGTCGTACACGCCGGCCAGGTGGGTCCATCGGCCCGGCACCGCCTCGGACGCCGAGAGCGCCTTCGTCATCGGCGCCGCGTCGGCGTCCTGGACGTGCGTCCCGAACGACCACCGCTTCGACTCGGCGCGGTACTGCAGGGCGAAGCCGCTCACGCGGTTGCCGTCCTGGCTGAGCACCGTGTAGGTCCGCTTGTCGTCGTCGAGTCGGGCCCACGCCTGCACGGTGAAGCTGTCGCGCGAGTTCACGCCGAACGCCTGGGCCGGAGCGGAGGCGTTCCCGTCGAACTTGATCGCCGAGCCGAAGACACCCGGCACGTACGACGTCCCGCTCGACGGAGTCAGGTGGTTCGCCCGCCACGAACCGTCGTTCGCGTTGTTGCCGTTGAAGTCGTAGAAGCCGAACTCGTTGGGCGGCATGTCGTCGTGCACCTTGCCGACCTCACCCGCGGTCAGCGCACGGCTGAACACCCGGACGTCGTCGACGCCCCGGAACCACCAGCTCCCCTTGACACCGTCCCACTTGCTGCGGCCGATCGTGAACGGACCGGTGGCGTTCCAGCCGACCACGCCGATCTGCACGGCCGACAGCACGCCGTTGACGTACAGGCTCAACCTGTTCAGGGCAGAACTCTGAGGGTTGGCCTCGTAGACGACGGCGAGGTGGGTCCAGCGGGCGAACTGCGCGGGCTCGGACGAGACGAGCACGGTGGCCGAGCCGCCCTGCTCGTCCTTCTGCGGCGCGACGACCGCCCATCGGCCCGAGTCCCCGTTGTAGGACAGGACGAACGAGCTGTCGAACGTGCCGTCCTGCGCCAGGATCGACCGGTTGCCGGTGATGCCGCTCTCCGCGTAGACCCAGGCGGAGGCGCTGTAGCTGCGCGAGGTGTCGATGATCGGCCCGGTGGTCTCGCCCGCCTGGTTCGACCCGTTGAGCCACGTGCCACCACCCGTCGGTCCGCCGACCCAGCCGGAGCCGGGGCTGAACGTGACCGTGTTGTTCCGGCCGCTGCTGTCCGCCGCCGTGGTGCCCGCCCTCTCCTTCAGCTTCCAGTGACCGGCGTCGGCGACGGGCAGCGTCGCTGCCGGCTGGTCCTTCTCCGGGTAGGACCGGAAGAGGCCGAACACGCCCTCGTTGTCCAGCGCGCCGGTGTAGAAGCGGACGTCGTCGATCGAGCCCTTCCAGCGTTCGGCGGGAGCGCTGCGGAGCTTCGCCCGGCCGATCTGCAGGCCGCCGTTCGCCTGCCAGGTCGAGTTGACCACGCCGTCGCCGACGCGGTTGCCCTGCACGTAGAGCAGCACCTGCTTCGAGGCGCGGTCGTACACGCCGACGAGGTGCACCCACTCGGTGAAGTCGTCGACCTGCGCCGACACCGCGGCCACCGTGACCCTGGTGGCGTCGGTGTCGTCCTCGGTCATCTCGAAGACCCAGTTGCCCATGTGGTCGCGGTCCTTGATGAACCCGAGCCGGAACTTGCTGTTGTGCTCGCCGTCCTGGCTCACCGCGACCCGCTTGCAGTTCGCGGTGCACTCCTCCGGCATCCGGACCCAGGCCGACACGGTGAAGTTCTGGTCGGTGCGGGCGACAGCGCCGGTCGAGATGTCGGCGTTGGTGCCGTTGAACGTCGCGGCGTTGCCGAGCCGGCCGACGCCGAACGCGGCGTTGGTCAGCGTGCCCGCCTTGCCTCCCACGGAGTCCGCGGCGTTGGTGCCCGCGCTCTCGTCGAACTGCCACTTGTGCGCGAGGTTCAGGTCACGGCCGGCCTTGGTGGCGATCTCGTCCCCGAACAGCACGCGGTTGTGCACCTCGACGTCGTCGATCGCGCCCGGGAACCGGTCCACGTCGGCGCCGTTCCACTGCGCGCGGCCGATCTGGAACCGGCCGTCCGGCCTGTCCCACGCGTCCGGGTTCGTGGCGGACGCGGACTCGACTCCGTTGACGTACAACGTCATCCGGTCGCGGCCGGCGTCGTAGGTGGCCGTCAGGTGGGTCCACGTGCCGAGCTGTGCGACCGAACCGATGGCGCGCGGCCAGGTGCTGCCGCCGTTCGTCTGGTCCTTGCTGAACATCGCGAACGCCCAGCGGCCGTCCGGCGTGGCCTGGAGCTGGAACGCGCTGACCGCGTTGCCGTCCTGCGACAGCACGGCCGGGTAGCGGTCGGTGACGACCTTGTCGAGGCGGGCCCACGCGCTGATGGTGAAGTTGCGCGAGGTGTCGACCGCGTGGCCCGCGTTCAGGGACGCGCCCGGAACGCCGGTCAGGCGGACGGCGAGGTCCTTCGGGTCGGAGTTCTCGCTCTGCCCGCTCACCCACTCGACGGGGTTGCCCAGCGTCAGGCCGCCGTTGTTGCCGGACGAGTCCACGCCGTCGCCGTCGAGCCGCCACTGGCGGACCGGGTCGGCGTCGAGCTTCACGATGTCCGCGACCTCGTCGGCGGCGAGCACCCTGCTGTGGACGCGGACGTCGTCGAGGTCACCGCGCAGCGCGTTGCCCTGCTGGTCGTTGCCCATGACGAACGGGCCGGCCGAGTCCCAGAACGGCTTGGTGGCCGCCGCGCTCACCGCGGGCGGGCCGCCGTTGACGTACAGGGTCGCCTTCTTGGTGCCCGAGTCGAACGTCGCGGTCAGGTGCGTCGGGGTGTTTGCGACGGCACTACCGGGCGCGGTCTGCGCCAGCACGTTCCACCCGGTCTGGCCGTTGCCCTCGGTCATGCCGAACTGCCAGCGCCCGTCCCGTTGCTGGAGCACGAAACCACTGGAGTCCGGGCCGTCCTGCGACAGCAAGGTCATCGGGCCGTTGGTGTCGGCGAGCGTGACGGACGCCGACACGGTGAAACTCTTGTCCGTGCGCACGACCGGGCCCGTGGTGCGGATCTGGCCGGAGCCGTCGAACCGCACGGCCTGGTTCTTCGGCTGCGGGCGCTGCTCGAAGAACGAGACACCGCCGGATAGGGTGGCGGACTCGCCGTTGGTCGTCGAGTTGCGGGCGACCGCGGTGGAGGGGTCGTCCTCGAACCGCCAGTGCGCGGCCTGGACGTTGTCGCGCCGGACCTCGGCCCGCACCTCGGCCTCGGTCAACGGGCGGTCGTACATCCGGACCTCGTCGATGCCGCCGCGCCACCAGGTGTCGCTGCCGGTGCCGGCCTTGCCCTGACCGATGCGCAGGACGCCCGCCGCGTTCCACGGCGTGGTGCTCGCCGCCGAGGTGCCCTGGAGCTCGCCGTTGACGTACAGCTTGACCTGGCGGTTGTCGGAGTCGTAGACGCCGGTCAGGTGGGTCCACGCGCCTTCGGTGGGTTCTTCGACGGACCTCACGAAGACCACGCCGGTGCCGGGACCGTTGTCCTGATGTGGCATCAGGAACACCCAACGCTTGCTGCCGCCCTCGTAGCGCAGGCAGAACCCGCAGGTGGTGGTGCCGTCCTGGGAGACGGCAGTTCCCCAGGACCCGTCGACGCGGTCCACCTTCAGCCAGGCGGACACCGAGAAACTCGTGTCGGTGCGCACCACGTTGGGCGCGGTGGCGTGCGCGCCCGAGCCGTCGAGGCTCAACGCCGATCCCACCGGGCCCGAGGTGTAGGTCGCGGTGCCGTGCGTGGTGCCGTGCCGGTCACCGAGGTAGGCGCTGTCGTTGACGTTGCCGTCCAACGCGTACTGGGCGATCGCGCCGCTGCCCGCGCGCACGTAGATGTGGTAGGTCCGGACCGGACCGGGGTTGCCCGCCTTGTCCCTCGGGCGCACGAACAGGTCGCGCGGTCCGTCGCCTTCCGGCGTGAGCGTGACGGTCGCCGTGCCGCCCAGCCGGTCCGCGTTGACCGACTTGGTCATCTGCGGGTCCCAGCCGTAGTCGAACCTGTCGATGTCAGCGTCCTTGGCGGTGAAGGTGAACTTGCCCGCCACCGTCGTGCCGCCGTGCCAGCGCCCGTCCTCGGGGTAGGTGAGGCTCGAGACGTCCGCCGCGTTCACGGGCGCGACGCGGTCGATCCGGAACTGCTTGTTGCCGAGCCGGTAACCGCCCTGCTTCTGGCCGTCGGAGGCCGCCACGTACCACGTGACCAGGCGGTCGTTCTCGACGTTCGCGAGCGAGACCTCCCGCGCTCCGATCGAGCCCGAGCCGTGCGGACCGGAGGAGAGCACGCGCTTGTTCTGCTTCGCCGGGTCGCCTGGAACCACGTCGTCGTAGACGTCCCAGACGCCGTTGACCTGGTCACCGTCCGGATCGGACAGGGTGGCCTTGAGGGTGATCGTGGAGCTGCCCACCCAGGGCATGCCGCCGCAGTTGGCGCAGGCGACCGGGTCCGGCTCGGTGAACGGGTTGTCCGGCGTGTTCGGGGTGCCGTTGTAGTAGATGACGAGCTTGGACTCGTTGGGGTTGAACTTGCGCCAGTAGTTCTGGTCGCCCTCGTTGCCCGCGCGGATCGAGAACGTCGAGTTGCCGCCCTTGTCGATCTGGGCGGGGAAGTTGTTCGAGGTGAACGACAGGTACTTGTGGCCGGAGCAGTTGCTGTAGACGGCGGGGATGCCGAGGTTGCTGATCACGCCCCAGTCGGCGGGCTGGTTGGCCCAGTTCGTGCCGGAGCCGACGTCCCACTGGGACTGGAACAGGCTGTGCGTGTGCGTCACGTTGCACGTCGGCGAGTGCACGACGGCGACGTCGAGGCGTGCGGACGAGATGTCCTTGTTCGCGAGGAAGCTGGTGTTGTACTGGAAGTACGTCCTGGTCTTCAGGTTCCAGCCGTAGGCCTGGCCGGACCTCGCGGTGGGGTTGATGCCGATCCACCAGGCGTTCGTGTCCTCGGCCTGGGTGTCCCAGCCGTTCCAGTGCGTGCCGTTGCGCATCGCGGCGGTGCCGTCGTCGTAGACCGTGGTCCAGCCGTCGTTCGTGCCGGTGTGCGGCGCGGGGTCGACGTACACCGGGTAGACGGTCGCGGGGTCGCTGAACATCGCGAGCGGCGGCACGAGGGTGAGCGAGCCGTCCGCGAGTTCCACGCCCACGACCTGCTGGTCGGTGCGCGGGACGTCCGGGTGCACCGGCTTCTTCGAGTCCCACATCAGCGACGCGGGGACCTCGAACACCTTGGCGCCGGCGGTGTCGACCATGTCGAACGCGCCGTTCTCCCCGGCCTTGAGGGTGAGGCCGTCGGTCTTCACGCCGAACTTGACGCGCGCGACCTCCTTGGCGGCGTCGCTGTTCTTCACGACGAGGAGCTGCTGGTAGCCGTCGTTGCGGGCGACCATCCGCAGGTCGACGCCGGGCAGGACCTCGGAGTAGAGGGCGGACGAACCTTCGAGCGAGGGCTTCGGCAACGTGCCGGGCCAGCTCAGTTCGAACGTCTTGCCCGCCTTGCTGAGCTTGACCAGCGGCTCGTTCACGCCGCCGTCCGAGAAGGCGAGGCCGACCTCGGTGGCCTTGGGCTGAACCCTGCCGTCGGCGGGCTCGAGTGCGGTGTCGATCGACGTCCACTCGCCGTCGCGCTGCACGCGCGTGGGAACCGTCGAGAGAAGGGCCTTCAGCTGACCGTTGGGCTGCGCGAACACCTCACGCGTCGAGGTGCGCATGTTCAGCGCCTCGACCTCGGTGCCCTGGGCGCGAGCGGCCACGAGGGCCGTGCCGGTGTCCGGGGCCTCGGTGATCGGGGCGGCGACGGTCGGAGCCTTCGGCGCGCTCGCGGTGACGACGACGGCGGTGGCCGCGATCGTCACCGCCAGCAACGCCCCGGCAATGCTTCTGGGCGCGCGCAGGCATGACAGCCTGGCCGCCTCTCGGCGGTCGGACAAGTGGATCCCCCAGGGTCGCGCGCATGTCCCCCGACAACACGCGGACTAAACATCAACGGGCGGAATCGTCACAAAAGGCAGCCCGAATACCTATAGTCCGAATGGGTGACGGTGGTCACGTGTGAGCGAAGTGTGAGTCCGGACATTCCACACCTGAACAGGTCGTTTGACACCGGCAGATCCGCGTTACATCGAACGCATGCTCGATGTTCTAGGACGTGAACACCAGCTCGAACCGGTGCGCGAACGCACGATACGAGCGCGCGTAGACGTCCCTGCTGTCAGCCACCCGCTCGCGTTCCTTCTTCAGCACCTCGCCCGCCGCGCCGGCGTTGCCGTTCAGCACGTGGATGATCGCGAGCTTGCGCGCCCGTTCGAAGTCGAGCAACGACTCCGGCTTCGCGACGAGCTCGCGCGCCACCGTCTCCCACTTCGCGTACTTGTCCACGTACGGCTTGCCGAACTTCAGAAACGCTGCCACCAAAGAGGAAGCGACCGGCCCGTGGTCGCCGCCGGGCGAGAAGTTCCAGTGCCACACCGGCTTCTCCCCCATCAACGCGCCGAGCGGCGTCGAAACCATTGGTGTGACGGGGATTCCGACGCCGAGCGTGCGGCACACCTCGTCGTAGCGGCGGAAGCAGACGCCGACCAGCGGGGTGAGGTCGAGCGCGCCGGAGACGCCGAACCCGAGCCAGCCCGCCACGCCGTCGCCGCGTTCCTGGAGCCAGGCGTGGCCTCGGCGGAC
This sequence comes from Lentzea sp. NPDC058450, assembly GCF_042721395.1. NCBI lineage: Bacteria > Bacillati > Actinomycetota > Actinomycetes > Pseudonocardiales > Pseudonocardiaceae > Lentzea > Lentzea sp. NPDC058450. Next base: position 170,744 of record NZ_JBHXLO010000007.1, read on the forward strand.
GAAGCCGGTCGGGCGCAGGGCGGTGTCCACGGCGATGAGCACGTCGGTTTTCGGTGAAGGCCTCACGAACGACAGGGTCCCAAACGAACGCGCATCCCGCCTGGCAGCGCCGTTCAGTGCAGGACCGGCGCCAGGAACTCGGCGAACTTCCCGAGCACGTCCGACGGCACCTCGTCCAGGTGCTCGGTGAGCTGCAAAAGTATGCGGCCGCCGCCGAGATGCTCAACGGAGTAGCAGGGCGCCGTCGCGCAGACCTCCTGCACACCACCCAAAGCGGCGACTTGACGTGGTCCCAGCAACGTCGCCCAGTGCGGCCCGCGCGCCAGCTCCGCCGCCATGAACAACGACTCGTCGAGGCCCACGCCGACGGACACCTCGTGCGCGGTCCGCACGCCCACCCGGTCGAGCGTGATCCAGCCGCCCGAGGCCTGGACCAGGGACGCGCCGGTGCGGAACGCCGACAGCCACTCGCCCTGCACCGCATGGGAGATCCAGCCGCCGAACAGCCTGCGCGAGGCCGTGACGACGACCTGGTGCGGGAACTCCGGGTCGTCCTTCAGCAGGATCTCGGCGCACCAGCCGTCGTCGGGCAGCGGCAGGCCCTGCGAGTCGAGTTGGACGAGCTGCACGCGCAGGAACGACGGCAGGTCGTCCAGGGCCGCCGTCCACGACGATCGGGTGAACTCGCCCGTGGAGAGCCTCAGCCGGGCGTATCCCGGCGGGCCCCAGGGCGTTGTGTCGGACGGGTGGTAGTCGCGCGCCACCGCCACGAGCTCGTCGATCGAGGCCGGGCAGAGCGGCGCGAGCAGGTCGGTGAACAGCGTGCCGAACCAGCCGGCCAGCGCGGGGCGGTCGACACCGGAGAACGTGTCCAGCTCCAGGCGGACGACGTGCGGCGGCGACACAGGTCTCGGAAGCGTCAGATCTGTGCTCAAAGTGAGCGAACCCTATGACCCTCAACCAAAAACCGTTAGAGGCCAGTCCCGTGAAAGATTGGCCCCTAACGGGTTAACCGAGAACTTCGTCTAACCACGAGACTGGTAGTCGCGGAGCAGGCCTCGGCTGATGATCGTCTTCTGGATCTCGGACGTGCCCTCGCCGATCAGCAGGAACGGGGCCTCGCGCATCAGGCGCTCGATCTCGTACTCCTTGGAGTAGCCGTAGCCGCCGTGGATGCGGAACGACTCCTGCGTGACCTCGGCGCAGTACTCGGAGGCGATGAGCTTCGCCATGCCGGCCTCGACGTCGTTGCGCTGACCGGAGTCCTTCAGGCGCGCCGCGTTCACCATCATCAGGTGCGCGGCCTCGACCTTCGTCGCCATCTCGGCGAGCTTGAAGGCGATGGCCTGGTGCTCGGCGATGGCCTTGCCGAACGTCTTCCGCTGCTGCGAGTACTCGATCGCGAGCTCGAAGGCGCGGATCGCGATGCCGCACGCGCGCGCGGCCACGTTCACGCGGCCCACCTCGACGCCGTCCATCATGTGGCGGAAGCCCTGGCCCGTCACGCCGCCGAGCACCTGGTCCGCCGCGATCTCGAAGCCGTCGAACACCATCTCGGTGGTGTCGACGCCCTTGTAGCCCATCTTGTCGATCTTGCCGGGGATGGTGAGGCCCGGCAGGACCTCGCCGTAGCCCTCGGGCTTCTCGACCAGGAACGTCGTGAGGTTCTGGTGCGGCTTCTCGGCGCCCTCGTCGGTCTTCACCAGCACGGCGGTCAGGTTCGACGTGCCGCCGTTCGTCAGCCACATCTTCTGGCCGTTGATGGTGTAACCGGACTCGCCCTTCACGGCGCGCGTGCGGATCGCGGCGACATCGGAACCGAGCTCGGGCTCGGACATGGAGAAGGACCCGCGCACCTCGCCCGCGGCCATCCGCGGCAGGTACTTCTCCTTCTGCTCGGGCGTGCCGTGCTGCTTGAGCATGTGCGCCACGATGAAGTGCGTGTTGATGACGCCGGAGACGCTCATCCAGCCGCGCGCGATCTGCTCGACCACCAGCGCGTACGTCAGCAGGGACTCGCCGAGGCCGCCGTACTCCTCGGGGATCGTCAGGCCGAAGAGGCCCATCTCCTTCATGCCGTCGACGATGTCGGCGGGGTACGTGTCCCCGTGCTCCAGCGTCTGGGCGTGCGGAATGATCTCCTTGTCCACGAACGTGCGCACGGTCGCGAGGATTTCTTCCTGGATGTCCGTGAGACCCGCGGTCTGGGCGAGGCGCGCCATCGCACTTCCCTTCCAAGGCTGAGGTTACCGGCGAGTATGGACCGGTTAACGCTCGTTTGCGACCGCGGTGTGCTCTCCGCAACACGCCGGAACCAGCTGTACCGAAACAGCATCCCTGACAGGTGTAATCACGCACCCACGCGCGACGAACTTGCACACGCGACCTTAAGATCCCGGCTCACACGTCCAGGGGGAGCACGATGACCTACGACCCTTACAACCCGAAGCAGCCGGGTGACCCGTACGGCCAGCAGCCCTACGGCCAGCAACAGCCTTACGGCCAGCCAGGCGCGTACGGACAGCCAGGCCCCTACGGCCAGCCGTACGGCTACGGCTACCCACCGCCCATGCCCAAGCCGCAGACGAACGCGATCGTGTCGTTGGTGCTCGGCATCGCCGGCTTCGTGACCTGCGGTGTCTCGTCGATCGTCGGGGTCGTCTTCGGCCACATCGCGATGGCCAAGATCAAGCGCGGCGAGGAGGAAGGCCACGGACTGGCGCTCGCCGGCATCATCATCGGCTACTTCGTCATCGTCGGCTGGCTCGCCTACCTGGCGTTCTACGTCTTCGTGATCCTCGCGGCGGTCAGCGGCACCTACAACTGACGGCCCGCGCGGCGACCGGCTCAGCCGGCGAGGGCGATCTCCAGCGCGCCACCGCAGTGGCGGCAGACGTCGGCGAACACGTGGACGTCCGCGGCGCAGCCGGGGCAGCTGCGGAAGCTGCGCTCCAGCAGGTCGTCCTCGCGGCGTTTGAAGAGCCGCAACCGTCTGCTCGCCTTGCCGTTACTCGAACGTGACATGACGAAGAGCATGCACCCGAGGCGGGGCTTGATCGCAAACTCTCGTCACGGATTGTGCCCCACTTCACCCGTTTTGAACGCAACCCGTGACGGTCAAACACGTCCAGTAATATTCGGGGTGAAGTAGGGCACAATCAGTAACGGATTTCAGTCCTCCGGCGGCGTCCACACGTTCGCGCGCGCCATGCCCGCGGCGCGGCCCTTGCCGGAGATCACCAACGCCATCTTGCGCGAGGCCTCGTCGATCATCTCGTCGCCGAGCATCACCGCGCCCCGCTTGCCGCCCGCCTCGGACGTGTAGAACTCGTACGCGTCGAGGATGTTCTCTGCGTGGTCGTAGTCCTCCTGCTTGGGGCTGAAGACCTCGTTGGCCGCCTCGATCTGGCCGGGGTGCAGCACCCACTTGCCGTCGAAGCCCAGCGCGGCGGACCGGCCGGCGACGCGCTTGTAGCCGTCGACGTCGCGAATCTGCAGGTAGGGGCCGTCGATGGCCTGCTTGTCGTGGGCCCGCGCCGCCATCAGGATGCGCATCAGGATGTAGTGGTAGGCGTCGCCGACGTCGTAGCCGGGCGGCTGCTCACCGACCACGAGCGACTTCATGTTGATCGACGCCATGAAGTCCGCCGGGCCGAAGATGATCGTCTCGACGCGCGGGGACGCGGTGGCGATCGCGTTGACGTTGTTGAGGCCCAGGGCGTTCTCGATCTGCGCCTCGATGCCGATCTTGCCGACCTCGTAGCCCATGGTCTTCTCGATCTGCGTCAGCAGGAAGTCGAGCGCCACGACCTGCTCGGGCGTCTGCACCTTCGGCAGCATGATGCAGTCGAGGTTCGCGCCCGCGCCCTCGACGACCTCGGTGACGTCGCGGTAGGTCCACTCCGTCGTCCAGTCGTTGACGCGCACGACGCGGGCCTTGTCGCCCCAGCCGCCCTCGTTGAGCGACGCGACGATGGTCTTGCGGGCGTCCGGTTTGGCCAGCGGGGCGCAGGCGTCCTCCAGGTCCAGGAACACCTGGTCCGCCGGCAGCGTGCGGGCCTTGTCGATCATCTTCTGGCTGGATCCCGGGACCGCCAGACACGAGCGACGGGGACGCTGCTGGTCGACCACTGGAGTACCTCCTCGTACCGGCCGGTAACTATGAGCGCCACAGTGGCACGCATCAACTCCGGGCGCATGTTCCATGAGTCCGGTCTCACAGGAGCGTGGCAGGCTGAACCGGTGGAGATCACTCGAATCCTGGACTCGGCGCTGCGCAAGGCCGCCGCCGTCTGGATCACCTCACCGGGCCACGAGCCGCGGTTGGTCCACGCACATTGGCGCGCCGACGCGTTGTGGGTCATCTCCGGCGGCACCGAACCGACGGCGCCCCTGAGCGACGGCGCGGAGGTCACCGTCACCGTGCGCTCTCCCAGCACGCACTCGCACCTCGTCGACGCCCAGGCCGTCGCGCACCTGACCGAGCCGGACGACGAGACCGCGCTGGCCCTGAAGACGGCCCGCCTCAACACGAAACCGGAGTGGGAAGCCGTGTACCGACTGGAGTTCAGCTCGTGATCACCGCGCCGGCAGGCTTCGGCGAAGGCCTGGGCGAGGGCGCCGCCGAGTGGGTGGCGTCGTTGCCGAAGCTCGCCACGAAGGCCTGCGCGCGATGGCGGCTCACACCGGACGGCGCGCTGATGAACGGGTTCTGCGCGGTCGTGCTGCCGGTCCGCCAGGCCGACGGACACCCGGCCGTGCTCAAGCTGACCTGGGTCGACACCGAGACCGAGCACGAGCCGCTCGCACTCAAGATCTACGACGGTGACGGTGCCGTGCTGCTGCTCGACCACGACGCGGAACTCGGCGCGCTGCTCCTGGAACGGCTGGACCACACGCACTCGCTGCTCGACGAACCGATCGAGAAGGCGGTCGACGTGATCGGCTCGCTGCTGCGCCGCCACCGGAGGTTCGAGGCGCCGGCCGAGATCCACCGGTTCCGCAGCGAGCTGCCGGACCACCACCCCGCGGTGCCGCGCAAGCTCCTGGACGCCGCACACGAGGTGGCCACCCGGCCGATGGGCAGCACCCTGGTCAACGCGGACCTGCACTACGAGAACGTGTTGCGCGGCGACCGCGAGCCGTGGCTGATGATCGACCCGAAGCCGCTGGCCGGCGATCTGGAGCGCGGCATGTTGCCGTTGCTGTGGAACAGGTTCGACGAGATGGACGGTCGAAAGGGACTCACCGACCGTTTTCTCGCGCTGTGCGACGCGGGCGAGCTGGACGTGGCGAAGGCACGGGACTGGACGCTGTACCGGGCCGTCGCGAACTGGATCTGGTGCCTGGAGGAAGAAGACGAGGACGAGGCCGTGATCTGCGCCGAGATCGCCGGGTGGGCGGCAGGTTCCTGATCTAGCCTGGTCGTTGTGGTGGCTGTGAACAGGATCTACATCGCTCAGCTGGCCGGACTGCCCGTGTTCGGTCCCGACGGCGAACCCATCGGCAAGGCCCGCGACGTGGTGATCAGCCTCCGCATCGACCGGCAGCCGCCGCGGGTGCTCGGCATGGCCGTGGAGCTGGTGACGCGCCGGCGGATCTTCGTGCCGATGCTGCGGGTGACGTCGATCGAGCCGAACGCCGTGACGCTCGCGACCGGGTCGGTGAACCTGCGGCCGTTCCACCAGCGCGTCAACGAGGTGCTGGTGATCGGCGAACTGCTGGACGCCAAGATCCAGCTCGAGGACGGCGGCACGGCCGTGGTCGTCGACGCCGCGATGGAGCTCACCCGCACCCGCGACTGGCGGATGGTGCGCGTCGCGGGCCGCGAGCGCACCGGCCGGTTCAGCCTCAAGGGCCCGGTGCAGGTGTGGCGCTGGGAGGACGTCGGTGGCCTGAGCGTCAACGAGATCGCGGGCCAGCCGCAGAGCGCGCAACAGCTCGTCGCGGTCTTCGAGGGCATGCGCGCGGCGGACGTCGCCCACGCGTTGCACGAACTTCCGGCCAAGCGCCGGCACGAGGTCGCCGACGCGCTGGACGACGAGCGGCTCGCCGACGTGATCGAGGAACTGTCCGAAGAGGACCAGAAGGACATCCTGTCGCACCTGGACGAGGAACGCGCCGCGGACATCCTCGAGGCGATGAACCCGGACGACGCTGCCGACCTGCTCGGTGAACTCTCGGAGAACACCAAGGACCGCCTGCTGGAACTGATGGAACCCGAGGAGTCCGAACCGGTCCGGCGGCTGCTGGAGTACTCGTTCGACACCGCCGGCGGCCTGATGACCCCGGAACCGATCATCCTCACGCCGGACGCGACGATCGCGGAAGCGTTGGCACGAGTGCGAAATCCCGACCTCACGCCGGCGCTCGCGTCGATGGTCTTCGTGTGCCGCTCGCCGTCGGCGACCCCGACCGGCCGCTACCTCGGCTGCGTGCACATCCAACGGCTGCTGCGCGAACCGCCGTTCGACCTGGTCGCCGGCGTGCTCGACACGAGCATGGCGTTCCTGTCGCCCGGGGCGTCGCTGAGCGACGTGACGCGCTACTTCGCCACCTACAACCTGGTGTGCGCCCCGGTGCTGGACGAGGACGAGCACCTGCTCGGCGCCGTCACCGTGGACGACGTGCTGGACCACCTGCTGCCGGACAACTGGCGCGAGACGGGACTGAGCCATGCCTGAACTGCTGCCCCGGCGCAGACTCGACCAGCCCCGCGGCCCGCGCGGCTTCCGCTTCTCGATCGACCCGGACACGTTCGGCCAGTTCTCCGAACGGCTCGCGCGGTTCCTCGGCACGGGCAAGTTCCTGTTCTGGCAGACCCTGATCGTCGTCGCGTGGATCGTGGTGAACCTCGTGGCCGTGTCGCTGCGCTGGGACCCGTACCCGTTCATCCTGCTCAACCTGGCGTTCTCGACGCAGGCCGCCTACGCCGCGCCGCTGATCCTGCTGGCGCAGAACCGGCAGGACGACCGGGACCGGGTGTCGCTGGAGGAGGACCGGTCGCGGGCGGCGCAGACCAAGGCGGACACCGAGTACCTGGCCCGTGAGCTGGCCGCGGTGCGGCTCGCGCTGGGCGAGGTGGCGACGCGCGACTTCATCCGGGGCGAGCTGGAGAAGCTCGTGAAGGAGCAGAACAACCTGAAGAAGGTCAGGCCCTGACGGTCGAGGCGTTCCACGACGTCGTGGCGTTGTGGTGCGTGAAGGAGAAGTCGGCGTGGGACGTCGTGTTCGCCGCCTGCGATCTGGTGGTGGAAGACGTGCCCGCGCCGTCGCTGGCCGTGCTGGCCGCGGTGTCTCGGCGGGAGGCCGACATCGAGGTGCCGATCCGGCTGCGGGAGGTGCTGCCGGAGCTCGGGCTCGACCCGTTGGAACGGGGCACCGTCGCGGCGAAGGAGGCAGCGCTGCGGGCTCAGGCCCGGCGCGCGCTCACGGGAGAGCTGGCGCCGCGGGATCTGGCGAAGTGGCCGTACGAGAAGTTCGGGTACGCCTGGATCGACCTCACGACCGGGCTTTCCTGGTTGGACGACGACTACGAGAGCGGCGACCGGAGCGACGCGGAGATCGACGCCGACGTGCTGGCGGAAGCGCGGCGGCTCACGGCCTGACCTGTCCGCTCGCGACCAGGTCGTCCAGCACCTCGTGGATCGCGGGAGCGGTCTCGGCGTGCTCGCGGTACTCGTCGCGGGTCACGTAGGTGAGCTCGGCGATCTCCCCGGCGGGCCTCGGCGTGCCTTCGAGCGCGGCCGTGAAGCAGGTCATGTCGACCATCGCGCCTTCGCCCTCGCCGTACGCGAGCGAGACGTAGCGCTTGAACTCCGCCGGTGCGCCGATCTCGACGCCGAGCTCCTCCCGGACCTCGCGGCGGACGGCGTCCTCACGGGACTCCCCCGGCTCGATCTTGCCGCCGGGAAGGTAGAAGGCCTTCTTGTTGCGTGAGCGCACAACGAGGAGGCGGCCAGCCTCGACGTGCACCAGTCCCACCACCGTGATCATGGGGTCACGGGAGCATGTCGTCCGCGGCGAGGCGGTCGCACGTGCGGCCGAACGCCTCGAGCTCACCGGGGCCGAAGCTCTCCCCGAAGTGCTCGGCGACGCCGGCGAGGTGGGTGGCGGAGGCACTGCGCAGACGTTCGGCGCCCAGAGGTGTGAGCACGGCCACGATGCCGCGTCCGTCACCGTCGGCGCGTTCGCGCCCGACAAGACCAGCACGTTCCAAACGGTCCACGAGGCGGGTCACGCCAGAGCGGGACAGCAGGACGGCATCGGCCAGTTCGGTCATGCGCATGCGCATGGAAGGCGTCTCGGCCAGTTGAACCAGCACGTCGTACGCCGCGAGCGATAGGCGCTGCTCAGCAATCAGTTCGGCCTCGAGGACCCTCGTGATCCGTGCATGCGCGCGGAGGAACGATCGCCACACCCCGAGCTCGACACGGGTGGGCAACCGGGAACTACCCGATTCCGGCACGGACGTCGATGTTACGGACAGCGCCCCCGTGGCTACGACCAGGGCCTGTGCTGGAAAGTGACCGGCCGGTAGGAGAGGCACGAACCGGACGTAGCATGGATCGGTGACCACCACGCAGCCCCGCCCCACCGTCGAGGACGTCCGCAAGGCGCTCGCGGGTGTGCAGGACCCCGAGATCCGCCGCCCGATCACCGAGATCGGCATGGTCAAGGACGTCGAGGTCGGCACGGACGGCACCGTCGTGGTCGGCGTCTTCCTGACCGTCGCGGGCTGCCCGATGCGCGACAAGATCACCGCTGACGTCACCGCCGCGGTCTCCGCCCTGGAAGGCGTCTCGTCCGTGCGCGTCGACCTCGACGTCATGAGCGACGCCCAGCGCACCGAACTGCGCAAGACCCTGCGCGGCGGCACCGAAGAGCCGGTCATCCCCTTCGCCCAGCCGGGCTCGCTGACGCGCGTCTACTGCGTCGCGTCCGGCAAGGGCGGCGTCGGCAAGTCCTCGGTCACCGTGAACCTCGCCGTGGCGATGGCCGCTCGCGGCTTGTCGGTCGGCATCGTCGACGCCGACATCTACGGCCACTCGATCCCACGCATGCTGGGCGCCGAAGGCCGCCCCACGCAGGTAGAGAAGATGATCATGCCGCCGCAGTCGCACGGCGTGAAGGTCATCTCGATCGGCATGTTCACCCCGGGCAACACCCCCGTCGTGTGGCGCGGCCCGATGCTCCACCGCGCGTTGCAGCAGTTCCTGGCCGACGTGTTCTGGGGCGACCTGGACGTCCTGCTGCTGGACCTGCCGCCCGGCACCGGCGACGTGGCGATCTCGGTGGCCCAGCTGGTGCCGAACGCCGAGATCCTGGTCGTGACCACGCCTCAGGCTGCCGCAGCCGAGGTGGCCGAACGGGCCGGGTCGATCGCGTTGCAGACCCGGCAGCGGGTGGCCGGGGTCATCGAGAACATGTCGTGGCTGGAGATGCCGGACGGGTCCCGGATGGAGGTCTTCGGGGCCGGTGGCGGTGCGGCGGTGGCCGAGTCGCTGTCCACGGCGATCGGGTCTGAGGTGCCGTTGCTCGGGCAGGTGCCGTTGGACCCCCGGTTGCGGGAGAACGGGGACACCGGCACGCCGATCGTGCAGGCCGTGCCCGACTCGGCTGCGGCTCAGGTGCTGTCCGAGGTGGCGAAGAAGCTGTCGGTGCGGTCGCGTGGGCTGGCTGGGCGGTTGCTGAACGTGTCGCCTGCCGGGCGCTGACGGTCCCAGGTCGGTTTCGGGTCACCAATGCGGTGGCTTGGTTTGGTGCAAAGACTTCGACGAGCTTTGGTTTCGTCATCGCCGCTGCGCGACGATAGAGATTGGGGCTTGACTTCGGGGCCCTTGCGAGGCGCTCATCGGCCGGAAAAGGCCGGGCTGAAAAGCGCCCGGCCGAGCTCGAGAAGCTAGCACCTCGCACCCAAAGTCAAGCCCCAATCTCTTTGCAGCGTGGGCACGTTGGGCGGGCACGTCACGTCATTACCGGTTGCCGTGATGAGCCAGGAGGGACGCCTCGCCTTCGGCATTGCGCGAGGCCAGGTGGCTCGTCTGCCTCGCCTGACCTCGTCCCGCTCGGCCCGCCCAGGTTCTCAACGCAATGCCGAAGGCGAGGCGTGACTCCTGTGCATCGCTGATAGAGCGGTGTGGTGACGTGCCTGCACAAACTCAGCCACGCACGCTGGAGATTGGGGCTTGACTTTGGGTGCGAGGTGCTACCCTCGCGGATCGGCCGGGCGCTTTTCAGCCCGGCTTTTATAGGCCGACAAGCGCCTCGCAAGGGCCCCGAAGTCAAGCCCCAATCTCTATCGACGCGTCAGCGGCGATGAAATGACCCGGCTCGTCAAAGTCTTTGCACCAAACGCAACCACCGCATTGGCGACGTGACACAGCCACCGCACTGACGACCCGGACGCAACCCAACTACGACTCAGGTCGCGTCCGGGTCGTAGGGCGGACGCTCCCCAGGCCCCAACGGCCGCTGCTCCGCCGCAGGCGGCGTCGAAGGCGTCGGATACCCGTTCGACTTGGTCCCGTTCTCCGGCTCCTCGAACAGGTGCTTGGCCACCGCCCGCTTGGGATCGAAGTTCCGCAGCTCCCGCAAGTCCTCCAAGGGCTTGCGCAGCGACTCGAACTCCGGCCCCATCTCCTGCTTGAGCTGCTCGCGCGCGCCGGTCGCGTACTCGCGGACCTGGCGCACGGTCTTGCCCAGCCAGGCTGCCGCGGACGGCAGGCGTTCGGGCCCCAGGATGAAGAGACCCGCGACGACGATGATGAGGATCTCTACCCATCCGATGCTGTCGAACACGGGTCCCAGCCTACTTGTCAGTCGCTCTTCAGCGTCACGTCGAGTTTGAGTTCACGGCCTTGGCGGGCAAGCGTTACCTGCACCGTTTGACCGATTTCGTGCTCGCGGACCGCTACGACCAGTTCGGCGGCGTTGCGGACCATGCGGTTGCCGACCCTGGTGATGACGTCGCCCTCCTGGATGCCGGCGGCCGCTGCTGCTCCGCCTGCGGGGACGTTCTGGACCTGGGCGCCTTCTGAGGTTTCGGCGGACACCGACTTCACGTTGATGTTCATGTCGGCGTGCTTCACCGAGCCGTTGCGGATCAGCTCCTGGCTGATCTTGCGGGCCTGGTTGCCGGAGATCGCGAAGCCGAGGCCCACGGAGCCGCCGGTCTCGGTGCGGATCGAGGAGTTGATGCCGATCAGGGCTCCGCGCGAGTCGACCAGTGCGCCGCCCGAGTTGCCCGGGTTGATGGCGGCGTCGGTCTGGATCGCGTCGTAGGTGACCTGGGGGCCACCGTTCTCGCCCGCCGCCGTGACCGGGCGGTGCAGGGCGGAGACGATGCCCTCGGTGACGGTGTTGGAGAGCTGCAGCGGGGAGCCGATGGCGATCACGCTGTCGCCCACCTGGAGTTCGTCCGAGTTGCCGAACTGCAGGACGGTCGGGTTGGTGACCTCGACCTTGATGACGGCCAGGTCGGTCTTCGGGTCGCGGCCGACGACTCGGGCCTGCGCGCGGGTGCCGTCGGTGAAGACGGCGCTCAGCTTCGCGGACGAGTCCTGGGCCGCGGGGGCGACGACGTGGTCGTTGGTCAGGATGTAGCCGCCGCCCTCGATGACGACGCCGGAGCCGACGCCCGCGACGTTCGCGCCCTTGAACTCGATCGAGACGACGCTCGGGGTGACGCGCTTCGCGATGTCCGAGATGGAGCCGGCCGGGCGTTCCTTGCCCTGCTCGACCTCGGCCAGGGTGACCGTCGAGTCGGTCAGCGGGTTGCCGGCTCGGCCGATCAGCCAGCCGACCAGGCCACCGACGGCGCCCAGCACCAACGCCACCGTGAGCAGCAACGCCAGCGCCGTCGGCTTCACGCGGCGGCCGAAGAGCAGCTCCGGGACGCTCAGCAGGGGGCCGGGGGCGGGCTTGCGCTCGGGCTCACCGGGTGGGTCCTCGCCGACGGCGGGCGGGCCGATCACGGCGCCGGACGTCGGGTCTCGCCACGGGTCACCGGCGGGCTTGTCGCCCCAGAACACCGGATCGATGTCCGGGTCCGGGTCGGAAGTGGGCTGCGGCGGGCGCTGCAGCAGTTCGGAGGAGCCCTGGCGGCCGAACGCCGTCACGAGGGACTCGGGGGGCGGCGGCGAGGACTCGACCTGCGAGACGGGCACGTCGCGCGAGGCGAACGCGCCGGGTACACCGTCCGGGCGGCCGAAGGCGGTGGCGTACGCGGGGTCGACCGGCGGCTGCACCAGGGGCCGTGGCCGGAGCCTGCGGTGCGCTCCGTCGTCCACTCCGGAAACGGGTGTGGACGTCTGGCCGTTGGGCGACTGCTGGCTCATCTCTCCCCGGTTTTTCGCTAGGAGTGCTGAACTACAGCGTGCCTCACGAACAGTGAAATGGCTGTCAGGGGGTGGTCGCGAAGATCGCGCCGGCGTTCTGCGGCGACGGGGCGGGCGCGGGCGCCTCGCTGTCGGGCGTCGTGAACGCGAGCGCGCCGAGCAGCATGCCGCTCACGACGACCCCGGCTCCCTGGCGGGCGCGACGGCCGCTGAACCAGCCGTTGCTGCCCAACGGTCTGGAGGAACCCAGCACCGGGCCCGTGCCGAAAGCGGGCTTGTCGGTGCGCTGGACCGCGACGAACTGGCCGTCCTCCGTGATCGCGAGCCCGTCCGGAGCGGACGGCAGCTCGACTTCCTGGGGGATCGCGCCGAGCCGGTCGAGAAGCGACGCCGGCGCCGTGGGCGCCGAAGCGGTGCGCACTGCCGCGCGCGCCTGCTGCTGCGTGAACGTCTCGAAGGCGCAGAACCCGCAACGCTGGATGTGCGCGGAGGCTCGCTCGTGGGCGGTCGAGGAAAGCTCCCCGTCCACGAACGCCACCACCGCGTCCAGCGCGAGGTGCCCTTCAGGAAGGCTCCAACCACGGAGGTCGGTCATGCAGAGTCCTCCAGCAACGATTCCTGACGACGCCGTTCGAGAGCGACCTTCAGGGCCTGGCGGCCCCGATGGATCCTGCTCCTCACGGTACCCATCTTCACCCCGAGCGTGGCACCGATCTCCTCGTAGGAGAGACCTTCCACGTCACACAGGACGACAGCGGCGCGGAACTCCGGGGGGAGCTCGTCCAGCGCGGCCTGCAGATCGGGGTCGAGGTGGTTCTCGTCGTAGATTTCCTCGGGGGACAGGTCGTCACCCTCGAGGCGGTCGTTGTCCTCGGGCAGCGCCTCCATGCGCACGCGGCTGCGCCGGCGTGCCATGTCGAGGAAGAGGTTGGTGGTGATGCGGTGCAGCCACCCCTCGAAGGTGCCCGGCTTGTACGACGCGAGCGACCGGAACACGCGGATGAACGTCTCCTGCGTCAGGTCCTCGGCGTCGTGCTGATTGCCGGTCAGACGGTACGCGAGCCGGTAGACCCTGTCCGCGTGCTCGCGGACGATGGAGTCCCACGAGGGCGGCGTCCAGTCAGCCGTCTCGATGGGAGCGACGGCCTCAGCTGAACTCGACTGCGTGCGCATCAGGTGTTTCGGCACCTCCATGTGGGCCGCCCGGCGACCCTTATGCGGCTCAACGGGCGACGGGTCCGGCTTGTTCCCGACTAGAGCCTGGCTTCTTGCTTCTGTACCTTCTCCTGCGCTCTTTAAACGATCGTGAGAGTGGGCTGAGAGCATCCTGAGAATCTCGGTTAGGGCCACGTTCACCCGTTTTGGGCACCGGAAGCACTAACCTGCTACCCCGTGACCACGGAATCGGCCCTGCGGGAGTACGTCGAGCAGTACCTCCCCGAGGACGACGTGCACCTGGCCGCACGAGCTCGCGGCCAGGAACTGGGCTGCGTGCCCATCGGCGCGGGCGGAGGCGCCGCCCTGCGGTTCCTCGCGACCGCACTCCAGGCCCGCGCGGTGGTCGAGATCGGCACCGGAGCGGGCACCAGCGGCCTCTACCTCCTGGCGGGCATGCCCTCCTCCGGCATCCTGACCTCGATCGACGTGGCCTCCGAACACCAGCGCGCGGCCCGTGAGGCCTACGCGTCGGCGGGCATCTCGCCGTCGCGCACCCGCCTGATCATGGGCAAGGCGCTGGACGTCCTGCCGAGGCTGACCGACGCGGCCTACGACCTCGTGTTCGTGGACGCCTACAAGCCCGAGTACCCGCAGTACCTGCAGCACGGCGTCCGCATGCTGCGGCCGGGCGGCGTCATCGCGTTCGACAACGTGCTGTGGCACGGCGCGGTCGTCGACCCGTCGCAGCGGGACGAGTCGACCCAGGCGATGCGGGACATCGCGCGCCTGGTGAAGGAGGACGACCGGCTCGTGCCGGTCATCCTGCCGCTGGGCGACGGCCTGCTGGTCGCCGCCCGCCGCCCCTAGTAGGCCCGCACGCCCTTGCCGAGGACCGTGACACCGCTCGCGGACACCGTGTAGCGCTCACGGTCCATCGGCGCGTCCACGCCGATCAACGCACCGTCCGGCACCACGACGTTCTTGTCCAAAATGGCCCGCCGGACCACGGCACCCTTGCCGATCCGCACGCCGGGCAGCAGCACCGACCCCTGCACGACCGACCCGACCTCGACGGTCACGTCGGACGAGATCACCGAGCCGTGGATCTTGCCGGAGATGATCGAGCCGGGCCCGACCATCGAGTCCTCAGCGGACCCTCCGGCGATGAACTTGGCCGGCGGCAGCGGCGGCGTGGCCGTCCGAATAGGCCAGAGCTGGTTGTAGAGGTTGAAGATCGGATGGACCGAGACGAGGTCCATGTGCGCGTCGTAGTACGCGTCGATCGTTCCCACGTCACGCCAGTAGCCGCGGTCCCGGTCGGTCGCGCCCGGCACCTCGTTGTCCTGGAAGTCGTAGACGTGCGCCTTCCCGCGGTCCACCAGCATGGGGATGATGTCGCCACCCATGTCGTGGTCCGAGTCGGGGTTCAGCGCGTCTCCGCGCAGGGCGTCGAGCAACGCCTCCGTCGTGAAGACGTAGTTGCCCATCGAAGCGAAAGTCACATCGGGGTCGTCCGGCACGTGCGGCGGCTCGGAGGGCTTCTCCAGGAACCGGGTGATCTTGCCGGAGGCGTCGGAGTCGATGCAGCCGAACGCCTTGGCCTCGGTGCGCGGCACCCGGATGCCGGCCACGGTCACGGCCGCGCCCGACTCGACGTGCTGCGAGATCATCTGGCCAGGGTCCATCCGGTACACGTGGTCCGCGCCGAAGATGACCACGTGGTCCGGCTTCTCGTCGTGGACCAGGTTCAACGACTGGAAGATCGCGTCGGCCGAGCCCGTGTACCAGCGCGGGCCCAGGCGTTGCTGCGCCGGGACCGGGGTCACGTACTGACCGAGCACATTGGACAGGCGCCACGTCGTCGAGATGTGGCGGTCCAGTGAGTGCGACTTGTACTGCGTCAGCACGCAGAGCTTCGCGAGCCCCGCGTTGACCAGGTTCGACAGCACGAAGTCGACCAGCCGGTAGTTGCCCCCGAAGGGCACAGCCGGTTTCGCGCGGTCGGCCGTCAGTGGCCACAGGCGCTTGCCTTCACCACCGGCAAGCACAATTCCGAGAACGTGCGGCTGCCCCTTCACAGCATGTGACCCTATCCGTGCGATCGTTCTCGAACCAGACGCAAAGTGGCCAGTCCCAACAAGTACGCCCGTGATCTACGGTGAGGGCGTGCGAGTTGCGCTGTTGACACGGGAGTATCCGCCGGAGGTCTACGGCGGGGCTGGTGTGCACGTGGGATTCCTCGTGCCCCATCTTCGCGAGCTCGTGGACGTCGACGTGCACTGCTTCGGTGCGCCGAGATCGGACGCCACGGCCCACACCCCACCGCACAGCCTGGAGCAGGCGAACGCGGCCCTCACGACCCTCGCCGTCGATCTTGAGATGGCCGCCGCGATCTCCGCGGCGACCCTCGTGCACTCGCACACCTGGTACGCCAACATGGGCGGTCACCTGGGCAAACTCCTGCACGGCATCCCGCACGTGGTGACCGCGCACTCGCTGGAACCGCGCCGGCCGTGGAAGGCAGAGCAGCTCGGCGGCGGCTACCGGATCTCGTCCTGGGCGGAGCGCACGGCCTACGAACACGCCGACGCGGTCATCGCCGTGAGCGACGGCATGAGGGCCGACGTGCTCGACGCCTACCCCGCGCTCGACCCCGCCAAGGTGCACGTCGTGCGCAACGGAATCGACAGCAACGCGTACCACCCCGTTCGGGAAACAGACGCGCTGACGTCTCGTGGAATCGATCCCACCAAGCCGATCGTGGCCTTCGTGGGAAGGATCACCCGGCAAAAAGGTTTGAGCCACCTCGTGGCCGCCGCGCACGAGATCGACCCCGAGGCGCAGATCGTGCTGTGCGCCGGGGCACCGGACACGCCGGAGATCGCGGAGGAGATCCGCACGGCCGTGAGCGAGCTTGCGGAGAAGCGCGCGGGCGTGTTCTGGATCCAGAAGATGCTCCAGCCCGCCGAGGTGCGGCAGATCCTCAGCCACGCGACGGTGTTCGTGTGCCCGTCGGTCTACGAGCCGCTCGGCATCGTGAACCTGGAGGCGATGGCCTGCGGCACGGCGGTCGTCGCGAGCGACGTCGGCGGCATCCCCGAGGTCGTCGTGCACGGCGAGACGGGCCTGCTCGTCCACTACGACGAGCATGATTTGTCGACATATCGACACGAGCTCGCCCAGGCCGTGAACGAACTGATCACACACCCCGACCGCGCGCAGCGTTTCGGAGCCGCCGGACGCACGCGTGCTGAACAGGACTTCTCGTGGTCGACGATGGCCGCGCAGACGGTCGAGGTCTATCGCAGTGTGATTTGAGACACACTCACTCAGGGCAACCCTGACGAGTGAGGGCCGCCTTTAACCAGTAGTGACGTTTCGGTTCCAACTGGTGAGGGGCGCGAGGATTGTGCGTGGTGCGGTGCTGGGGCTGACGGTCCTGTTCGCAGTGACCGGATGTGCCACTTCAGCACCCGCGTCGCAGCCGAAGAACGTCCAGGTCACGATCGACGGCAAGAAGCTTGCCGACGCCTCTGACCTGCAGTCGAACGCCGAGGCGCAGCTCGCCTACACGCTGGCCTACGGCTACGTGGCACGGGCGGGCGCCGCCGCGGTCAGCTGCTGGTTCGCGAAGACGGGCGTCGAGTCCGAGGTCGACAAGCGGCTGTGGTGCGGGCCCGTCCAGGTCCCCGGCACCGGCGCCGGCACCGACTGGGTGCCCGTGCCGCTCAAGGAAGTCACCAAGACGGATGACGAGGTCCGTTACGAGGTGCAGTCGCCGCAGGTGCCCGAGAAGGGCAACCGCAGCACCCCGAGCGGCACGCTCGTGCGCAC
This sequence comes from Lentzea sp. NPDC058450, assembly GCF_042721395.1. Classification (NCBI taxonomy): domain Bacteria; kingdom Bacillati; phylum Actinomycetota; class Actinomycetes; order Pseudonocardiales; family Pseudonocardiaceae; genus Lentzea; species Lentzea sp. NPDC058450. The sequence goes on from NZ_JBHXLO010000007.1 coordinate 188,074, forward strand.
CGACGGCAAGGAGTTCGACCCGTCGAAGCAGCAGGACATGACCGCCGGACGCGACTTCCTGGCCGTGCTGCCCGACGACGGCAAGCGCAACAACGTCGACCTGGGCCTCGGCGACGCCGACGTCAAGCTCCGTGACGACCTGCTCGGCGTCGCCGTGACGGGCTGGGCCAACCCGGACATCTGGTACACGTCCGAGGGCACTGTGCGCGCCGAGTCCGGGTCGAAGCTGCGCGTCATCCGGATGAAGGTCGAGAAGTTCAACGAGACCGACAGCGGCTTCACCCGCACCAACTGGCAGGGGTTCGCCCCGCAGCCGTCGGAACTCTCGCTGGAGGTGCCGGGCAAGCGGCAGACCCTCCCTGCCGACCGGCTGCCCGCCACCGGCTCGGTGTTCGTCGTGTTCACCGTGCCGGATCCGCAGGAGGGCGCCGAGTCGCTCGTGCTGAGCACGCTCGGTGCGAAGTCGCTGGAACAGCGGGTCGAGGTCCAGACGGGCAAGCGCTCCGACACCCCGCCGCCGGTGCTGCAGCGTGCCGCCGCGCCCGGCCAGTTCCAGGAGCACACGCAGAAGATCCGCTTCGGCGACCGCGAGCTCGGCATGAAGGTCACCGGCGTCCGCCTCGGCCGGCAGCGCCCGATCAAGCTCGGCGAGAGCCAGTACGACGTGGCCACGATCTCGGCGCCGGACAAGGCGCTGCTGGAGGTGCGGGTCGAGGCCCAGGGCAACCTCCCCGACACGGCGGGCGGCCTGCTCACCAAGGACCTGATCACCGTGACGCTGCCGGACGGCTCGACCGCCCGGCAGGTCGGCGCCCGCTACGACGGCGGCCCGCTGCCGTTCGCGGTCGTCGTGGAGATCCCGGCGGACACCCGCTCGGTGTCGGTCGGCATGGTCGAGGGCACCCCGGAGCTGCCGCGCCTCGGCAAGACCACCATCGCGCCGGTCGACTCGCGCGTCACCCTCGCCCTGGAGTTCTGAGCGAGCATCGCGGCGAGCGCGAGCCAGCCGAGGATCACCAGCACGAGCCCGCTCCAGCCCCACTCCTCGTACGAGGTGGCGCCGGACGTCCCGCCGATGCTGCTGCCCAGGTAGAAGCCGGCGAGGTAGAGCCCGGACGCCTGGCCGCGGGCGTGCGAGGGAGCCCGCGCGGCGACCCAGCCGCTCGCCGTGGTGTGCGAGGCGAAGAACCCGGCCGTGACGATCGCGAGGCCGAGCGGCACCCACACCAGACTCGCGAGAGCACCCAACGCCAGCACGCCGATGCACAGCAGCAGCACGCGCCCACGGCCGTAGCGGTCCGCGAGCCTGCCCGCGACGGCCGCCGCCGTGCTGCCGAAGCCGTAGAAGAGGAACACCAGCGTCTCCAGCCACGCCGGACCGCTGAGCTGGAAACCCGCCACGTTGTAGAACGAGATGAACGCGCCCACGAGCAGCACGGCCACCACGTACAGCGAGAGCAGCACCGGGTCCCGCAACGCCGCCCGCATGCCGCTGGGCGCCCGCTTCGGCCGGTGCTGCTGCTTCGGCAGCAGGAACACCACGACCAGGGCCGCGACCAGTCCGAACGCCCCGGCGAGCAGCACCGAGTGCCGCCAGCCGAGCCAGTCGGTGGTCATGCCCGTGACGAGCCGCCCGGTCATGCCGCCGAGGCTGTTGCCCGCGATCATCGCGCCCACCGCGGCGCCGAGGCTCTTCTTCTCCAGCTCGTCCGCGAGGTACGCCATCGACGCGGCGGGCACGCCGGCCGCCGCGATGCCCTGCAGCACGCGCAGCGCGAGGAACATCTCGTAGTTGGGCGCGAACGGCAGCAGCAGCCCGAGCACCGCGGCCACCAGCACGCTGACCACGATCACCGGCCGCCGCCCGAGCCGTTCGGACAGCATCGCGATCGGCACGACCACCACGGCCAGCGCCAGCGTCGCCGCCGAGAGCGCGAGCGAGGCGCCGCTCGGTCCCAGCCCGTACTCCGCCGCGATCTGCGGCATGACCGGCTGCGGGGTGTAGAGCAACGCGAAGCACGCGAACCCCGAAGCGGCGATGGACGCGGTCAACCTGTTCACGGCTTCGACGCTAAGCCATACGTCCAATACGGAAATGCGTGAGAATCAATCCATGAACGAATCGGACCTGGCCCCGAAGCTGGCGATGCTGAAAGCGCTTGCCGCCGACGAGCACGTGACGCGCGTCGCAGAACGCCTCGGGCTCCCCCAGCCGACCGTCAGCCGCTGGATCGCCGAGCTCGGCGAGCAGCTCGGCGCCCCCTTGCTGATGAAGACGGGCCGCCGGGTCCGGCTCACCCGCGCGGGCCGATTGCTGGCCGAGGCCGCCACCCGATCGCTGGCCGCGCTGGAGCCGGGCCTGCGCGAGGTGGAGGAGGAGCTCGACCCCGAGAAGGGCCACGTCGCACTGGGCTTCCTGCACATGCTCGGCCGCGCGATCGTGCCGGAGCTCGTGCGCAGCTACCGCGCCGAACACCCGCACGTGCGGTTCAGCCTGGTGCAGAACGCGCGCCACGCCGTGGTCGAGAAGCTGCTGAGCGGCGAGATCGACCTCGCGCTGGTCGCGCCGCCACCGGCCGGGCCGGAGTTCGAGTCGGTGGTGGTGTTCGAGCAACCGCTGATCGTCGTGGTGCCGGCCGGGCACCGGCTGGAGTCGCGCAGAGCCGTGCGGATCGAGGACCTCGCGGACGAGGACCTGATCACGCTGGAGCACGGCTACGGCCTGCGGCAGATCACCGACGACATGTGCGCCGACGCCGGGATCACGCCCCGGTACGTCTTCGAGTGCCAGGAGATCGAGACGGTGCGTGGGCTGGTGGCGGCGGGACTCGGCGTGGCGTTGCTGACCCACGCCGAGTTCGTGCCGCCACCGGGCCTGCGCGAACTACCGCTGACGCCGCGGACGGGCCGGATCTTCGGGTTGGCCTGGCTGAAGGCCAACCCGCTGCCGCCCGCGGTCAGGACCTTCCGGGATCACGCCCTGAAGACCCACGGCGTCGAGCACTGACTGGAGTCGAGCGCTGAACGGACCGTTGACACCGCGTTCCGGTCTCACCTGCTCCAGGTCTGCGACCGCGACCACGTCCGCAGGTACGACTCGGCCCCGCCGAGCATGTCCTGCACCAGCTGGTCGCCGCCGAGCTGCCGCACCTTCTCCACCCAGTCCGGCAGCAACCCGATGTGCGCGCCGCCGTCCACGTTGATGTCCCACACCCGCTCGCCGGTCCGCTGCCGGTCCACCAGCGGCCCGTCCGGGTAGCTGCGGAACGGGTACGTCACGCCGGTCTGCGGTGCCGGGTGCGACCCGACGCCGTTGTAGTCGGAGCCGAACCCGATGCCCACGTCGTACTTGCGCCGCAACGGTTCCGCGGCGGCGGCCTGGGACACGTACCCCTCGGGCGAGTTCTCGTACCCGGCCACGAACCCGCCGAGCTGGTAGACCTGCTCGGTCCACTGGGCGTCCATCCAGCTGTGGCTGGAGACGATGCCGGGGTACTTGGCCTGAGCGGCGAGCTCCAGCGTCCGACCGGCGGCCTTCACGCTCATGTGGTCGACCTCGATCATCATGTGCCGCTTCATCATCGCCTGCACCGCGTACTCGCCGAGCGACGTCAGCCCGCGCACGTTGCAGCGCTTGGCCGGGTCGTAGGCCGGCGCGACGGCGGAGGCCGGGATCAGCGCGTTCGGGCCGACCGTGCCGATCGGGTTGTCCTGCTGCGGGCCCTTGCAGACCTCGGTCTGCCACCACTGGCCGGTGCGCAGGAACTGGCCCGCGTTGATCACGCCGCCCTGCGTGCCCGAGTCGAACCGGACGCCGCACAGCGCGTTGTCGAACTTGTGGCACAGGAACGCGCTGCGCACACCGAGCGCGTACATCTCATCGAGGCCGCGGTCGATGTCCGACTTGCTGCACAGCGGGAAGTCGAGGAACGTCCGGCAGCCGAAGATCTCGGACGTCTCGATGCCGAGCACCACGGCGAGCTTGCCCTGGGTGATCACGTCCCGGGCCTGCTCGGCGGACGTGACGATGCGGAACCAGCCCTTGCCCGCGCCGCCGAACATCTTGTCGATGAACGTCTGCATCTCGTAGGTGCGCTGCGCCTGCAGCCGGACCGACTGCATCTCGTCGCAGGGCTTGTCCTTGAACGGGTGGATCACGCACAGCGTGGCGTTGCTCGTCAGGTCCTGGACCAGCACGCGCTGCCCGCCGCGCCACGCCCGCTCCAGCCAGGCGTAGTAGTTCTGCTGGTGCGATACGGTCGTCGAGGACGGCCAGTCCTTGAACGTCGGCCAGCCCACCGGGTCGTGGCCGTCGAAGTCACCGGTCACGATCGCCTCGAAGATCGCGCCGAGGCCCGCCGGGTGGTGCTCCGAGCAGTCCTTCAGCGCGTCCGCGATGCCCTGCTCGGAGAACGGCTTGCCGCAGATCAGCTTGCCGCCGAAGCCCTCGTTGGTCATGAGGTGGTTGTGCGCGTCGACGAACCCGCGCACCCTGCCCTGCCCGTCGACGCCCTTGAACGGCTCGCCGGTCACGTTGATCTGCGAGTCCGGTGCCGGACGGGCCACCGGTTCCCACCACGGCGTCGCGGCCGAGGCAGGGGATAACGACGCTATGACCAACGAGATGGCGACAGCCAGGCGGAGTAACACAGGGCGCTCCTCTACGGCGTTGTGAAGGAGCTCACATCATGCCGTGGAACGTCGCCGTCTCGTATGGCCCGTTCGTAGGTTAACGCGAATATTTTTCAGCCAACTGGACGAGCGTCCGCGCGCCGAAGCCCGTCGCACCCGCGACGACCTCGTCGTAGACCTTCTCCGACCGCGCCGGGCCGGCGATGTCGAGGTGCGCCCACGGCACGTCGCCCGCGAACTTCTGCAGGAACAACGCCGCCGTGATGCCACCGGGGCCGGGCGGGCACTGCTTGTAGTCCGCGATCTCGCTGGCGACGGCACCGGCGTGCTCCTCCAGCAACGGCATCCGCCACCACTTCTCGCCGACGCCCGCGCCCGCCTCCACGACCTCGGCCGCGAGCTCGTCGGACGCGCTGAACACCGCGCCGGTGCGCAGGCCGAGCGACACCTTCATGGCGCCGGTCAGCGTCGCCACGTCCACGACCAGGTCGGGCTTGAGGTTCTTCACCGCGTACGCCATCGCGTCGGCCAGCACCATGCGGCCCTCGGCGTCGGTGTTCTGCACCTCGGTCGTCTTGCCGCCGTAGTGCCGCACGACGTCGCCGGGCCGGTAGGAGGCCCCGCCGACGTGGTTCTCGGCGCACGGCACGAGCCCGGTGACCCGGACCGGCAGCTGCCGGCGGGCCACGGCCAGCAGGGCGGAGATCACCGCGCCACCGCCCGCCATGTCGGTGCGCATGAGGTGCATGCCGTCCGCCGGCTTCACCGAGATGCCGCCGGTGTCGAACGTGATGCCCTTGCCGACGAACACCAGGTGGGGCCCGGTCGTGCCGTAGGTCAGCTCGATGAACCGCGGCGGGCGGGACGAGCCGCCACCGACCGCGAGCACGCCGCCGAAGCCCTGCTGCGCCAGCCACTTCTCGTCCCGCACGGTCGCGGTCAGGCCGTCGACCTTGTCCGCGAGCTTCGCGGCCGTGGTGGCGAGCCAGCGCGGGTCCTTGACGTTGGACGGCGTGTTGGCGAGGTCACGGGCGAGCGAGGTGGCGGTGGCGAGCGCGTGGGCCTTCAGCGCGGCCGACGTCAGCACCTCCTCGAAGCCGGTGTCGCCGGTGACGAGCCGCAGCGAGCCGACCCGCTTCGGGGCCTCCTCGGCGGTGACCTTGAACCGGTACCCGCCGAGCGCCGCGCCGAGCACGAACGCGCGCACCTTGTCGGCGTCGAAGTCCGGGGTCAGCAGCACGTCGGCGCTCTTGGGCGCGTCCTCGCCGCTCAGGGCGCGCACGAGCGACGCACCGGCCGCGCGGTAGTCCGCGACCGAGCCGGTGCCGACGCCGAGCGTCCAGGCCTCGTCGTGGCGGACCGTCTCGCCCGCCTTGCCGGTGAGGTCGGAGACGTCGATGCCGTCGCCGCCCGGTCCCAGCGCCGGTCCGGTGGCCGCGAGCACGACCTGCGGAACGGCGCGGCGCGAGGTGGTGGCCACCTCGACGTCCACGAGCTTGGTTGGCACTGACGGCACCGTCGACGCCACGACTGGACCTCCCCTAACGCATTAACGACCGTTCATTCTCTCCCAGCGCCGTCCGGGCCTGCCTCCGCCCTGTCAGAACGCTGCAAGAACGAAGCGATGCCCCGGTCTCCACTGTGGAAACCGGGGCTCGACAGCTCCTCGCCGGGGTGCCTCAGCCGGCGGCGGCCTTCAGCGCGTCGCCCAAGGCGCTTGCCTCGTCTGCCGACATCTCGACGACAAGGCGCCCACCACCCTCAAGCGGCACGCGCATGACGATGCCGCGCCCCTCCTTGGTGACCTCAAGGGGACCGTCGCCGGTCCGGGGCTTCATGGCCGCCATCGCGTGCTCCCTCCGTCAACATCTTCCCCGTCCGGCCAGGCCGGATCTGCTCCATTCTCCCCTATCGCGACTCAGGGGCGAAACCGAACCGATCTTTTGGCGAGTCCGGGTGACGGTTCTCGATCTTGACTTGTGCCTGATCAACACCTGTATCCACGACGCCCCAACACTATCCGCACCGAAGGTCATGTCGGGCGGTTCCACGGGGTGAAGGTCACGAAGCGGCGACGGCGGCCGTGATCCCCGCGACCCGGCACGACCTCCTGTGCGGCGTGACAGACTGGGCCGGGTGCGAGCCCGTTCCGCGCTCTTCGACGTCTACGGCGGCCACCTCCGCGAACGCGGTGGCGCCGCCACCATCGCCGCGCTCGTCCGGTTGCTGGAGCCCCTCGGTTTCGCCGCGCCGGCCGTCCGCACCGCCGTCTCGCGCACCGTCCGGCAGGGCTGGTTGCAGCCCACGCGGCTCCCTGACGGGCCCGGATACGCGATGACACCTCGCGGGGAACGACGTCTGGACGAGGCCGCCGCCCGCATCTACCGCACCGGGCCGTCCACCTGGGACGGTCGCTGGCACGTCGTGGTGCTGGAGGAGCTGCCGGGCCGCGACTCGCGCGACCACCTGGCGTCCGAACTGCAGCTGCTCGGCTACGGCGCCCTCGGTCCTGTGACGTGGATCGCGCCCCGCCCGTCCCCCGAGCTGACCGACGTCTTGGATGCCGAACAGGTCGCGGCACGAACTTTTCACGGTTCACACGACGGTGGCGACGCCGGCCTCGCGGCGAAGGCCTGGGACCTCGCCGAACTGGGCCGCGACTACGCCGGTTTCGTCGCGCACTGGCACGAGGTGGTGTCCGTTGTGGACGAAACGGACGACGCGGCCGCCTTCGCCGCCTCGCAGCAGCTCCTGCACGCGTGGCGGAAGTTCCTGTTCCGCGATCCCGGTCTTCCTGCTGAACTGTTGCCACCGGACTGGCCGGGGCACGCGGCAGCGTCGTTCTTCGACGAACAGACCCTGCGGCTCGCACCGGGCACGAGTCGGTTCGTCGACGAGTGCCTGCGGCCGGTGCGCAACGTTTCCACAGCTTGATGGAGGTCCAGTGTCCGAGCTCCTCGTCGACGACGCCGATGGTGTGCGCACGCTCACGTTCAACCGCCCCGAGTCGTACAACGCCTTCACGACGTCACTGAAGGAGTCGTTCCTCGCGGCGCTCCAGGACGCGGCGGCGGACTCGTCGGTGCGCGCGATCGTGATCACAGGCGCGGGCAAGGCGTTCTGCGCGGGCCAGGACCTCAAGGAGCACATCGGCCTGCTCCAGGCAGGCGATCCTGCCCCGTTGAACACGGTCGAGAAGCACTACAACCCGATCGTGCGCGAGCTGATCGCCATGCCGAAGCCGGTGATCGCCGCCGTCAACGGCAGCGCGGCGGGCGCGGGCGCGTCGTTCGCCTACGCGGCGGACCTGCGCATCGCGGGCCAGTCGGCGAAGTTCCTGATGGCGTTCGCCAACGTGGGCCTGACGGCGGACAGCGGCGCCTCGTACACGTTGCCCCGCCTGATCGGGTACGGCCGCGCCATGGAGATGATGCTGCTCGCCCAGCCCGTCGGAGCCGAGGAGGCGTTGCGGGTCGGCATGGTCAACCAGGTCGTGCCGGACGAGGAACTGCTGTCGACCGCGCACCTGCTGGCCGCGAAGCTCGCCAAGGGGCCGACGACGGCGTACGCGAAGATCAAGGAAGCGCTGGCGGCGGCCGCGGACGGCACGCTGGAGGACGCCCTGGAGGCCGAACGCCGCACCCAGGCCGAGTGCGGCGCGACGGACGACCACCGCGAGGCGGTGGACGCGTTCGTGAACAAGAGGGCGCCGAAGTTCAGCGGGAAGTAGCGGCCTTCCTGGCCCGGAAGCACGTCGAGATGTGGTCGTCGACCATGCCGGTCGCCTGCATCAGCGCGTAGCACGTGGTGGGGCCGAGGAACTTGAAGCCGCGCTTCTTCAGTTCCTTGGCCATCGCCTTGGACTCGTCGGTGATAGCCGGCACGTCCGCGAACGACTTCGGCCGCTTGTGCTTCTTCGGCGCGAACGACCACAGCAGCGCGTCCAGGTCGACGCCCTCCGAGACGATCACCCGGGCGTTGTGGATGGTGGCGTCGATCTTCATCCGGTTGCGGACGATGCCCGCGTCGGCCATCAGCCGTTCCACGTCGGCCGGGCCGAACTTCGCCACCAGCATCGGGTCGAAGTCGCCGAAGGCCGCGCGGAACGCCGGGCGCTTGCGCAGGATCGTGATCCACGACAGGCCGGATTGGAACGCCTCCAACGACATCCGCTCGTAGAGCTCCGGGGTGCCGTGGAGTTCCACGCCCCACTCGGTGTCGTGGTAGTCGGCGTAGTCCGGGGTCGAGTCGCCCCACGGGCAGCGGACGATCACCGGTACTCCTCGGCGAAACGGGCGAAGCGCCGCAACGAGCGCTGGAGCATCAGCACGAAGAGCGGCTTCACCAACGGGTAGAAGAACGGCACGTCGAGGCGTTCGCTCCACACGAAACGGCTGCCGCGCACGGCGAACACGCCCGTGCCGCGCACCACGCGACCGAGGTGCAGGACCTCCACGGCGTGCGGCGGGTCCCAGCGGGTGATCCGCATGCGGTCGCTGACGCCGAACGTGCGCGCGTCGATCTCGCTGCCGACCGACCGCCCGTCACCGGCGACGACGGACACGGTCGTGCCGAAGATCCACTCCGACTGGCGTTCCCAGTCCGACATGGCGCGGAAGATCGTGTCAGGCGGCGCGGCGACCTCGACGGTCAGCTCAAGCTCGGTGGTGCTCACTGCTCTCCAGCTCCTCGACGCGCGCCCGCAGGGTCTCGACCTCGGCCGAGAGCCGTTGCAACGCCCAGTCGACCTCGCTCATCTTGTAGCCGCGGAACACCTGCTGGAACTTCAGGCCGCGCACGTCCTCCGCGGTGATGTCCTCGGCCGGCAGCCGCGTGGGCGACGCTCCGGGCGGCAGCGGCGCGAGCTCCTCGCCGCGCCCGAACACCAACGCCGCGAGCAGGAACACCACTGCCGCGACGGCGATCATCACGATCAGGTAGATCAGGGCGTTGGTCACGCGACGATCGTGGCACAGCTCAGGCTGCGGCGAGCGAGCAGACCGAGACGAACGATCACGATCCAGGTGATCAGGCTCGCGATCAGCATCGGCAGCGACGACACCAGCCGCGACGCGTCGAAGTGCGCGGTCGCCAGAATGATCGAGACGTTGCCGAGCAGCACGGCCCCGACGGCGGCCAGAGCGACGCCCGCACCGATCTTGGCCAGCAGTTTCGTGTCGAACCGGCGGGCCAGCACCCGGCCGAGGATCAACGCCACCAACGCCACACCGGACGCGATGCCGCTCGTCAGGTCGTTGGCCTTGGCGACGAACAGGTACCAGGGCGGCGGCATCGTGCCGAAGTCCTGCCACGGCCCGATGAGCAGCATCCGGCCGTACTCCCACGTCATGTGCATCAACGGCAGCACGATCGCGAGCCACACGAGCGTGCGCGTGCCGTAGGCGACGGCGAGCTCGGCCTGGTACTCGTTGGCGATCTCGCGGACCGGCCCGAACTCCTCGACCGCGCGCTGCTGCGCCTCGGTCTCGCTCAGCCCGTCGTCCAGGTGCGCCTCGGTCGCGTCGACGAGGCTGTCCCGCGTCTCCGTGAGCAGGTCGCGGACCTGCTTCTTCGAGCCCTGCAACCGCGATCCGAGATCGGCGACGTACCGCTCGATCACGTCCGCGTCCATCACGTCTGCGCCCACTTGCCGTCACCCCCCAGCACCCCGTCGATGACCGTCGTGAACTCGCGCCACGCGCTGCGCTCGGCGTTCAGGGCCCGCTGCCCCGCCTGCGTGAGCTTGTACGTGCGGCGCTTGCGCCCGCCGACGGTGCTCCAGTCGCTGACCACGTGACCGGCCCGTTCGAGGCGCCGCAACGCCGGGTAGACCGTGCCGGTCGGGAGGTCGAGCGCTCCCCCGCTGCCCTGCTGCAACGCCTCGATGATCGCGTAACCGTGCAGCTCCCGGCCGTCGAGCGTGGCCAGCAGCAACGCGTCGAGATGACCGCGGAGCGCGTCGGGCTTCATGAGTAGGCACTCTACTGATGCGGACCCTCGGAATCGCCCCTGAAATCCACGTTCAGGGTCAGCCCTGAGATCCCCCTGAGATCGGTCCGAACGCCTTAATAAGTAGCCGCGCTACACATAGCGTCTCTACCCATGAGCGCAGTAGACCTCGCCCGGCTCCAGTTCGCGTTGACGACGTCGTTCCACTTCCTGTTCGTGCTGCTCACGCTGGGTCTCGTGACGCTGCTCGTGATCATGCAGACCCGGTTCACGATCACCGGCGCGCCCGTCCACGAGCGGATGACGCGGTTCTGGGGCCGCATCTACGTGATCAACTACGCGCTCGGGATCGTCACCGGCATCGTGATGGAGTTCCAGTTCGGGCTGAACTGGTCGGGCCTCGCGACCTACGCCGGCGACGTGTTCGGGGCGCCGCTCGCGCTGGAGACGCTGATCGCGTTCTTCCTGGAGTCGACGTTCCTCGGCTTGTGGATCTTCGGCTGGGGCAAGCTCAACCGCTGGGTGCACCTGGCGCTGCTGTACGCCACCGCCCTGACCGCGTTCGCGTCGGCGTTCTGGATCATGGCGGCGAACGGCTTCCTGCAACACCCGGTCGGCTACCGGATCGACGGCGACGTGCTGCGGCTGGACGACTTCGGCGCGCTGCTCACCAACCCGACGTTCACCTCCGCGCTGACGCACGTGGTCTTCGCGGCGATCACCGTCGGCGGCGTGTTCATGACCGGCGTCTCGGCGTACCACTTCATCAAGCGGACGCCGGAGGTCGACTTCTTCCGCCGCTCACTGCGGATGGGCGTGTGGACGACGGCGCTCGCGACACCCTCGCTGATCGGCGCCGGCTTCGCGCAGTTCCCGGTGATCGCCCAGTACCAGCCGGGCAAGACCGAGGCGACGCCGTGGGTCGGCGCGCCGCTCGGGTTCATGATCATGATCGGGATGACGCTGACGACCGTCAGCTGGTTCACGCTGCCGCTGCTGATCCGCGACGCCGTGATCCGGATGCGCTTTCCGTTGTACCTCATGGTGATCGGCGTGCCACTGCCGTTCGCGGCGGCCATCTTCGGGTGGATGTTCCGGGAGGTCGGGCGGCAGCCGTGGCTGATCTACGGGCTGTTGCGCACCGAGGACGCTGTGTCGCATGTGGACGCTTCGCAGATCCTGTTGTCGCTCATCGTGTTCACGTCCCTGTTCGTGGTGCTGGCGTGCGTCGACTGGGCGTTGATCGCGCGTGCGGTCCGTCGCGGTCCGGACGTGGCGCCCGCCCCTGTCTCTCCGTTGGTGGTGACGCTCTGATGGAAGCTCTCTGGTTGACCGTGCTCGGTGTGCTCGCGGTCGGGTACTTCGCGCTGGCCGGGTTCGACTACGGCTCGGGGTTGCTGCTGCCGTTCCGCGGTCGTGAGGTCGTGCTGCGGCAGATGAACCCGTTCTTCCTGGGCAACGAGGTGTGGCTGGTCGCGGCGATCGGCGTGCTGTTCGCGGCGTTCCCCCGGCTCGAAGGCGAGCTGCTGTCCGGCGCGCACAGCACGTTCACGCTGGTCCTGGCCGGGTTGGTGCTGTTCATGGCGGCCGTGCAGCTGCGGTTGTGGTGGTGGCTGGTGTTCAGCGGTGCGCTGATGGTGTCGGTGGGGTGGGGGCTGTTCCTGGCCCACCTGCTGCACGCGCCGTGGCCCGTCGCGTTCGTCATGCCGGTGTTGTTCGCGGTGCACGGCTGGGTGTTCCAGACCCGGCGGTGGAAGGTCTTCCCGCTCACGGCCGCCCTGTGCGCGTTGCCGATCCCGCTTGCGTTCTCCTCGATCGACGTCACGGGGCTCATGGCGCACTCCGACACGCTCGGCCTGCTCGCCTGGGTCGCTGTCCCGATCATTCCGCTGGTGGTGGTGCTGCAGTGGTCGACCGTCGCCATCTCCTCGCGCTGATCCCCGTCCCGTTCCTGGTGCTGGCGCAGGCGGAACTCCTGGCGTCGGTGCTGAGCGGCGGAACGGGACTGTCCCTGCTGTGCCTCGTGATCGCGGCGCGCGTGCTCGTCTGGTGGGTGCATCGCGAGTGGGCGCACCGGGCCGCCGAACGCACCCGAACCCGCCTCCGTGCAGCCTTCCTGCGCACGCCCGGCGCCAAGGCGGGCGAGGTCGCCACGCTGGTCACGAGGGGCGTGCATGACGTGACGCCGTACGTCGTGGGCTATCTGCCGCAACAGGTTCTGGCCGTCGTGGTGCCGCTCGCGGTCGTGATCAGGCTGGGGTTCGCGGACCTCACGGCGGCGCTGACCATCCTCGCGACGCTGCCGTTGATCCCGATCTTCGGCGCCCTGGTCGGCGCGCACACCCGCGAGCGCACGGCCCGGCAGTGGGACGCCCTGGCCACACTCGGCGGCCACTTCCTCGATGTGGTCAGGGGAATCGGCACGCTGCGGGCGTTCGGACGGGCCGAGGCGCAGTCCGCGACGGTCCGCGACCTCGCCGCCCAGCATCGGACCGAGACGATGTCGGCGCTGCGGGTCGCGTTCCTGTCGGCGTTCGTGCTGGAGGTCGTGGCGACGATGTCGGTGGCGCTGGTCGCCGTGCCGGTCGGCCTCAGGCTGCTCGACGGCGGGGTGCCGTTGCAGACCGCGCTCCTCGTGCTCTTCCTCGCCCCGGAAGCGTTTCTGCCGCTCCGGGCGGCGGGAGCGCAGTACCACGCCAGCGCGCAAGGCCGTGAGGTGCTCGCGAAAGTCCCTGCCCACAAGGAGAAGACCGGCCAGGCGCCGCCGGACCTCGCGCACGCCGAGATCGTGTTCGACAACGTGTCGGTGCGCAGTCTGAAGAACTTCTCGCTCACCATCCGCCCTGGCGACCGGATCGCGCTGGTCGGTCCGAGCGGCGCGGGCAAGAGCACGATTCTGGGGCTGCTGCTAGGTTTCGTGCGGCCCGACGACGGACGGGTGCTCGTCGGCGGCGTCGACCTGAACGACCTCGACCACCGCCAGTGGCTGGAGGCGCTCTCCTGGGTGCCGCAACGCCCCACGCTCGTCCCGGCGAACCTCTCGTCCGGCGAGCAGCAACGGGTCGCGCTCGCCACCGCCCTCGACCGTCGCGAAGCCGGTCTGTTCCTGCTCGACGAACCCACCGCGCACCTCGACGCGGACACGGAATCCCTGGTGCTCCAGGCAACCCGTGAGTTCACGAAAGGCCGCACGGCCGTGATCGTCGCGCATCGCCCGGCACTGCTGAACGAGGTCGACAGGGTGGTCCACGTATGAAGCTCGCGATCCTCGTCGGCACGCTCGCCGAACTCGCCGGTGTCGGCCTCACCGCCACCGCGACCTGGCTGATCATGCGCGCCGCCGAACACCCGCCGATGCAGGCGCTGACCGTGGCGATCGTCGCGGTCCGCACGCTCGCCCTCGCCAAGGGCGCCCTGCGCTACCTCGAACGCCTGACCAGCCACAAAGCCGTGCTCAGCGAGGCCGTCGAACTGCGCGGGAAGGTCTACGACGACCTCGCGCACCGCGCGCACGTCCCGTCCGGCACCGCGCTGACCCGCATCGTCACGAACGTCGACCAGCACCTCGACACGAGGCTCCGCGCCACCCTGCCGTGGATCACCGCGGTCCTGGTCGGCGCCGTCGTGACGGTCGCGGCGGGCTTCTCGCTCCCCCTGCTCGCGGGCCTGCTGATCAACCTCGCCCTGCTGCCGTGGCTCGCCATCAGGAACCCGCGCGACCTGACCCCGTTGCGCGCCAGGTTGACCGACCAGACCACCGAACTCGTCCACAGCAAGGAAGAACTGATCGCCTACGGCCTGTTCGACGCAAAACTCGCCGCTGCGACCAAAACCGCGAAAGCACTGTCACGCGGAGAACGCACCAGGGACCTGACCCCGCTGGCCATCGCCGTCCAGTTCGCCACCGCGATCGCGATGCTCGCCCAGCACGAACCGGCGTGGCTGATCATGGCCGCCGTCGCCACGTTCGAGATCACCATCCCGCTCGCCGCGCTCACCAGACCCAAGCCGGAACCCACCGACGAACCCAGGCCGGCGACCACCCACGACGTCCCCGACCTGCGCGGACGGACCGCGATCGTCGGACCGATCGGTGCCGGCAAGACCACGCTGCTCAACGCGATCGCGCACGACCTGGAACCCAGCAGGGGCGCGCTGGCCGACGCGCACGTCTTCCACACCACGGTCCGCACCAACGTCCTGCTGGCCAAACCCGATGCCACGCAAGAGGAACTGGACCGGGCCGCGCAGATCACCGAACTGGACCTCGACTGGGACCAGGTCGTCGGCGAACGCGGCGAGGAGATCTCCGGCGGCCAGCGCCAGCGCCTGATCCTCACCAGGTCGGTCCTGGCCCGCCCCGACATCCTCCTGATGGACGAACCCACCGAAGGCTTGGACCCGCTCCAAGCAGACCGGGTCCTCGCGAAGATCCTCGCCGACCACGACGGCCCGGCCCTGGTCGTCACCCACCGGACCGAGCAGCTAGCCCTTTTCGAGCACGTGCATCATCGGCGGCCGATCGGCGACGAGCACGTCCGTCGAGTCGGGTAGCCACTCGCCGCCGACCTGCACGAACTGCGTCAACGGGCCGGACTCGGCCGCCACCCCGCACCGGGCCAGCGCCGTCCCCATGATCTGCGACGACATCGCGCCGAGCTGCAGCAACGACCGGTTCCGGTGCTTGCGCACACCCAGGTTGACCTGCGCCAACGCCGCCAGCCCGTGCACCCGGTGCACGTCCAACAGCAGCCCGATCTCCACGCCGTATCCGGCCGCGAACGGCACGGACTCCAGAAAGGACCGGGTGGCCGCGTACTCGCCGCCCAGCGGTTGCACCACCCCGGACAGCTCCGGCCGCAACGTGTTCAGCAACGGCCGCGCCACCAGTTCCGTGACGCGCCCGCCGCCGGAGCTCTCCAGCCGCAACGGCCGCCGGTAGAACCCCTTCACCAGGTGCACGTCCGAGTCCAGCAGCAACGGCCCGAGCAACGCCGTCACGAACGCGGTCTCCGGGTCCACCAGGTCCGAGTCCAGGAAGACGATCAGGTCCCCGGTGGTGGCCGCCAGCGACCGCCACAGCACCTCGCCCTTGCCGGGCACCGGCGGCAGCCACGGCACGACGTCCTCGCGCAGCACCACCCGCGCCCCGGCCTCGGCGGCCACGGCCACCGTCCGGTCCGTGGACCCGGAGTCCATCACCACGAGCTCGTCGACGAGCGTCCCGAGCAGGGGCCTGACCACGGCGACGACGGCACCGACGGTCTCCTCCTCGTTCAGCGCGGGCAGCACCACGGACACCGTCCGCCCGCGCTTCAACGCCACGAGCTCGTCGACGGTCCAGGACGGCTGCTGCCAGGTGTGCGTGGCGAACCAGGCTTCGACTGCGGGCAGCATCAGGCCAGCGCTCGCATCGCACGGGCCGGCGGACGGGTCCCGACCACACTCGCGACCATCTCCACAACCTTCCTCGCCTGCCGTACGTCAGACGCACGAACGGCCCGTGCGCCGGATATCGCAGCCACTGTGGCAGCCGCCAGGGTGAAGTCCTCGTCCCCTGGAGGGATCGTCACGACATCCAGCGTTTCGGTGAGCGACGGCAGCTCCAGCTCGCCGTCGAACTCGACGACATCGGCGCCGTCGGCGGCCACCTGAGACAACGCGTCCGCGCTGGTCAGATGCGCAACGACCAGGACCCGGTCTTTCGGCAGCTCAGTGACGCGGAATCGGTTCACGCCACCCAGCGTAAACACCGGCACCGACAGTGACCTGGCTCACAGGGTCTTGCTACCCACGAGTAGCAGCCTGGTTTACTCCGCAGTAACAACCCTGTGTGATCTACGTCATGGTCAAGGAGGACCAGCGTGCGACGATCACTTGTTTTGGTCCTGGTACTCCTCACAACCCTGCTCGGTGCTCCGGTCGCCGCAACGGCCGCTCCCGGACACCAGATCTCGTACCGCTCGATCCCCGGCGTCGGTGGCACCACCCTGAAGGCCCTCGTCGTCGAGCCGACCGGTCAGGGCAACGGCCCGTTCCCGTTGCTCGTCATGCCGTCCAGCTGGGCGGTCCCCAACATCGAGTACGTGGGCGCGGCCGCGAAGCTCGCCAAGCAGTCCGGCTACGTCGTCGTGAGCTACACCAGCCGAGGCTTCTGGGACTCGGGCGGCACGATCGACGTGGCAGGCCCCGAGACCGTCGGTGACGTCAGCAAAGTCATCGACTGGGCCATCGCCAACGCGCACGCCGACGGCACCAAGGTCGGCGCGGCCGGGATCTCGTACGGCGCGGGCCAGTCCCTGCTGGCCGCGGCGAACGACAAGCGCATCAAGGCCGCCGCCGCGCTCAGCACGTGGACGGACCTGGCGCGGTCCCTCTACCCGAACAACACCGTGAACAAGCAGGCCGTCGAGGTCCTGCTGGCCGCGGGCAAGGCCACCGGACGTCCCGGTCCCGTCCTGCAGGAAGCCGAGGACGCGTACCGCGACGGCAGGTTCTGGGAGGTCGTCCCGATCTCCGCCGAACGCTCGGCCGCGTCCAAGGTCGCGCAGATCAACGCCAACGGCACCGCCGTGCTGCTCGGCAACGCCTGGAACGACGGCATCTTCGCCCCGGGCCAGATCACCGACTTCTACGGCAAGCTCACCGGCCCGAAGCGGCTCATGCTCTCGCCGGGCGACCACGCCACCGCCGAACTGTTCGGCGCGGCCGGCCTGCCCAACGAGATCTGGGAGTCCGTCGGCCGCTGGTTCGACAAGTACGTCAAGGGTGTCGCGAACGGCATCGACACCGAAGCGCCCGTCCAGCTCAAGCCCAACAACGGCGGCACCTGGAAGACGTTCCCCGCCTGGCCGAACGCCAACGCGGAGACCCTCCAGCTCGACGCCAAGCGGATCACCGCGGGCTGGGGCACGGTCGCCGACAGCGGCACCATCCTGCTCTCCGGTGCCCTGCAAGGGTTCCTGAACATCCCGACGGGCGTCTCCCTGCCGTTCGTGGACAGGAACGTCGCCGGCGTCTGGAACGGCCCGTACTACTCCCGCAACACCACCCTGGCGGGCACACCTCGCCTCAACCTGACGGTCACCCCGAGCGCCGAGACCACGACCCTCTTCGCGTACCTCTACGAAGTGGGCCCGCTCGGCCTGGGCGCTCTGATCACGCACAAGCCGATCAAGGTCACCGGCGCGGGCCGCACCCAGACCCTCGCCGTGGACCTGGAACCGACCGTCTGGAACGTCGACGCGGGCAACCGGGTCGCACTGGTGATCGACACGGTCGACCCGCGTTATCTGACGGAATCAACTCGCGGCTCAACCGTCACCTTCGGACCGTCGAGCCTCACCATCCCGAAGGCGTAAGAATGTCCGGGTGGACCTCACCCGGCAACAGGTGCTCCTCCACCGGATCCATCAGCACGAACTGGACCGGCGGACCAGCGACGCGACCGAGCTGGCGGTGTTCTCCCTGGGCGTCCAGGACAACACCGCCGGCGCGGCCGTGCTGAGCCTCGCCGCCAGGCTGAAAGCACCTTCGACAGAGGACTTCACCCACACCTGGTCCGTCCGCGGCGCCCCGCACCTGCACCGCGCGGGTGAGCTGAAAGCGTTCTCCCGGGCCCTCTGGCCGTGGAGCGACGCCGACGCGAGGGCCCGTGCCGCCCGCCCGAAGGTCGACGACATGCTCGCCGCCCTCCGCCACATCGCCACCGCGATGCGCTCCATCGTCACCAAGCCGATGACCAAGGGCGACCTGAGCAAGGCCCTCACCCCGTTGGCCCCGCAGCAGACCGTCGAACCGTGCCGAGGCTGCGGCACCGACCACGTGAGCGACCCGATCTTCCGCCTCGGCGCCCTCCCCGCGGGCCTGCGCATCATCCCCGAGGAGAAGACCGTCACGTTCGAACGGATCCACGGCTGGCCGGGCGTCCCCCGCATCACGGCAGGATTCGACGAACTGATCCACCGCTACCTGACCCTGCACGGCCCGGCGGGACCGTCCGAAGTGGCCAGTTACTTCGGCACCACGGTCCGCGAGCTGAAGAAGCGCTGGCCCAAGGAGGGCCTCGTCGAGGTCACCGTCGACGGCGTGGCCGCCTGGCTGCCGGAGGACGTCGAGATCGTCGACGCCGAACCACCGGACGTCCGCCTGCTCCCGCCCACGGACCCGTACCTGCAGGCCCGCGACCGAGACCTGCTCCTCCCGGACAAGGCGGCGCAGAAGGACATCTTCCGCATCCTCGGCCGCCGGGGCGCCATCCTGGTGGACGGCGAGATCGCGGGCTCCTGGCAGGGCAAGGTCGTCTCGGGCAAGCGCTACGAGGTCACCGCGACCCCGTACCGCCCGCTCCCCGACCTCCTGCCGGAGACCGAACTCCTGGCCCAGGCCAAGGGCCTAGACGACGCAAGCGTCAAGAGCAACTGACACGTCGTCCGTGACGACCAGCGAGCTCAACGCCGCGTGCGACACGAACCCCTTGTCCCGCAACTCCGTCAACCACTCCACCAACCCCTTGTAGTGGTTGTCGACGTCCAGCAACACGACCGGCTTCCCGTGCATGCCGAGCACCCCGGCCGTCCACACCTCGAAGAACTCCTCGGCGGTACCGATGCCACCGGGCAAGGTCAGGAACGCGTCCGCCTTGTCGTCCATCATCTTCTTGCGCTCGCGCATCGTCTCGACGACGTGCAGCTCGGTCGACTCGCGGTCCGCGATCTCGCGAGTGGCCAGCCCCTTGGGGATCACGCCGTAGGTGTGCGAGCCACCGGCACGGGCCTCTCGGGCGACCGCGCCCATCATCGAGGTCTGTCCGCCACCCCACACGAGGTGCCAGCCACGCGCCGCGATCTGACGCCCGACCTCGGCGGCCAGCTCCACATAACTCTGGGGAACGGTGGCGAGGCTTCCGCAATAAACAGCTACGTACATCAGTCTGAAGTCCACTCCTGACGGGGAAGGCCGCACACTATCGCCCCTGCCCCCGCCGCAGCCACGCAAATCGCGGCTGCGGCAGGCTCACGACCGGCGCCCGCGACTGCCGTCAGTGCGCGTCGGCCCAAGCCTTGTGCGCGTCCTTGACCACCCGGACCGCGTCATCGATGTCGTCGGTCAGGTGCAGCAGGGCGAGGTCCTTCTCCCCGACCTTCCCGCCCTCCAGCACCGAGTTCTGGATCCAGTCGTACAGCCCCTGCCAGTACGAGGTCCCGAACAACACCACCGGGAACTTCGTGACCTTCTTGGTCTGCACCAACGTCAAGGCCTCGAACAGCTCGTCCAGCGTCCCGAACCCACCGGGCAGGCAGATGAACGCCTGCGAGTACTTGATGAACATGGTCTTGCGCACGAAGAAGTACCGGAAGTTGACCCCGAGGTCGACCCACGGGTTCAGCCCCTGTTCGAAGGGCAACTCGATCCCGAGCCCGACGGAGAACCCACCGGCCTCGGAACACCCGCGGTTCACAGCCTCCATGGCACCGGGCCCGCCACCGGTGATGGCCGCGAACCCGGCCTCGGCCAGCGCCGCCCCGAGGTCACGCCCGATCTGGTACTCCGGGTGGTCACGGCCCGTGCGAGCCGACCCGAACACGGTCACCGCCGACGGCACCTCGGCGAGCGCGCCGAAGCCCTCCACGAACTCGGCCTGGATCCGCAGCACCCGCCACGGGTCCGTGTGCACCCAGTCGGAGGGGCCGCGCGAGTCCAGCAGGCGCTGATCGGTGGTGGTGAGCTCGTCCTTGCGGTCGCGCCGCAGCACGACCGGGCCACGCTGCTTCTCGGTGGGGCGCTCGTCCACGACGCCGTTCTTCTCTTCGTTCATCACTGAGATGCTAGTGATCAGTCCAGCAGAAATCGCTTAAGCACGTCGAAACACCCGGTGATCTGCTGGACCGGCACGTGCTCCTCCTGGGTGTGCGCGAGCGTCGGGTCGCCGGGGCCGAAGTTCACGGCCGGCATCCCCAGGGCGGCGAACCGCGCCACGTCCGTCCAGCCCAGCTTGGCCACCGGGTCACCACCGGCGGCGGACACCAGCTCAGCGGCGGCCGGCGACTCCAGCCCCGGCAACGCGCCGCCGGCGAAGTCCGTGACCACGACGTCGAAGCCCTCGAACACCTCGCGGAGGTGCGCCTCCGCCTCCTCCACCGAACGATCCGGTGCGAAGCGGTGGTTCACGGTCAGCACGGCGGAGTCCGGCACGACGTTCCCGGCGACGCCACCGGCGATCTTCACCGCCTGCAGGCCCTCGTGGTACTGGCAGCCGTCGATCAGGGGCTGCCGCGGCACGTACGACTCCAGCCGCCGCAACGCCTCGCCCAGGCCGTGGATGGCGTTGGAGCCCATCCACGCCCGAGCGGTGTGGGCGCGCTTGCCGGACGTCGTGATCTCGATCCGCACCGTGCCCTGGCAGCCGGCCTCGACGACGCCGTTCGAGGGCTCGCACACGATCGCGAGGTCGCCGAGCAGCCACTCGGGCAGGTCGCGCTGGATGCGGGTGAGGCCGTTGCGCTCCGCCTCGATCTCCTCGCAGTCGTAGAAGACGAAGGTGAGGTCGTAAGCAGCGGTGGCGCTCAAAGCCGCGAGCGCGAGCATGACCGCGTCGCCGCCCTTCATGTCCACGGTGCCGCAGCCGTGCAGGACGTCGCCCTCGCGGCGGCTGGGGAAGTTCTGGTTGATCGGCACGGTGTCGAGGTGCCCGGCGAGCACGACCCGGCGGCCGCGGCCCAGCGACGTCCGCGCCAGCACGGCGTTACCCGACCGGGTGATCTCCAGGTGGGGCGCGTGCACGTGCAGCGAGCGTTCGACGAGGTCCGCGATCTCCGCCTCCTCCCCGGACACGCTGCGCACATCCACGAGCGCGGTCGTCAGGTCGATCGGGTCGGCGAGGAGATCAAGGGTGTCGGACACGCGGTTCACCCTACTCAGCGCGCTTGGGCGCTAGGCCGTTCAGCCGATACCGTACGCCGCGTGATCAAGCGCACACTCCTGGTCATCTCCCTGCTCCTCACCACCACCGCGTGCGGTGAAGCACCCGCCGCGTGCGACCGGCAGTGCGGCGAGATCCGGCAGCTGTTCACCGCGCCGTGCGGCTCGCAGCACAGCTTCACGCCCGCAGACTGCGCCGGATGGGTCGGCGACGTCAGCTCGATGACCCGCAGGCTCGACAGGTCGTTGCAGGGCAAGCACGTCCAGGAGGACGTCAGCGAGGTGCTGCCCCGGCTGATGACCGCGGTCGGCGACTTCGAGGCGCACCGGTGCGGCGAGGTGCGCGTCGACAACGTCTCCAGCACCGACGCCCGCCAGTCCAAGTGCAACGAGGCCCTGATCGCCACCCGCGGCGACCTGGGTTCGCTCTACTTCAGCGCGGACGTCCCCGACTGACACCGGCACCGCTGCCGTCCGCAGCGAAAGGGGGAACGTCTCCCCCTCGCCCACCACCGCGATCACCTCGTCCCTCAGCTGCGGCGACGGCTCCGGCACAGGGGGCCGCGAAGGTGCGTCCCACGTCCCCGCCGGACGGTGGCGGGCAGGGCGGTCGGACTAAGCTCGGTAGCCGTGAGCACCGCATACGGCATCGGCCTGGCCACTGTGACCCCGGACGGCAGCGTCCTCGACACCTGGTACCCGTCCCCCGTCCTCGGTGAAGCGGAACCCGGCACCACGCGCGTGTCGTCGGCCGAGATCGCCGAGGCCCTCGGCGAGGCCGCCGCGAAGCTGCTCGGTGAGGACCTGGAACGCGGCGTCGAGGTCGTCGGCGTGCGGGTCGCGATCGACCTGGACGCGGCCCCGCGGGACACCTACGACATCTGGCTGCGCCTGCACCTGCTGAGCCACCGCCTGGTCCAGCCGCACGGCGCGAACCTCGACGGCATGTTCGGCCTGCTGACCAACGTCGTGTGGACCAACCACGGCCCGTGCGCCGTCGACGGCTTCGAGCAGACCCGCCTGCGCCTGCGCGTGCGCGGCCCGGTGACCGTCTACGGCGTCGACAAGTTCCCGCGCATGGTCGACTACGTCCTCCCGTCCGGCGTCCGCATCGCCGACGCCGACCGAGTCCGCCTCGGCGCGCACCTCGCCTCCGGCACCACCGTGATGCACGAGGGCTTCGTGAACTTCAACGCGGGCACGCTCGGCACGTCGATGGTCGAGGGCCGCATCTCCGGCGGCGTCGTGGTCGGCGACGGCTCGGACGTCGGCGGCGGCTCGTCGATCATGGGCACCCTGTCCGGCGGCGGCAAGCAGGTCATCAGCATCGGCGAGCGCTGCCTGCTCGGCGCGAACGCGGGCCTCGGCATCTCGCTCGGCGACGACTGCGTGGTCGAAGCCGGCCTCTACATCACCGCAGGCACGAAGGTCACGCTTCCGGACGGCGAGGTCGTCAAGGCCCTGTCCCTGAGCGGACAATCGAACCTGCTGTTCATCCGGGACTCCGTCACCGGCACGGTCCTGGTGAAGGCGCGCAAGGGCACCGGCGTCGAACTGAACTCGGTGCTGCACGCGAACGACTAGGGCCTCACGCGAAACTCGGTGTCAGGGGCCGGTCTGCCAGGGCAGACTGGCCCCCGCCGGCAGAGGGGAGGTGCACGTGCTGAAACAGCGACTTGAGTTGAACGCTCGCGCCGCCATCGAACGTGCCCTCCAGGGCGCGCAGTCCGAGGACTCCTTCGTGGAGTTCAAAACCCAGTGGCCGGTGGACCACGGCAAGGCGGCCCGCCAAATCGCCGCCCTCTGCAACGCGGCCCGCGGCTCCGAGGCGATGTGGATCGTCGGCGTCGACGAGAAGGGCCGCTACGTCAAAGGCGCACCGGCCGAGGAACTCTCCTCCTGGTGGCCGAGAGTGGAAAGCCACTTCGACGGCGTAGCACCAGGCCTCACCACGGTCGCCTTCGACTGGGCGCGCGGCCGCACAGTCGTCGTCCTCTCCCTCCAAACAGACAACGCGCCGTACGTCTTCGTCACCAAGAAGGAGCCGTACAGCCGCGAAATCCCTTGGCGCTCAGGCGAACGAACCCGTTCGGCCCGCCGCGGCGAGGTCCTGGAACTCCTCGTCCCCAAACTGGACATGCCGGGCTGGGAGTTCGTGAGCGCCAGAGCCACCCTCAGCCAGCACTCACCGACGTTGCGCTTCGAGGGCGACCTCTACCTCGAAACCAACCAACCACTCTCACTCCCCCACCACCGCTGCCACTCCTACGCCACCTACGGCCTGGACAGCGAAACGGTGGACCTGGCCTTCAGCTTCCGCACCAACACCCGCGACGTGCGAGCAGTAGAACGGGTCGTCCGAGTAGCAGAACCGGCCGTGCTGCACGTGAGCGCGGACGCGGACGTAGAACTAGACGCGTTCGCCGACCTCTGGGACCTGCACTGGCACCTGGTGCTGGGCCTGGGCCTGAGCGGCGAGGAGATCAGCACGAGCGTCCGCCTGACAACAGACGCGGTGCCACCAAACCAGTTCACAAGACGTGTCTGGTCAGCCCTCAAACCCTGACCCACAAACCCACGGCCCCAACCGCACTCGCGAACGCAAGGCGACCACCGCCGCAAGCCCGGCGCGCGCTCCCAGCCGGCAGCCGTCAACGCAAAGCCAGCCACCTACGAGGCCTGGCACGCGATGCCGAAGGCGAGCCCGAACGGGCTGATGCCACCCCGAGAGCCGGTTACGCCGCTCAAGGCGATTGGGGCTTGACTTTGGGTGCGAGGTGCTAACTTCTCGAGCTCGGCCGGGCGCTTTTCAGCCCGGCCTTTTCCGGCCGACCAGCGCCTCGCAAGGGCCCCGAAGTCAAGCCCCAATCGCAACACCCCAGGTCTTTCGTCGAGACCCGCGCGCCCACCCTCGCAACCGCCGGCCGAAGTGTGGGACGCGACCAACCCCGCTGGAACGCGACATCCCAACGAAACCGGCACCCGCAGAACTCAGCCCTGCAACCGCTCCACCGCAGCCGCAACCCGCTCATCAGAAGCCGTCAAAGCAATCCGAACATGCCGATCCCCAGCGGGCCCGTAAAACGTCCCAGGCGCAGCCAAAATCCCGCGATCGGCCAACCACGACACGGTCTCCCAAGCGTCCTCACCCCGAGAAGACCACAGGTACAACCCAGCCTCGGAGTGCGACACGACAAACCCGGCGGCTTCCAACGCAGGCTTCAACACCGAACGCCGAGCCAAGTACCGAGCCCGCTGCTCAACAACATGCGAGTCGTCGTCCAGAGCAGCCCGCATGGCCTCCTGCACAGGCCGGGGCACGATCATCCCGGCGTGCTTGCGCAACTCCAGCAACCCGGCCACCAACTCGGGATCCCCGAAGATGAACCCGGCCCGATACCCGGCCAACGACGACGACTTCGACAACGAGTGCACAGCGAGCACCCCGTCGAACGAATCCACCACCGACGGGTGCAACACCGAAACCGGCGACGAATCCCAAGGCAACGAGAGATAACACTCGTCAGAAGCCACCACAGCGCCCACAGCACGAGCAGCCGCAACAGCGGACCGCAACTGCGAAGCAGACAACACCCGCCCGGTCGGGTTGGACGGCGAGTTCAGCCACACCAGCCGGGTACCGGCAGGCGGCGCCTCACCATCGGCCAGCCGCACGACGGTGGCCCCGGCCATCAACGCCCCGACCTCGTAGGTCGGATAAGCGACAGCAGGCACGGCCACGACGTCCCCAGGCCCAACACCCAGAAGCGTGGGCAACCACGCCACGAGCTCCTTGGACCCGATCGTCGGCAGCACGGCCTCGGCCGGCAGCCCGACGATCCCGTACCGGCGCTCCACCGCGGCGACGAAGGCGGCGCGCAGCTCAGGAGTGCCGTGCGTGGTCGGGTAGCCGGGGATCGAGGAGACCGACGACAGCGCGGCCTGGATCACGTCCGGGACCGGGTCCACGGGCGTGCCGACCGACAGGTCGACCACGCCGCCGGGGTGCTTGCGCGCCTTGGCGGCGTGGCCGGACAGCTGGTCCCACGGGAAGTCCGGGAGTGCCGGACCTCTGCGTTGGATGATCAATGACCCTCAGCCTGCGGCTCGAGCGCCTTCACGAACTCCGGGTCGGCGCTGACCTTGCCGACCTTGGAGGCTCCGCCGGGCGAGCCGAGCTCGTTGAAGAAGTCGACGTTCGCCTTGGTGTAGTCCTTCCACTCGTCGGGGACGTCGTCCTCGTAGTAGATGGCTTCCACCGGGCACACGGGTTCGCACGCGCCACAGTCCACACACTCGTCGGGGTGGATGTAGAGCATCCGGTCGCCTTCGTAGATGCAGTCGACGGGGCACTCTTCGATGCACGCCTTGTCGAGCAGATCTACGCACGGCTGGGCGATCACATAAGTCACTGCGCTCTCCAACTTCATCTGGTCCACACCGCGCAAGCCGGAGAGTACGCGGCGCATACGAGTATCACCCGGTCAGGCTTGCCTTAGCTGTGCGGTGCGCCACGCCACAACTCCCGCTCGGAAATCCTCTTGTCAACCTAGTCAGGATGGACGGGTGCACACCGTGGATCACCTCGAAACGCTCTGCGCGCGAGCATGGCCCGCCCTGGCAGAAGTTCCGCTCGGAAACTGGTTGATGCGGGCCGCCGACGGGTTCACCGGACGCGCGAACAGCACCCTGACCTGCGGCGATCCTGACATGCCCGTTCCGGACGCCCTCAAGGCCGTGCAGAGGTTCGCCCAGACGCACGGCATCAAACCCACGGCACATGTGGTGAACGGCTCATCTGCGGAGGCCGCGATCGAAGCCGCAGGCTGGAGGGTCGATCTGGATCACCCGGGAGGGGCCGAGTCGCTCGTGATGACCGGTCCGCTGGAGAAGTTCGCGCAGGGCGTAGCCGAGAGTCGTGATCTTCCCGGATGGTGGGAACTGACGGCAGGATCCGAGACGACCACCGCCCAGCGGCACGTGCTCGGCTCCGGTGGCAACGTCTGCTTCGCGAGCCTCACCGACCCGGACACCGGCACCGTGGTCGCCGCCGTGCGGGGCGCGGTCGTCGAGGACCTGCTGCACGTCGCCCGCCTGGCCGTGCGGCCGTCACACCGCCGTCAGGGCCTCGCGCGTCGCCTCATGGGCGAACTGGCGGGCTGGGGCCTCGACCAGGGCGCCACGACGTGCGTGCTCCAGGTCGCCGAGCACAACGAGGCCGCCATCCGCCTGTACGAGGACCTCGGCTGCACCGAGCACCACCGCTACCGCTACTGGATCCCGGCGGTCTCGTAGAGCCCAGGCCGGTTCGCGGCGTTGCGGGCCATCACGGCCCCCACGGCGACCGCACCGGGGAACGCCCCGGCGGCGAAGAGCAGCAGTCCGCGCCAGTCCTGCAGCAGCAGGGCCTGGCCGGAGGCCGCCCCCGGCTCCAGGTACCCGAAGACGGCCAGCGTGAAGAACCACACGAGCAGCGGCAACGCGGCGGTGAAGACCCGCTTCGACAGCCCGGCCGCCCACGACACCATCAACGGGGTCATGACGGCGGCCACGGCGATCGTGATCGGGAACGGCAGGTCGCCCAGCTTCGGCAGCAGCGTGCCGTCGAAGCGGATGGGCAGGTAGATCACTTCGAGCACAGCGAGCATTGCCGCCTCGACGCACAGAAGCAGCAACAACAGCACTCGCCAGCTACCGGTCACCCAGTCCTCCGAACAGATCCGACGACGCCCCCTCGGGTGCCCCCTTGGCGAGCACGTAGTACTCGGCGCCGACCAGCGGCTGCGCGATGTCGTTCGACAACGCGTACCCGCCGTCCCACACACTGACCTGCGTCGAGTGTGCCCTCAAGGCACGCCGTTTGGCCGTCAGGTGCTCCGAAACGTCGACAACCGTTGTGATCTCTTCATCCGGCGTCACCGGCAGTTCGCCGGCCTCGGGCAGCCGGAACGCCTCGGGCACGTTCGCGAGCGCGGCCACACCGGCCTCGGTCGCGTCGCGGGACGTCACCGCGTAGAACACCCGCTCGACCTCCGAGACCTGGGCGCACGCGGCGACCGTGATCTCGTGCGCGCGGATGTGGTCCGGGTGCCCGTAGCCACCGAACGCGTCGTAGCTGACGACGACCTGCGGCTTCACCTCGCGCAGGATCTCGACCAGCTGGGCCGTCTGGTCGTCGAGCGATCCCTGGATGAACGCGCGCGCCTTGGCGTTGGACGGCACGTCGACCATGCCGGAGTCGCGCCAGCGGCCGATCCCGCCGAGGAACCTGTGGTCCGTCACACCGAGTGCGGCGCACGCCGATCTCAGCTCACCCACCCGATATCCACCGAGCTGATCGGCCTGGTCGGCCGCCAGGTGGGCGAGCGCGGACGGGATGATCTCGCCCTCTTCGCCGAGGGTGCAGGTGATGACGGTGACGTGCGCGCCCGCCGAGGCGTAGCGCGCGATGGTGCCGCCGGTCCACAGACTTTCGTCGTCGGGGTGGGCGTGCACGAAGAGCAACCGTGGTGGGGCAGTCAGGGTCACTGAAACAGAGTAAAGGCCGCCCTCATCAGTTGATAAAGGCGGCCTTTGCTAATGACCTCACGTGGTCGGCGCTACTGCTACACCACTGCGCGTTCTTCGGCGAAGTGGCACGCGGACAGCGTTCCGTCCGGGCCTCCACGCCTTTCCAGCTTCGGTTCCTCGGTGGCGCAGATGTCCTGCGCCTTCCAGCACCGCGTGCGGAAGCGACAGCCCGACGGCGGATTGACCGGCGACGGCACGTCACCGGTCAGCACGATCCGCTGGCGCTTGCGCTCCGCCTTCGGGTCCGGCATCGGCACAGCCGACAGCAGCGCCTGCGTGTACGGGTGCATCGGCTTGGTGTAGATGGCCTCGCGCTCGCCCATCTCGATGATCTTGCCGAGGTACATGACCGCGACCCGGTCCGAGATGTGCCGCACCACCGAGAGGTCGTGCGCGACGAACAGGTACGCGAGCCCGAGACGTTCCTGCAGCTCCTCCAACAGGTTCACGACACCGGCCTGCACCGAGACGTCCAAAGCGGACACCGGCTCGTCCAGCACCAGGAACCGCGGGTTCAGCGCCAGGGCGCGGGCGATGCCGATGCGCTGGCGCTGGCCGCCGGAGAACTCGTGCGCGTACCTGCTGCGGTGCTCGGGGTTGAGGCCCACGAGCTCCATCAGCTCGTTGACCCTGCGCTGCACGCCGCCTTCGACACCGTGGATCACCAGGGGTTCCGCGATGATGTCGTTGACCTGCCACTTGGGGTTCAGCGACGCGTACGGGTCCTGGAAGACGATCTGGATGTCCTTGCGCAACGGCCGCAGCTGCTTGGTGCTCATGGACGTGAGCTCGCGGCCCTCGAACTTCACCGAGCCCGAGGTCGGCTTGTGCAGCTGCAGGATCGCGCGCCCGGTCGTGGACTTGCCACAGCCGGACTCGCCGACGAGACCGAGCGTCTCACCGGGGTGCAGGGTGAACGACACCCCGGACACGGCCTGCACCGTGCCGACGTTGCGCGGGATGATTCCCTTGCCGCGCACCGGGAACTCCTTGACGAGGTCGGTGACCTCCAGCAGCGGAGCGGTCACTTCGCCTCCTCTTCAGAAACCAGGGTGCCGTGAACGGCGGTCACTTCGAGCGACTCGTCGGGGTTGGCCGCGACGAACGCGGCGGGGTTCTCGACGGAGCCGATCTCGTCGTGCAGGAACAACCGTTGCGGCGTCTCGATCGTCGCCAGGTGCTCCCAGCGGTGGCAGCGCGTCGTGTGGTTCGCCGAGCCCGCCTCCTCCAGCAGCGGCTCCCACTCGTGGCACACGTCGGTGACGAGCGGGCAGCGCGGCGAGAACGAGCAGCCGGTCGGCAGGTTCACCAGCGACGGCGGCGCGCCCTTGATCGGGGTGAGCCGCTTGCCCAACGTGGACGGGTTGGGCACCGAGCCCAGAAGTCCCACGGTGTAAGGCATCCGCGGCCGTTCGAAGACGTCGTCGACCGGGCCGGACTCGACCACGGTGCCGCCGTACATCACCTGCACGCGGTTGACCATGCCCGCGACCACGCCGAGGTCGTGCGTGATCATCACGATCGCCGCGTCGGTCTCGGTCTGCAGCCGGAGCATGGTGTCGAGGATCTGCGCCTGCACCGTCACGTCGAGCGCGGTGGTCGGCTCGTCGGCGATGATCACGCTGGGGTCGTTGATGATCGCCATCGCGATGACCACGCGCTGCCGCATGCCGCCGGAGAACTCGTGCGGGTACTGGGCCGCGCGCTTGTCCGGCTGCGGGATGCCGACCAGTTCGAGCGCCTCGACCGCCTTGGCCCACGCCGCCTTCTTCGAGACGTCGTGGTGCGCGCGGTAGGTCTCGGCGAGCTGCCACCCCACGGTGTAGACGGGGTTCAGCGACGTCATCGGATCCTGGAAGATCATCGAGATGTGCTTGCTGCGGAACGGCTGCATCTGCTTGTAGGTGCGGCCGTTCAGCTCCTCACCGCGGTAGCGGATCGAGCCCTCGATGACGGCGTTCTTGGGCAGCAGGCCCATGATCGCCATGGAGGACACCGACTTGCCGGAGCCCGACTCGCCCACGATGCCCAGCACGTCGCCGGCGTTGAGGTCGAACGAGACGTTGCGCACGGCGCGGACGTCACCGTCGTCGGTCGGGAACGTGACGCTGAGGTCCTTGACCGAGAGCAACGGCGCGGTGGTGTTGGAGGGCAGGAAGTCCTCCGTCAGTTCGGAAACACTCATCAGGCACGCACCTTCGTCTGCCTCGGGTCGAACGCGTCGCGCAGGCCGTCACCGATGAAGTTGACGGCCAGGGAGAGCGACACGAGCACGATGAACGGACCCCAGAAGAGCCACGGCCGGTTCATGAACTGCCCGTAGTTCTCCAGCACGATCACGCCGAGCGAGGTGTCCGGGGGCTGGACGCCCAGTCCCAGGAACGACAGCGCGGCCTCGGTGAGCACCGCGGCGGCGATCGCCAGCGTGGCGTTGACCGTGATGGAGCCGATCATGTTCGGCACGAGGTGCTTGAAGATGATCCGCGGCGTCGAGGCGCCGCACGCGCGGGCCGCCTCGATGAACTCCCGCTGTGCCAGGGAGAGCGTCTCACCCCGGGTGATGCGGGCGATCGACATCCAGGCGAACGCGGCGAGCACCAGCGCGACGACGTACCAGCTGCCCGAGAACCCCTTGACGACGATCGCGGCGACCGCGATCTGGGGGATGATCAGCAGCAGGTCGACGAGCCGCATCAGCGCCGTGTCGACGAAACCGCGCAGGTAGCCGGCCAGCGCGCCGAAGGTGACGCCGATCGCGGTCGCGAGCGCGGCCACGATCAACGCGATCTGGAGCGAGTAACCGGTGCCGCGCATGAGAAGCGCGAGCATGTCCTTGCCGACCTGGGTGGTGCCGAGCGGGTGCGTGCCGCTCATCGGCTGGTAGGACTTGCTGCTCACGTCCTCGTAGTCGAACGTCCAGATGAACGGTCCGAGGAACGCGAACAGC
The DNA here is from genome assembly GCF_042721395.1 of Lentzea sp. NPDC058450. NCBI lineage: Bacteria > Bacillati > Actinomycetota > Actinomycetes > Pseudonocardiales > Pseudonocardiaceae > Lentzea > Lentzea sp. NPDC058450. Next base: position 219,092 of record NZ_JBHXLO010000007.1, read on the forward strand.
ACGAGGAAGACGAAGACGCCGAGGCTCACCATGGCGAGCCGGTGGCGCAGGAAGCGACGCATGACCAGCTGGCCCTGCGTGCGGGTCTTGGTGGCGTCGAACTCGTGGGAGTCGGACTGGGGAGCGCTGTTCACCACGCCGCCCTCGGACGCCAAGTTGATGTTAGCCAAGGCGAATCCTAGGGTCGAGGATGCCGTACACGACGTCGGCGATCAGGTTGAACAGCACGATCAGGGTGGCCGTGACCGCGAGCCAGCCCATCAGCATCGGCGGGTCGAACTGCCGCACGGAGTTGACCAGCAGCGTGCCCATGCCGGCCCAGCCGAACACGGTCTCGGTGATGATCGCGCCGGACAGCACGGCACCGAAGTTCAGCGAGAACAGCGTCGACACGGGAATGAGCGCGTTGCGGAACGCGTGCCGGAAGATCACGCGGCTCTGCGAGATGCCCTTCGCCCGCGCGGTGCGCACGAAGTCCGAGTGCAGGATCTCCAGCATGGAGGCGCGTTCGAACCGGCTGTAGGCGGCGAAGCTGATCAGCATCAGCGCGACGGTCGGCAGCAGGAACGTGCCGGTGTACTTGAAGATCACCTCGCCGAAGCTGCCGGTGAACCCACCCGGCCGCGGACCCGCGGTGGTGAGCCAGCGGTCCAGCCCCATCGACTCCAGGACGTTGTTGAACTGGATGCCGTAGTTCTTCACGATGACCGCGACGCAGAAGATCGGCATCGAGAACATGAGGAACGCGGTGCTGGTGGCGAGGTAGTCGAAGATCGAGTACTGGCGCACGGCGGCGAGCACGCCGACCGAGACACCCAGTGTCAGAGCGAGGAGTTCGGCGCCGATGACGAGGCGGCCGGTGGTCCACAGCGCGTCGGTGACGGCCGGGAAGACAGCGGTCTTGGCCTGACCGAGGGCGATGCTCTGACCCCAGTCACCGGACAGGAAGTCGGTGAGCCAGTTCCAGTAGCGGACGAAGACGGGCTTGTCCAAGCCCAGCGAGATCTCGGCGGCCTTGATGTCGGCTTCGGTGACGCCGGGCCGGAATCGCATCTCCGCCAAGGGGTTTCCGGCGGTGGCGACGAGGACGTAACAGGCGAAGCTGCCGATCAGCAGGATGGGTATGGAGATCAGCAGGCGCCGGATGATGTAGCGGATCACGGGCGGGCTCCTAGGGGGCAACCCGGCTCGGGCGGGGCCGGACTCGTGGTCCGGCCCCGCCCGGTCAGGCGTTGCGCACTTCAGCTATGGCGATTTACTTGGTCTGCCACTCGTTGGCGTTCCACAGCGCGCCGTAGTAGCTCTGGAAGTACACGCGGTCGAGCTCCTTGAACGCCCACATGTTCGGCATCTGGAAGAGCGGGAGCGAACCGTAGGCGTTCGCGATCTCCTCGTCAGCCTTCGAGAACAGCTTGAGCGAGTCCGAGATCGACGTCTGCGAGACGGCCTCCTTCATGGCGGCGTCGGCAGCCGGAACGCTCAGGTTCTGCCAGTTCTGGCCACCGCCGGTCTCGTAGATCGACTTCTTGTCGCTCTTCAGCGGGCCACCGGACCACGCGAACAGCGCGACGTCGTAGTCACCCTGCGAGACGCGCTCGTCGAGGAAGTTCGGGTCGGTGTCGTCCTTGACCTCGATGCCGGCTTCCTTGCACTGGCCCTGGATCAGCTCGACGGTCTGCTTGCGACGCGGGATGTCGGTGTGGCTGATCCGGAAGGAGGCACGCACGCCGTCCTTCGCGAACACGCCGTCCGCACCCTGCGCCCAGCCGGCGTCGGTGAGGATCTTCTTCGCCTCGGCCGGGTCACCCTTGGCCTTGTCGGCGTAGACGTCCTTGTAGCCCTCGTCCTTCGGGAAGAAGATCAGGCTGCCGAGCGGCTTCGCGTCGGCCTGGACCTCGGTGATCAGCTTGTCGATGATGTCCTGGCGCTTGACGCACATGAAGAACGCCTTGCGGATCTCTTCCTTGGCCAGCACCGGGTTCTTGAACTGGATGTCCAGGTGCTCGAACGACAGGCCGGGGCCCGCGCCGAACGTGATGCCCTGGGCGCTGAGGCCCTTCAGCTTCGTCGCGGCGTTCGCGTCGGGCTGGGCCATGGAGTTGACGGCGACCTCACCGTTCTCCAGCGCCTGCGCCTGCGCGACGGGGTCCGGAACGGCCTTCAGCACGATCTTGGCCGGGCCACCGGGCTTGCCGGCCCACTTCGGGTTGCGCTCGAGCGTGACCGACTGGTTCGGCTCGAAGGCGGTCAGCATGTACGGGCCCGCGCCCGGCATGAGGTCCTTCGTGAAGCCGTTCCACTTCTCGTTCCAGAAGTCAGCAGCCTTCTGGATGTCGGCGGGAGCGGAGTCCTTGTTCAGCTTGGTGATGTCGGCGATGCCGGCGTTCTTCTCCAGGATGTGCGCGGGGAGAACGTCGTTGTTGAACATGCCGATGTAGTCCGGGTACGGCGACGAGAACGAACCGACGAACGTCTGGTCGTCCTTGCACTCACCGGTCATCAGGTCGTACCCGGTGGTGCCGGCCGGCTTGAAGTACTTGGTGTCGTCGGCCTTCTTGGCCGAGTTGCTCTGGGTGAACCAGGCCATGTAGAAGTCGTCGCAGTCCCAGGCCTCGCCGTCGGACCAGGCAACGCCCTTCTTCAGCTTCCACGTGACGACCTGGGGAGACTTCGAGGTGACCTCGACGCTCTCCATGACGTCCTTGTTGAGGCTGTACTTGTTGTTGCCGTTCAGGATGTGCGCACCCGGCTGTGCGAGAACCAGCGCGAACGTGTTGTAGGACTGGTTGGCGTCCTCGGTCGCGTTGTTGTACGACGTGAACGCCTTGTCCGTAGAGACGACGATCTGGTCGCTCTGCTTGGTGTCCGGCGCGGTGTAGCCGTCCGCGGACTCACCGCGGGCAACAGCCATCTCCGCGATGGTGGCATCGCCGCCGTTGGCGTCGCTCGTGCCACCTCCGCCGCCACCGCAGGCACCCAGCACGAGTGACGCGCTGGCCACCAGCGCGATCGCCGGCAGTGCTTTGGTTCTCCTCATCGACACGTGCCCTCCTAGCACTGGGCGGCCGTGGCCTGGTCGGCTTGCACGCCCATAACCGTGATGTGCCATACGCGCCCCGAACCGGCACATCGTGGGCAGCACGGTAAGAACCCGCTGAGGTGGCGGTCACTACCTGGGAGGGGGATCGTGACCCAATGGAAACAGGTTGTAGCGCGGCGCAATGGCCCGATTACCGGGCGCGTGCGTTCGTTGACCGGGCGCCAGAAATTCTGTCAACGAGAACGGCCGAACGTAGCAACGGTTGAACAACCCGCGCAAACGATTTACGGCCCCCCGACTACTTGTCGAGGCGCCGCCATTCGGGTGCACCGCTGAGCACGCCCGCCAGGGGTGCCCCGGTTCCGACTCCTGAAACCGTCGGCAGCACACCGAGCAGGTCGACGACCTGGAACAGCGGCACCGCCACGGCCTGCCCGGCGATCAACGGCTCGACCCGCGCCAGCACGTCCGAGAGCAACGCCTTGCCGTTCAGAGCCGCGTCGATGTCGGCCTGGATCGACGGGTCGCAGAAGCCGGACGGGTTCTTGGGGCTGGGCGTGGCGCCGTCGGGGGCGTCACCGGGGCAGCCGAACTCGCTCGCGAGCGCCGCCGCGGAGTCGCCGGCGTCGACCCGCGGCACGACCGCGATCTCGACGTTCTCCTCGACCAGGTCCTTGCTGAAGAGGTCCTCGGCCGTCGGGGTGATGACCTCGGCGTCAATCCCCCGGTCCCGCAGTTGCACCTTGAGCCGGTTCGCGATGCTCACGTACGGCTCGCTCTTCTCGGGCGCGGCGATCCTGAGCTTGAACGGCTTGCCGTCCTTCTGCCACTCGGTCCCGGCCTTCACGTACCCGGACTCGGTCAGCAGCTGGTCGCTCAGCGCGGCGTCGAGCGTGTTCGCGTTGATGGTCTTCACGTACCCGGCCCGGCTCGGCGGCACGACGTAGGAGTCGGCGCGGAACGAGGCACTGGGCCCGCTCTGCGTGCCGGACGCGATGAGGGCCTCCCGGTCGATGGCCGCCACGACCGCCTTGCGCACCTTGACGTCCCTGAGCGTCGTGCTCGTGGGCCTCAGCAGGACCTGCACGACCTCGTTGCGCGGCACGGGTTTCGTCGTGACCTTCGCGATGCTGTTGAGCAGGTTCACATCCGCCGCGTCGGCCCTGAGGAGTGCCGCCTGGTTGTCGCCTTTGGACAGTGACTCGGCCATCTGACTGTGCGTGGCGCGCCGGATGACGACCCGGTCCAGCGTCGTCGGCACCTCCCAGTACCGGTCGCTGCGCTCGAGCACGACCTCACCGCGAGGCTCGTCGAGGCTGCGCACCTGGAACGGCCCCGCCGTGGCCGGGAAGTTGGTCGACAACACGTTCGCCCACGTGCCGGGCGCGTCCTTGAGCAGGTGCGCGGGCAACAGGTTCGAGAACAGGCTCCGCCACCCCGGGAACGGCTTCCCGAAGGCGACCTCGACGACCTTGCCGCCCTCGCGCGCGCTGATGTTGTTGATGAGCCTGTAACCGGCCGGATCCACGACACCGGGCTCGGCGCGCATACGCTGCCAGAGGTAGTAGAAGTCCTCGGCGGCGATGGGCGCGCTGTCCGACCAGCTGGCGTCCTTGCGGATCGTGTAGGTGACGGTGAACGGTTCGGCCTTGGTGACCTTCGCGCTGACCATCAGGTTGCGGTCCAGCTGGGGCGCGCCGTCGTTGCCCGGTTTGAACGGGGACGGGAGCAGCAGCGAGCTCAGGGCCGTGGTGATGGGGCTTTGGGCCGCCAGCGAGTGCGGGTTGTAGCCGCCGGCCACGTCGTCCACGCCGACCACGATCTCGGTGACCTTGGGGCCCGTCGTGGTGATGACCGGGGCCTCGGACTTGGGGACCAGCGGGGGAGGGGGCGCGTTCGTGCACGCCGCGGCTGTGGTGCACAGCACTGCGGCGGCTAGCACTCCCCCGAGTCGCCTCATGGTCCTCACATTGCCAGAAGGGTGGTGGCGGTGTTCGGGCAACCCAGGTTTTGTCACCCCTGCCACTCGTTGGACGTGTGCGGCTGGTGCGGGGTTGCTTGTCCCGGTGGGTAGTACGGGTCACCTGGACGAGTGGTTCGGCTTGGGGCAAAGACAACCGCGGACGAGCGTGGTCCATGCATCGCCGCTTCGCGACGATAGAGATTGGGGCTTGACTTCGGGGCCCTTGCGAGGCGCTCATCGGCCGGAAAAGGCCGGGCTGAAAAGCGCCCGGCCGAGCTCGAGAAGCTAGCACCTCGCACCCAAAGTCAAGCCCCAATCTCAAGCGTGCGTGGTTGCGTTGGGGCGGGTACGTCACCGTTACCGCTTGACCGGAGCTAAGAGGGAGGGACGCCTCGCCTTCGGCATTGCGCTCGGGTCTTGGCCGGGCGCTCGGCTGCGCCATCGCGATGCTTGCGCTCGTACGGGCTCGCCTTCGGCTTCGCATCCCCTCAAGCCATCCTTGACCCGTCTTGCCTCACCCCGTCTTGCCTCACCCCGTCTTGCCTCACCCCGTCTTGCCTCACCCCGTCTTGCCTCACCCCGTCTTGCCTCACCCCGTCTTGCCCTTACCACGTCCCGCGCGCTCAGTTCCCTCGCTCCGCCGGACTGTCAGACCCTCTGAGTACGTTGGGTTGCGGGGGATCGAAATTCCAAGGGGACCCTTGCGCCAGCCTGCCCGCCTGGCCGCATCCCCCTCACCTACGCCCTCCCCCGGAAACGACGAAGGGCGGCAGAACCCTCTCGGGTCCTGCCGCCCTTCGCGTCAGCGTGTGACTAGCCGCGGTTCTTGAGGCGCGAGCGCTCGCGGCCTCGGAGGTTGGCGTCCAGGATGACCTTGCGGACGCGGATGACCTCGGGGGCGACCTCGACGCACTCGTCGAAGGCGCAGAACTCCAGGGCCTCCTCCAGCGACAGCTTGCGGGGGCGCGCCAGGGTCTCCATCACGTCCGCGGTGGAGGAGCGCATGTTGGTGAGCTTCTTCTCGCGGGTGATGTTGACGTCGAGGTCCTCGGCGCGCGGGTTCTCGCCCACGACCATGCCCTCGTAGGCGTCGGCGCCGGGCTCCACGAAGAAGGTGCCTCGGTCGGCCAGCTGGATCATCGCGTAGGCGGTGATGGAGCCGGTGCGGTCGGCGACCAGGGAGCCGTTGTGGCGGGTGCGGATCTCGCCCGCCCACGGGCCGTAGCCCTCGGAGACGGCGTTGGCGATGCCGGTGCCGCGGGTCTCGGTGAGGAACTCGGTGCGGAAGCCGATGAGGCCTCGCGACGGGACCACGTAGTCGAGCTTGATGCGGCCCGTGCCGTGGCCCGACATGTTCTCCATGCGGCCCTTGCGGTTCGCGAGGAGCTGGGTGACGGCGCCGAGGTGCTCTTCCGGGCAGTCGACGGACAGGCGCTCGAACGGCTCGTGGATCTTGCCGTCGACCGTGTGCGTGACCACCTGGGGCTTGCCGACGGTCAGTTCGAAGCCCTCGCGGCGCATCTGCTCGACCAGGATGGCCAGGGCGAGCTCGCCTCGGCCCTGCACCTCCCAGGTGTCCGGGCGCTCGGTCGGGAGGACCTTGACCGACACGTTGCCGACGAGCTCGGCGTCGAGGCGGGCCTTGAGCACGCGGGCGGTGAGCTTGGTGCCGCCGTTGCGACCTGCCAGCGGCGAGGTGTTCACACCGACGGTCATCGAGATGGCCGGCTGGTCGACCGTGATGCGGGGCAGCGCGACCGGGGTCTCGGCGTCGGCGAGGGTGTCGCCGATGGTGATGTCCGGGATGCCGGCGATGGCGACCAGGTCACCCGCGCGGGCGAGCTCGGCCGGCTGGCGGTCGAGGGCCTCGGTGATCAGGAGCTCGGTGATGCGGACCTTGACGGGCTCGCCGTCCTCGCGGCACCAGGCCACGGTCTCGCCCTTGCGCAGCGTGCCCTGGTGGATGCGGCACAGCGCGATGCGGCCGAGGAACGTCGAGGCGTCGAGGTTCGTGACCAGCGCCTGGAGCGGGCCGTCCACGTCGACGTGCGGGGCCGGGATGTGCTTGAGCAGGACCTCGAACAGGGTGTCCAGGTTCTCCTCGTCCGGCAGGCCGCCGTCCTCGGGCTGGGTCAGCGAGGCACGGCCGGCGCGCGCGGAGGCGTAGACGACCGGCAGGTCCAGCACGGACTCGTCGGCGCCGACCTCGGTCGCCAGGTCGAGCAGCAGGTCGTGGGCCTCCTCGACGACCTCGGAGATCCGGGCGTCGGGGCGGTCGACCTTGTTGACCAGCAGGATCACCGGCAGGCCGGCGGCGAGGGTCTTGCGCAGCACGAAGCGCGTCTGGGGCAGCGGGCCCTCGGACGCGTCGACGAGCAGGACGACACCGTCGACCATCGACAGCGCGCGCTCGACCTCGCCACCGAAGTCGGCGTGGCCGGGGGTGTCGACGACGTTGATGATCACGTCGCCGTCCGGCGTGTGCCTGCGCACGGCCGTGTTCTTGGCGAGGATCGTGATGCCCTTCTCACGCTCGAGCTCGCCCGAGTCCATGACCCGGTCGACGAGCTCGGCACGCGCGGAGAAGGCGCCGGACTGGCGCAGCATGGCGTCGACCAGGGTGGTCTTGCCGTGGTCGACGTGCGCGACGATCGCGACATTTCGCAGGTCAGTGCGCGTCTGAAGGGCAGACGCGGTGGCCGTGGGCACGCAGAACTCCTAGAGCTTCGAAGGCGTTGGAGGGGCTCGCGCCGGACACTTCGATGCGCAGGGCCGTTGCTCATACTACCGGCTGCATCGCCATTACCACACAAGAGTGCCAGTGAACTGAGCCTCACCTACTCTAGCGATACGTGTCGGAGTGGAGTTCAACCAGTGGGTAAAAAGCTCAAGAAGAAGTGCTGCCGTTCGAAGCCCCAGTGCAAGCGCTGCCCGGTTCCGTTCCTGCTCAAGGAGCGCGACAAGGCCAGGAAGAAGGCCGCGAAGAAGGCGGCGAAGGCAGCGAAGAAGGCCCTCAAGAAGGCTGCGTGAGCTCGGGCCGCGCGGACGTCGGCAGGGCGCTCGACCTCCTCCGGCGTCACTCGATCGAGCGGGACCGGGTCGACTGGGCCGTCCTGAGTGCTGAAGCTCACGCCATCGAGGACGCCGACGACGCGATCCGGCACGTGATCGCCACCCTCGGCAACCCGCACACCCACCTGATCACGGCCGAACGGGCGGCCGCACCGCCGCGTTCCGGTCCGCCGACCGGTCAGCTGGTCGGGACGACCGCGTGCCTGCGGCTCCCCCAGACCCACGCGCGCCACGGCCACGCCTACGTCCGCGCCGGGCTGAAGGTGCTCAGGGGCCTCATCGGGGAGAGACCGGCCGGGTGGGTCGTCGACCTGCGCGGCAACCGCGGCGGCGACATGCACCCGATGCTCACGGTCGTCGCCCCGCTGCTCGGCGAAGGCGAGCACGGCCGGTTCGTCGGGCACGAAGGCGAGTCGACCGGCTGGGGCGTCCGCCGCCGGCACGTCTACAACGGCACGAGAAAAACGTTCCGCCTGCACCGCGTCCCGAGGCCCCAGCACGGTCCGGTCGCGCTGCTCACCGACGGCACCACGGCCAGTTCGGGCGAGGCGGTGCTGGTCTCGTTCCTGGGGGCGCCCCGCGCGCGGTCGTTCGGCGCCCCGACGGCCGGGTTCGCGACGGCCAACCAGACGTTCGCGCTGCCCGGCGGCGCCCGGCTCGCGATCACCACCGCGGTCATGGCGGACCGGACCGGCAGGACGTACGGCAACGCCCCGATAGCCCCGCACGTGCCCGCGGACGACGCGCTCACCAAGGCCATCGAGTGGATCGAGAACCAGGACTAGTGCTGGAGCACTGCCTCGTTCAGCTTCATCAGCTCCGGCGCCGTCCGAGTCGCCTCGAACTCGCAGATCTCGTACTTCACGAGCTTCTGCTCCGCCCACGGGTCCGTCGCGAGCAGCGCTTCGAGCTTGCCCCGGGGCATGGGCCGCGTGATGATCACGCCACCCGTCCTCGGCACCTGACGCCCCGAGGCGAGGAAGAGTCCCCGCTCGTACTGCTTCTCGACCCACGCGCGGTGGTCGGGGAGGGCGTAGTCGATCTGTTCCAGTGGCGCGGAATACTTCAGCAGCACGATGAACATCCTTCGACGGTAGCCCTATACTGGGCGACGTGCGCACTCTGAACGCCTTCTGGTGGGCCGCTTTCAGGCGGCCGGAGTAGACGCGCGCTCGGAAGAGACGCAGGCCGCCCCGACGGGCGGCCTTTTTCATGCCTTCGCCCCGGGGTGGTCACCCAGAACCCCAGGGAAGGACCATCATGATCAGGCTCTCCGCCATCACCCCGTCCGGCCAGGTGCACCTCGGCAACTACCTCGGGGCACTGCGCACGTGGGCGACCGAGGGCACCGACGAGGACGTGTACTTCATCAGCGACCTGCACGCGATGACGTCGTCGCACAACCCGCAACGGCTGCGATCCATGACGCGCGAGCAGCTGGCCGTGCTCGTGGCGTCCGGGATCGACCCGGCGAGCGTGTGCGTGCAGAGCGACCTCATCCGCGAGCTGGGGGCCCTGAACTGGGTCCTGGAGTGCACCTGCACCTACGGCGAGGCCGCGCGGATGATCCAGTTCAAGGAGAAGTCGCTCGGCCGCGAGTCGGTGCGGCTCAGCCTGCTGACCTATCCGGTGCTGATGGCCGCGGACATCCTGTTGCAGGGCACGGCCGAGGTGCCGGTCGGCGAGGACCAGCTCCAGCACGTCGAGCTGGCGCGGGCGTTGGCGCGCCGGTTCAACCACGCCTACGGGGACGCGTTCATCGTGCCCACGGCGGTGGTGCCGAAGGTCGGCGCGCGCATCAAGGACCTTTCGGACCCCGCGCGCAAGATGGACAAGTCGGCGCAGAACTCCGCCGGCGTGGTCTTCGTGCTGGACGACCCGGACCTGGTGCGGCGCAAGGTCCTCAGGGCCGTGTCGTCGACCGACGGCATCGCGAACCTGACCGAGATCCTGGCCTCCTGCACCGGCAAGGAGCCCGAGGACTACACGACCAGGTTCGCCGACCTGAAGAACGACGTGGCGGAGGCCGTGATCGAGGAGCTGCGGCCGGTGCGGGACCGGACGCTGGCGCTGCTCGCCGACCCCGCCGAGCTCGACCGGATCCGCAAGGCCGGTGCGGAACGGGCGCAGGAGCGCGCCCAGCACCGGCTGACCGCGGCGCTGCGGCTGTCCGGCCTCAGTTGAGGAGAACCTGCCTCAGGTGAGGAGTTCCTGAAGGGCCGGCACCAGCACGCGGTCGGCGGGCAGCCAGTCCACGGCGGGCAGCTCGCCGGCGGTGAACCACCGGACAGCGTTGTGCTCCAACGCTTCCGGCTCACCGCCGGCGAGCTCCGCCGCGAAGATCCGCAGCACGAGATCGCGCTTCAACGGCACGTCCGGCCCGACCTGCTCGCCGACCAGGACCGAGACGCCCAGCTCCTCCAGGCATTCGCGCACGAGCGCGTCCGAGGGCTTCTCCCCCGCCTCGACCCGGCCGCCGGGCAGCTCCCACTTCCCCGCGGTGTCAGCGGGAAACGACCGCTGCTGGGCCAGCATCCGTCCATCCCGGACGATCGCCGCCCCGACCACGACCCGCGCGGACACCAGCTCGGCACAGCGGGCGGCCAGCAGCGCGGACCGCTTCTGCAGCACGCGCAACGCCATCCCGCGTCCGACCGTGACGTCCGCGAACCGCCCGACGACCCCGCCGACGGCCTTCCACGACACCCGGTCGATCACCATCGTCCCGGCCCCGGTCACCACGAGATCCGTGTGCAGCTCCAGAAAATCGCCGGCAGCGGACACACCGGACAGATCAGCGCGGGTCACCACCAACCGGACACCGAACGGCCCGACGAGCTCGTCTCCCAGGCACAGCAACGGTCCCGGCACCCGCACGCCGAACCCCGCGATCAGCGAGGTGTCGAGCAGGGCACCGGCAACGGCGGCAACAGGCGCGTCGACCAGTGCCGACGCTCGCAACTCTGGCACCAGAGCTTGCTACCAGGACGGCCAGCGGATCTCCAAACGCGCACCACCGGCGGGCGACTCCGCGGCCAGCACGCTGCCGCCGCGCCGTTGCACGAGGTGCGCCACCAGCGCCAGCCCGAGGCCGAAGCCGCCGGAGCGCCGCCCCCGGTCCTCGTCCACCCGGTAGAAGCGGTCGAACACCTTCGCGCGGTGCTCCACCGGGATCCCGTGCCCGTCGTCGTCCACGATCAGCCGCACGTCCCGCCCGACCGGCACCAGCGTCACGGTGATCGTCGAGTACGCGTACCGGGCGGCGTTGCGCAGCAGGTTGTCCAGCACCAGCTCGACCTCGGACCGCGCCGCCGACACCAGGCACGCCGACGGCGGCGCGTTCAGCCGCACCAGCAGCTCCGCGTCCAGCCGGGAGATCGCGGCCTCGGCCTCCAGCACGAGGTCGACGGCCTCGGCGCGCGGCGGCGCCCCGGTGTCCGCGCGGGCGAGGATCAGCAGCGAGTCCACCAGCGCGCTGAGCCGGATCGACTCCTCGACCACCGACTCCAGCACCTCGATGGAGAAGTCCGGATCTGGGTGCGCCACCGCGACCTCGGCCTGTGCCCGCACGGACGCGACCGGTGACCGCAGCTCGTGCGCGGCGTCGCCGGTGAAGCGCCGCAACCGGTCCGAGGCGTCGTCACGCCGGGCCAGCAGGGCGTTCAGCGCCTCGGCCAACGCCTGCAGCTCATCGCGCGACGGCGGCACCGGCAGCCGTTCGCCGTGCGGCAGCTCCCCCGCGGCGACGCGCATCCGTTCGACCGGCCGCAACGACGACCGCACGGCGAGCCAGGTCGCGATCCCCACCAGCCCGGCCACCAGCACGGCGGCGACGGCCAGCCAGCGCGTGCCGAGCGTGTTCGCGCTCCCGTACCCGAGCAACGTGCTGCCGTACACCTCCAGCCGCGGCGTTCCGTCCCCTCCGAACACCACCTGCCCGCGGAACCGCAGCGCCGACTGGCCCTCCATGCGCAGCACCGGCTCGCCGGACTTCAGCGACCGGATGTCCTGCGCCGTCAACGGAAGCGGCGGCCCGCCGTCCACCGGCACCCCGGCGACGTCGAGCACGCGCGGCGGTGCCTTCTCCAGCTCCTGGTCCACCGCCGTTATCTGGATCAGCCCGATCAACGCCGGCGCGATGCTGGTGAACGCGAGCAGGCAGAGCAGCGCGACCCCCGTGGCCACCACGGTGATGCGGAAGCGCAGCGTGCGCCGCAGCCACCAGCCAGGGGTCACTTGTTGCCCAGCGCGTTGTCGAGGTCCGGAGTGGACGCGATGTACCCGTGCCCGCGGATCGTCCGCACGACCTCACCGGCTCCGACGGCCTCCAGCTTGCGCCGCAGGTACCCGACGTAGACCTCGACGGCGTTGCGCGTCGCGGCCTGCTCGTCGCCCCACACCGTGCGCAGCAGCTCGTCCTTGGTCACCACGGACCCGGCCCGCGACGCCAGCACGTCGAGCACCGCGTACTCGCGCGGCGACAGCGACACGTCCTGCCCGGCCCAGCTGACCTCGCGCAGCCCGCGGTCGATCACGAGGCTGCCGAGCGTGAGCTTGCGGCGAGCGCCTCCCCCGCGCCGCAGCAGCGCCCTGACCTGCGCGACCAGCACGACGAAGCTGAACGGCTTGACCAGGTACCCGTCGGCGCCGAGGTCGAGCCCGTCCGCCTGGTCGATCTCGCCGTCCTTCGCCGACACCATCAGCACCGGCGTCCGCACCCCGTCGGCCCGCATGCGTTGCAGCACGCGGTATCCCGAGAGGCCCGGCAGCATGATGTCCAGCAGCACGACGTCGAACGCCCCGGTCAGCGCGACCCGCAGCGCCGTGGGCCCGTCGGAGGCCGTGACGACCTCCATGCCCTCGGCCGAGAGCCCGCGCTCCAACGCCCGGCGCACGCCGACTTCGTCGTCCACGACCAGCACACGAGGCTTCACGGGTCACAGCATGCCGCGCCGGACTCTCAGCTGCCCGCAAGATCTCAGCCGACTCTCAGAAACCATCGCGCGGCAGGCACAAAACCGCAGGTGAGCGTAGTCTCAGCACCATCTCAGCAACCCACCACCAAGCTGTGACTACAAGCCCTTGGAGGAGGGGACCACTGATGAACAAGCGAAAGGTGACCCTGGCCGCTGCGGCGGCCGGTGTGATCACCGGCGCGGCAGGCCTGAGCCTGCTCGCCATGCCGGCGGGTGCGGGCCAGCCGCCCACCCTGCCCGACGTGTCCGCCGAGTCGCTCGTCGAGCAGGTGCTCACGAGCAAGCCCGGTGCGTTCGGCGGCACCGTGGAGGTCGACAACAAGCTCGGTCTCCCGTCGATCGCCGAGATCCCGCAGCTCGCCGACGGCAAGCACAGCGCGCGGATCTGGACGGACGGCAACGGCAAGTTCCGCGCCGCCCTGCCGAACGGCCAGTCCGAGCAGACCATCGTCGACGACGGCACGACCACCTGGTCGTGGAACTCCGCCGACAACGAGGTCACGAAGTCCGAGCACAAGGCCGACCAGCCGCGGCCTTCGGAGAACAAGGCCGAGTCGGTCAACCCGGCCGAGGCGGCCAAGCAGGTCGTCGGCATGACCAAGGAGTTCAGCGACATCTCCGTCGACGGCACCGCGCGCGTCGCGAACCGTGCCGCCTACGAGCTGGTGCTGACCCCGAAGGCCACCGAGAAGACGCTGATCCGCGAGGTGCGGATCGCCATCGACTCGGAGCTGAAGATGCCGTTGCGCGTTCAGGTGCTCACCAACGGCACCAGCGAGCCCGCGGGCACGGTCGGCTTCAGCGAGATCAACGTGGGTCCGCAGGACGCGAAGCTCTTCGAGTTCACGCCGCCCGCCAACGCCAAGGTCACCACGCCCGAGGCGAAGGAAGAGCGTCAGGGCCAGAAGCCCGAACTGGGCATCGAGCAGGCGTTGCAGGGCAAGGACCCGCAGATCTTCGGCACGGGCTGGGACACGGTCATCGGTGCGCGCATTCCGGCCGAGGCCATGACCCAGGTTCCGGCCGAGGCGCAGGGCCTGGTCGACAAGTTCACGAAGAAGGTCAGCGGTGCCTGGGGTAGCGGTCAGATCTTCAACACGAAGGTCGCCACGATCCTGATCGCGGACGACGGCCGCGTGGTCGCGGGTGCCGTTCCCGAGCAGGTGCTGTTCGACACGATCGGACAGGTGAAGTGACCACCTCGACCAGCGCGCCGGTGACAGCGCCTGCCAAGACCGCTGTCGCCGCGCGGACCAAGGGTCTGCGCAAGGAGTACGGGAGCACGGTCGCCGTGGACCGCGTCGACCTCGAGCTGCCGGAAGGAGCCGTGCTCGGCATGCTGGGCCCCAACGGGTCCGGCAAGACGACCACGATCCGGATGCTGCTCGGGTTGGTCCGCCCCACGCAGGGGGAGATCGAACTGCTCGGAAGGCCGTTGCCAGAGGGAGCCGAGCAGTCACTTCCGCACGTGGGCGCGCTGGTCGAGGGTCCGGGGTTCCACCCGTTCCTCAGTGGTCGGGAGAACCTCGTCAGGTGTGCCGCGTTCGAGCCTCTGCTGCCGCGCAAGGAGATCAAGCAGGCGGTCGAGGACGCCATCGAACGCGTCGGGCTCGCCCAGGCGGCCCACCGCAGGTTCCGGGGGTACTCGCTCGGCATGAAGCAACGTCTCGGCCTGGCCGCGGCGTTGCTCGTGCCGCGCAAGCTGGTCGTGCTCGACGAGCCGACCAACGGCCTCGACCCGGCCGGCACGCGGGAGATCCGCAAGGTCATCGCGGACCTGCACGCGGCCGGCAGCACGGTCATGGTGTCGAGCCATCTGCTGAGCGAGGTCGAGGCGACCTGCACGCACGTCGCCGTCCTGCACCGCGGCACCGTGGTGGCCCAGGGAGAGCTGAACGAACTGCTGCAGGCGGGCGGTTCGGCGCTCCAGGTGATCACCCCGGACGTCGAGAAGGCGCTGAGCGCGTTGCGGCAGGCCAAGATCTCGGCCAGGCCGCTGGGTGACGGCCTGCGCGTCGAGCTCGCGGGGACGAGCGCGCCGCAGGTGATCGAGACCTTGGTGCGCGGCGAGGCCCGCGTCTTCGAGGCCACGCGCTGGAAGACCGGCCTGGAGGAGCTGTTCGCGCGGCTCACCGAGGCCGAGGAGGCCGAGCGCGGAATGTCCGCAGTGGACACTCTGGACGGGGGACGCCGGTGATCACGCGTCAGTTCGGCTCCGAGGTGCGGTGGATGCTGCGCCGCCCGCGCACGTTGATCGGCCTGTTCGGCCTGATGCTGGTGCCGATCATCATCAGCTTCGGCATCTGGACCGCGGGCGAGGACGGCGGCGGTGGCCCCGGTCTCGCCGCGATCATCCAGGGCAACGGCCTGGTCGTGCCGATCTTCACGTTGTTCCTGTCGCTCAACCTGCTGCTGCCGCTGGTGGCGTCGATCTGGGCGGCGGACGGCCTGGCGGGCGAGGCCCAGCACGGCACGTTGCGAGGCCTGCTCGTCGCCCCGGTCTCCCGCGTGCGGCTGCTGTTCGTGAAGCTCTTCGGCCTGGCCGCGATGTCGCTGTTCGCCGTCACGCTGATGGCCGTGGTCGGCATCATCGCCGGCACCGCGTTCCTCGGCTCCGACGGCATGGCGACGCTGTCCGGTACGACGTTGTCGACCGGCGAGGGTCTGGTTCGCATCGCACTGTTCGTGGTGCTGGTGACGTTCCAGATGGTGTCGGTCGGCGCGGTCGCCCTCGCCGTCTCCGCCACCACCGAGCACCCGCTCGTGGTGCAGGCGGCGACGATGGTGTCGATCATCGTGTTCCAGGTGCTGGGGCAGTTCTCGTCACTGGACTGGCTGCACCCGTTCCTGATCACGACGGGGTTCCCGGGGCTGGTCGACGTGATGCGCGACCCGATCCCGTGGGACCAGATCGGCGACAGCACGTTGCTCGCCGGGTGCTACCTGCTGATCGGGACGGGCCTCGCGGCCATCCGCCTGATCACCAAGGACAGCTAGCAGTTTGTTGGCATAGACCCGGCGTTGCTCGCCGGTCGCGAAGCCTGGCAGCGGCGACGACCCGTAGAGGTTGTCGCCGCTGTATCGCGGAATGACGTGGACGTGGAAGTGCCACACGTCCTGGTTCCCGGCGGGCTCGTTGTGCTGCCGGGTGGAGATGCCCTCGCAGCCGTACGCGGTGCGCATCGCGACGGCGATCTCGCGCACTGCGTCGTGCACGGCGTGGCCGTACTCGGCGGGCAGCTCGTAGATGTTCTCGTGGTGCGCGTTGGGGATCACGATGACGTGGCCTTCGTTGTTCGCCCACCACTGCGATGCCACGAACGCGGTGGCGCGTTCGTGGCGGAGCACGACGTCGGCCTGGCTGTCGATCTCGGTGTCGCCGCCGGCGAGCAGGAAGCAGAACGGGCACTCGTACCCGGCCGGCGCGTGGCTGATCATCTGCGGAAGCCGCCCTCGCTGTTCAGCACCTGACCCGTGATCCACTGCCCGTCGTCGGTGCACAGCCAGGAGATCAGCCGGGCCGCGTCGTCCGGCCGGCCCCAGCGCTTGAGCGGCATCCGCTCGTTCACGAACTCGGTGAGCTCCGGACCGGCCCACCCGGTGTCGGTCGGCCCGGGGTTCACCGCGTTGACCGTGATGCCCCGGTCCGCCAGCTCGTACGACAAAGTCGCCACGATCGCCGCCAGCGCCCCCTTCGAGGCCGCGTAGGCCACCTCGCCGGGCATCGGGCCGAGGTTCTGGCCGGACGTCATGAACACGATCCGGCCGCCGTCCTCCCTGGTCCACTGGCGGGCAAACGCTTGCGCCAGCAGGATCGACGAGCGGGTGTTCACGGCGTAGTGCTCGTCGAGCTTGGTCGCGTCCATCTCGGCGAGTGAGCCGTCGCCGCCGGACCGCGCGTGGTTGCACACCAGCACGTCGACCCGTCCGTACGCCTCGACCGCCGCCGCCATCAGCTCCGCCGGTGCCTCCGGCCTCGCCAGGTCGACGCCCAGGCCCTGCACGCCGAGGTCCGTCAGCACCTCGTTCACGTCGTCGGCGCCCCACGGCTGCGAGGCGTCGTGCGCGACGTGGTGCTGCACGAACACCTCGGCGCCCAGGCCGGTCAAGCGCGATGCGATGGCGTAACCGATGCCCTGCCGCCTGCTCACTCCCGTGACCAGCGCGACGCGTCCCCCGAGAAGTCCCATAGGGCCTAACAACTACCCGACTCGCGCGACGCCGTCCAAGTCAATTGCGAGGCGCACTCGGTCGCCGACGGAGACCGGGCCGACGGCCTCGTACTCCTCGCCGCCGATCTCCACCAGCAGCCGGACGTGGTCGCGCCGGTGCACGCGTTCGACGACCGTGCCCTCCAGCAGGCCGTCCGCGTCCACCCGCAACGCCGTGGCGCGCAGCCCGACGCGTTCCACGTCCAGTCCGACGAACGAACCCGGCACGAACTTGTTGCAGCCCAGGAACTTCGCCGTCTCCACGTCGACCGGTGACGACCACACCTCGGCGGGTGGCCCGACCTGGACGATGCGGCCGCGCGACATGATCGCGACGCGGTCGGCCAGGGTGAAGGCCTCGTCGTGGTCGTGCGTCACGACCAGGGCGGTCGTCGCGGCCTCTCGCAGCAGGCGGGCCAGGTCGACGGCGAGCTGTTCGCGCAGCGCGCGGTCCAGCGCCGACAACGGTTCGTCCAGCAGCAGCAAGCGGGGTGAAGGCGCCAACGCCCGCGCCAACGCCACCCGTTGCTGTTCGCCGCCGGACAGCTGCGTGACGCGGCGGTCGGCATAGCCTTCGAGGCCGACGAGCTCCAGCAACGACAGCACGCGCTTGTCGCGCGCCTCGCGTTCGACCTTCTGCATGCGCAGGCCGAACGCCACGTTCCCGGCGACCGTCCGGTGCGGGAACAGCTGCCCGTCCTGGAACACCAGCCCGAACTCACGGCGGTGCACGGGCACGCCCGCAAGGTCGGCGGAATCCCACCGCACAGCACCGGAAGAGGGCTTCTCCAGGCCCGCTACGGTCCGCAGCAACGTCGACTTGCCGCAGCCCGACGGCCCGAGCAGCGCCACGACCTCGCCGTCCGCCACCTCCAGCGACACGTCCGACACCGCCGCCGTCTGTCCATAGCGGACGGTGATCGAGTCCAGTTCCAGCGCCATCAGAACTCCCCGCTGCTCGGCACGCGCAGCCGTTCGATCAGCAGCACGCACCCGACCGTCACGACCATCAGCAGCGCGCACGCCGCGTAGGCCATCTGGCTGTTCAACTCCCCCGGCCGCGACATCAGCCGCGCGATCACCACCGGCAACGTCGGCGCGTCCGGCCGCGCCAGGAAGCTCGTCGCCCCGAACTCCCCCAGCGCCACGACATAACCGAACCCGGCGGCCGCGGCCAGCGACCGTCCGACCAGCGGCAGATCCACCTCACGCCACACGCGCGCCGGCGAGGCGCCCAACGTCGCCGCCGCCTGCCGCAGCCGTTCGTCGACCGCCCGCAACACCGGCAGCACCATCCGCACGATCAACGGCGTCACCACCAGCGCCTGCGCCAGCGGCACCAGCAACGGCGAGGTGCGGAAGTCGCCCGGCAACGCGTCCATCGTGATCAGGTACCCGAACCCGACGGTCACCGCGGACACCCCGAGCGGCAGCATCAACGCCGTGTCGAGCACCTCGGCGAACCGCGCGCCGGACCGCCGCAGCCCGACCAGCACCACCGCCGAGAACACCCCGACCACCAACGCCACCAGCGTCGCGTCGAAGGCCGTGCGCAACGAGTTCAGCGCCGCGTCGATCCCGGTCACCGCCAGCGTGCCGCGATCACCCCGGCTGTTCAGCGCCACGTACCCCGCGAGGCTCCAACCGTCCCGAGTGGACAGTGACCGTGTCACCAGCCCGACCACCGGCAGCAACAACGCCGCCACCACGGCGAAAGCGGCCGCCACGACGTACCACTCGCCACCGGTCGGCCGGCGCGCCAGTTCTTCGCGACCGCGCAACGCCAACGCCGTCTCGCGACGACGCCGGGCCAGCGCCCCCAGCACCAGCACCGCGAGCACCGCCGCGAACTGCAACAGCGACAGCGCCGCCGCCCCGGACAGGTCGAACAGCTCGACGGTCCGCAGGTAGATCTCCGTCTCCAGCGTCCGGTACCGCGACCCGCCGAGCACCAGCACGACCCCGAAACTGGTGGCGCAGAACAGGAACACGACCGCCGCCGCCGACCCGATGGCCGGTGCCAGCGCGGGCAGCACCACCGACAGGAACGCGCGGGGACGAGACGCACCCAACGCCCGTGCGGCGTCCTCGGCACGTCGATCCGTGTGCGCCCACAGCCCACCAACGGTCCGAGCGACCACAGCGACGTTGAAGAACGCGTTGGCCAGCACGATCGGCAGCACTCCGCCGTCCGGCCAGAACGTCCGGAAAGCCAGGCCCACCACCACGGTCGGCAGCACGAACGGCACCATCACGGCCGCCCGGATCACTCCCAGCCCGCGAATCCTGCAGCGGGCCAGCACGAACGCCAACGGCATGCCGGCGAGCACCGCGACCACGGTCGAGGCGAGAGCCTGGCCGAGGGTGAAGCCGACGAGCTCCCAGGTGTCGGCCTCGACGAGTGCCTTCGGCACACCGCCTTCGCGCAGACCGAGGGTGACGATCGCGAGCACGGGCCAGGCGAAGAAGAGGGCGAGGAAGGCCAGCGGCAGCAACGCCGCCGCGGACCACCCCGTCCGCGAACTCAGCCCTGCACGAGCTTGCGCCACTGCTCGACCCAAGCCTCGCGGTTGTCCTTCACCTTGTCGGCAGGCAGCGACTGCGGTGAAGACGGCAACGGAGCGTCCTTGGCCCACGACTCGGGCAGCGCGACGCCCTCACGTGACGGGTACACGTACATCTGCTCGGCCACCTGGGCCTGGAACTTCTCGCCCAGCAGGAAGTCGAGGACCTTCTTCGCGTCCTCGGGGTTCTTGGCCCCGCTCAAAACGCCCGCGTACTCGACCTGGCGGTAGCAGGTGTCCAGCACGGCCTTGGTCTTGCCGCCCTCCGCCGACGGCGACGACGCGTACGACACGACGATCGGCCGCGTGCCCTTGGTGGCGGAGAACTCCTGGTTGTAGGCCTCTTCCCAGCCGCTCACGACCTTGACGCCGTTGGCCTTGAGCTTGGTCCAGTAGTCCTGCCAGCCGTTCTCGCCGAACTTCGCGACCGTGCCGAGCAGGAACGCGAGACCGGGCGACGACGTGGCCGGGTTCTCGACGACCAGCATGTCCTTGAACTTCGGGTCGACCAGGTCCTCGTACGACTTGGGCTCCACGCCGCCGAGCTTGGCCGGGTCGATGTTGAGGCACACGTCACCGACGTCGACGGCCTGCAGCCGGTTCGAGTCGTCGGCCTTGTACCGCTGCGCGCCCTTCGCGGCCTCGGGCGAGGCGTACTCGGCGAACACGCCCTCGCTCAGCGCCCGCGACGCGAACGTCGAGTCGACGCCGAACGCGACGTCGCCGATCGGGTTCGCCTTGGTCAGCACCAGCTTGTTCGTCAGCTCGCCGGCGTCACCGCTCGCGATCTGCTTCACCGTGATGCCCGAGGACTTCTGGAACTCGTCCAGCACCTCCGGCTTCACCACGAACGAGTCGTGCGTGACCAGCGTGACCTCGTGCGACTGCGGTGCGGTCGACGTTCCGGCCGAGCACCCGGCCAGTACGAGAGCAGCGCAAACAGCCAAAATCCTTCTCACAGCAAACCTCTCCCTACGCCGGTATGACCCGGATCAGGTGGACGGTCGAGGGCTTGCGAGCCCTCCTCTCAGCCCGGCGCTTCACCGGACTCCCGTGGTAAACGCGCAGCTTACGTCACGTGATGGGACGATCAGGACATGGCCGAGCTGTTGAGCGACGATCAGTTGAACGACGTGCTGCCCAAGCTGCCCGACTGGAGCGCCCAGGACGCGGCGCTGGTCCGGACCGTGGAGCTGGAGAGCTTCTCCAAAGCGATCATGGTCGTGAACCGGATCGCGGAGATCGCCGAGAACGACAACCACCACCCGGACATCGACATCCGTTACAAGACACTGACATTTCGCCTGTCCACGCATTACAAGGGAGGAATCACCGCGCTCGACGTGACCCTCGCCGAGGAAATCGACGGGGTCCTGGACGCGCTGGGCTGATTCGGTCAAGATGTGCGCTGCCGCCGCCCGCGGAAATGAGAGGGAACACCCTCATGCGGTTGCGCACATCACTTTTCGTCTTGGTTTTGACCGGGACACTTACCGCGATTCCTACCGGCGCGAACGCCGTTCCTTGTGCCGTGACGGACACGATGATCAAGGCCAGTCAGGCTTGGGTCGACCGGGGTGTGGACCAGGCGGCGAACACCTGGTCCAACGCCGGCTTCCACGTCGGCAACCTCGCCCAGGTGCGCACCACCGGGATCAGCAACCACAAGACGTGGCCGTGGGTGCAGGCGAACAAATATCTGCTCCCCGTCGACCCCGCGAACCCCTTCGCCCCGGACGCGCAGGCGACCGGTGAGCCGTACCTCGACGTGGCGTTCTTCCACCCGGAACCCGAGGTGCTGCAACCGTTGCGCGACAACCTGCGCACCCAGGTGAAGGACGGGAAGAACCACTGGCAGCAGCCGGACGCGCTGGCCATGGCGCTGCCGTCGTTCACGCGGATCGCGTTGGCCGACAACGACAAGGCGATGCTCGACTACTCGTTCCAGTCGTACAAAGCGCTGAAAGCCCGCACGTTCAACGACTTCACCGGTCTGTGGAGCCTGAACGTGCAGACCAACGGCTGGGCCGTGCAGGGTCTCGCGAAGGCGGTGCTCGCGCTCCCGGCCGACCACCCGTACCGCGCCGAGTACGCCAGGACGCTCGCGAAGAGCCTCAAGACGTTGAAGCTCCTGCAACGCCACGACGGCTTCTGGGGCGCCACGGGCAAGGACTCGGCGGCCACCGCGATGATCACCTACGCGATCGCCGCCGGCATCAACGCGGGCGTGCTCGACCGGGCCACCTACCTGCCGCACGCCCAGAAGGGCTGGCAGGCGTTGCTGACCGCGCTCGACGCCGGCGGACTGCTCGGCTGGACCGCGGCCCGCAACTCCTGGAAGCCCGCGTCAGCCGGCGACTCGGCTGGGTTCGCCGTCGGCAGCTTCCTCATCGCGGGGCAGCAGATCGTCCCTCTTACGCCGGGTTGCTAGGCCGATCGCGACCAGCGTGAGCAGGCCCGCGGCCGGATAACCCCAGCCGAGCACCACGAAGACGAACGGCCGCGGGAAGTCCCAGATGTTCGGCTGGGCGAGCAGCAGGAACGAGATTAGGTAGCCGCCGGTCAGCAGCACCCACAGACCGGCGGTGATCTTGCAGAGCAGGTGCCCGCCCTCGTAGACCAGCCACAACAGGGCGGGCACCATCCACACCCAGTGGTGGCTCCACGAGATCGGCGACACGAGCAGGCCGAGCATCTGGACGCTGACGATCAACGCCAGCACGTCCTTGGTCCTGCTGACCGCGAACCAGGTCAGCGCCGCGGCGACGAGCACGGCGACGATGTAGATCGGCCCGGTCTTCACGTCGTAGCCGAACGTCCGGCTGAGCGCGCCGCGCATCGACTGGTTGATCGCGCTGCCGACCGGGCCGACGCGGCTCGCGTCCCCGAGCAGCTGGAACCAGAACTTGTCCGACTGCGACGGCGAGATCGCCCACCCGATGCCGTACACGACGACAAAGGCGACGAACGACCACACGGCGGCCATCCACCGGCGCTGGATCAGGAAGTACAGCCCGGAGATCGCGGGCGTGAGCTTGATGCCCGCGGCGAAACCCACGCCGGCGCCGCCGACCCAGTTGCGCGCGCTGGCGAGCGTGCCGATCAGGATCGCGACCAGCACGAGGTTGATCTGGCCGTAGTTGAGCGTGGTGCGGACCGGTTCGATCCACAGCGTCAACGCGGTCCACATCATCACGCGGCGCGGGTCCTGCAGCTTCAGCAGCTTCAGGGTGACGTGCACGATGTAGCAGAGGCAGCCCAGGCAGAGCAGCTGCCAGATCCAGCGCGACGCCTCCCACGGCACCCAGCTCATCGGCGTGAAGATCGCCGCCGCGAACGGCGGGTAGGTGAACGGCAGCGGGAACACGTCCGCGTACTGGTCGAGCCGCCACTCGTAGAGGTCGCCGGAGAACAGGTGCGGCGACCCGTTGCGGTACACCAGCAGGTCGATCATGGTCATCTTCGCCTGGAAGGCGACCATGAAGAGGTGCCCGGCGACCGACAACGCGAGCAACCACGGTGCTACGGAGAGCACACGCGCTTCCACAGCACGGAGTTTCACCCCGAAAACGTTACCCGAGGCAACGAAGCGGGGTACCCCGGCGTCATAACAACGGGAGAGATCGCAAGAGGGAGTTTTTTCGATCATGTCAGTTGATGTTGTCGTCGCCGCTGTCGCCGCTCTGGCCATGCTGGGGGTCGCGTTCGGAGTGTTCGCGGCTGCCGCGCGCGCGAAGAACCACGTGTAAAGCCGTTGTGAGACAAAAGAAGGGGCCAACCTCCACAGTGGAGGCTGGCCCCTTTTCCGTTCCGCCGTTACCGGGGGGAGGGAGGAACGGCGGCTCAGAAGTAGTGCGCACGACCGCCGACCGGCTTGCCGACCGCGCCCAGCACGGCCAGGATCGCGCCGATCACGAGCAGCACCACGCCCAGAGTCGTCAGGATGCTGATACCGGCCAGCCATCCGACGACGAGCAAGATCAGTCCGAGGGCGATCATCGAAACCTCCAGGTGGGGAATCCTGAACTAGAGGTACCCGGCGGAGGTCGGTACAAACCTCGCGTCATACATCGGTCAGCGATACAAGTCGTTCCCTGACACCGTCCGCCCGCGAATCCCCCCACTGCTCGAAGACGGCCGCGGCCTCGGTGAGGGACTCCCGCGCGCCCGCCCCGTCCCCGGCGGCCACCTGCGCCTCGGCCAGTTCGGACAGGGCGTCGGCGAGGTCGAGGGTCTCGCGGCGCGTCCGCATCATCTCGACGGCCTCGCGGTGGCACCGCACGGCCTCCTCGACCTCTCCGGTGCTGAGGTAGATGTCGGCCAGCGTCTGGCGGGCCAGCGTCGTCGTGGGAGACGGCAGTGGCGTGTCCTGCGCCCGGAACCACTCGTCCGCCGCGACGACGAGCGGCAGGCCGCGTTCGGTCTCTCCCAGGCGGTGGTGGGCGCGGCCCAGGCCCAGCCGCAACGCCGCCTGCTCCCTGGGCCCGCACTGGTCCACCTGCGGGTACACCGCGAGCAGGGCTTCCAGCGCGTCGGCGTCACGGCCCTGCTCCTCGTACAGGAAAGCCAGTCCGCGCGCGAGGTTCGCCTTGCCGTCGGGCCTGCCGAGCAGGTCCTCGCACCGCATGGCGGCGTTGATCTGGGCCTCTCCCCTGGTGAAGTCGCGTTGCGCCAGGAGCACGCCCGCCAGCGCGCGGCGCAGGCGCGCCTGCGCGAAGACGTTCCCCAGGCGCAGGGCCGCGTCCAGCCCGACCTGTTCGACGGCTTCGGCCTCGGCCAGGCGAGCGCTGTTCACCAGGTGGAGGTGCTGGTTGTAGCTCGTCCGCCAGGCGTGGTCGTCCGCACCGGCGGCGACCATGGCCGGCACGATCCGTTGCAGCACCTTCTCCTCGGCGTCGTACCAGGCGTGGACAACGGCCACGTCCGGCAGCGGCGTCAGCACCACCCCGTCGGCCGGCGGGGCGCACGGCGGCCATTCGACCGGAGCCGAGGCCAGGACGTCTCCCGCAACGACCGAGGT
Source organism: Lentzea sp. NPDC058450 (assembly GCF_042721395.1). Classification (NCBI taxonomy): domain Bacteria; kingdom Bacillati; phylum Actinomycetota; class Actinomycetes; order Pseudonocardiales; family Pseudonocardiaceae; genus Lentzea; species Lentzea sp. NPDC058450. The sequence continues at coordinate 243,938 of NZ_JBHXLO010000007.1, forward strand.
GTGCAGGTAGTGGTCGAACAGGCGGCCCCGGGCGGCGGCGCGCACCTCGGGCGGGAGTTCGGCCACGCGTTCGGCGGCGTAGTCGCGCAGCAGGTCGTGGCGGGTGTACCGGCCGTCTGACTGCACGGTGAGGAGACTGCCCGCGACGAGCTCGCCGAGGACCTTCCTGGCGCGTGCGACGGGCAGTGCGGCGAGGCTCGCCACGGCGTCGACGCCGAAGTCGGGACCGGGGTGCAGGCCGAGCAGCACGAACACCTGGGCGGCGGTCTCGCCGACCGACCGCAGCGACCAGGAGAAGACGGCGCGCACGGCCGTCGACGGGTCCTCGATGTCGAGCGCGTCGAGCCGTTCGCGCTCCAGCTCGTCGGCGAGGGTCGTGAGCGGGTCCCCGTAGGCGGCGCGGGCCGCCACGATGCCGAGGGCGAGCGGCAGGCCCGCGCACCGTTCGACCAGGCGGGCGAGGGCCTCGGGTTCGGCGGCGGCGCGCTCGGCGCCGATCCGCGCGGTGAGCAGGACCGTCGCCGCGTGGTCGTCGAGCACCTCGACGGCGAGCGGCCGGGCACCCTCCCGCGCGACCAGGCCGCTCATCCGGTTGCGGCTCGTGATCAGCACGAGGTTGCTCGCCCCGCCGGGCAGCAGCGGGCGGACCTGCTCGGCGTCCCGCGCGTTGTCGAGCAGCAGCAACACCCGCCGTCCGGCGAGCACCGACCGGTACGCGGCGACGAGGGCGGCACCGGGCGGCGGGACGTCGTCCTCGGGGACGCCGAGGTCCAGCAGGACGTCGCGGGCCACCGCGAACGGGTCGAGCGGCTCGGCGTCGAGGTCGAACCCGCGCAGGTTGACGTGCAACTGTCCGTCCGGGAAGCGATCGGCGACCTGGTGCGCCCACTGCAACGCCAGGGCCGTCTTCCCGACCCCGCCGATGCCGTTGAGCGCGGAGATCAGCACGGGCTCGCCCGGCCTCGACCTGAGCATCTCGGTCAGGGCGGCGAGCTCCTGTTCGCGGCCGACGAAGTGCGGGTGGGCGGGCGGCAACCGGCGGGGCACCGGGGCCGCGGCCGGCACGTGCCCGGCGAGGACCAGCTCGTGCGCCGCGCGCAGCCGTGCGCCGGGGTCGACGCCCAGCTCGTCGGCGAGATGCCTGCGGGCCTCCTGGTACGCCGCGAGCGCCTCGGCCTGCTCCCCCGCCCCGTGCAGCGCGAGCATCAGCTGAGCCCAGAACGTCTCGTGCGCCGGGTGCTGCCGCACCAGCGAACGCAGTTCGGGCACCAGCACGTCGGTGACGTGGGCCAGGTCGGCGTCTATGCGGCGTTCCAGCGCCGCGATCCGTTCCCGCTCGATCGGCGGCACGTCGTCGCGGTGCAGCGACTCGGAGACGACGTCGGCGAGCACGGACCCGCGCCACAGCTCCAGCGCGGCGTGGTGCTCGCCTCGCGCGGTCAGGCTCCGGAACCGCGCGAGGTCGAGCTGTCCGTCCTGGACCTCCGCCGTGTAGCCGCGCGTCCGGGTGCGGACGCAGTTGGCCGCCCCCAGCGACTGCCGCAGCCGCGCGACGACCATCTGCAACGTCTGGCGCGCCCTGTCCGCAGCGGGCGGACTGCCGTCCCAGACCCGGTCGACCAGCTCGTCCACCGAGACGAACTCGTTGGGGCGCAGGAGGAGCATGGCGAGCAGCACGCGGCCGCGCCCGGCCGGAACGTCGACCTGCTCACCGTCGAGGAGAACTTCCAGCGGCCCCAGCACGCGGTACTCGACGATCACCTCCCCGAGTCTAGGGCGTTCCGGATTCCGGGAGGGTCTCGATCAGCTCCCTCACCTCGGCAGCCGACTCCCGGCGCAGGCGCTCGTAGATCGCGAGCGCTTCGGTGAGCGGTTCCCTGGCCGTCGCGGGCTCTCCCACCCTGATGCTGAACTTCGCCAGGCGGACGAGCGCGTCGGCGATGTCGACGTGGGTGTTCATGGTGCGCAGCACGTCGATGCTGGCCTGGTAGTGCTCGACGGCCTCCGCGTGCCGGCCGAGGTCCGCGCAGATGTCCCCGATCGACTCGGCGTTGTTCGACTCGGGCATGGCCGGAACGCCCGCCAGGGAGACCTCGGTGAACAGCTCCTGCGCCTCCAGGCAGAGTTCGAGGGCGCGGTCCAGCTCACCGACGTGGTGGTGCGCCCTGCCGTACGCCCCGACGAAGCACGCCCGCTGGTACGCCTCCAGCTCGGCGATCCTCGGGTACAGCGCGCCCAGCACCTGCAGGGCGCGGTCGTGCTGCCCCGTCTCCTCGTAGACGTGCGCGAGGCCCCGCGAGACGTTCGCCTGTCCGGTGACGTCTCCCATCTCCTGCTCGCACCGCAACGCGGCGACGAGGTGGGCCTCCGCCTCGGGGTAGGTCTGCTTCGCGATGTTGACCGCGCCCAGCGCGCGGTGCATGCGTTGCCGGCCGAACACGTCATCACGCCGTCGCGCGGCCTCCAGCGCGAGCAGTTCCGCGGCTTCGAGCTCGGCCACCAGTCCCTCGCGCAGCAGCGTCAGGTGCAGCGTGTAGGCGAGCCGCCAGACGAGGTCGTCCGCACCCGCGGCGACCATGTCGCGCAGCACCCCCAGCACCACCCGGTGCTCGAGGAGGATCCAGTTCCTCGCCGTCGCCACGTCCGGCATCCGCAGGACCACGGCGTCCGGTGACGGCGGCGCGAGCGGTGTCCAGACGGCGCGGGGCTCCGCGAGCCGGTTCCCGGCCAGTGCGGTGTGCAGGTAGTGGTCGAACATGCGGTGCCGCGCCCCGGCCTGTTCCTGCGGCGGCAGTTCGCCGAAGCGTGCGGCGGCGTAGTCGCGCAGCAGGTCGTGCAGGGTGAACCGGCCCGTGCCGGTCCGGGTGACGAGGCTTCCCGCGACCAGTTCGTCCACCGCGCGGCGGGCCTGGGCGGGCGGCACCGCGGCGAGACTGGCGGCGGCCTCCACCGTGAACTCGGGCCCGGGATGGGCGCCCAGTGCCACGAAGAGTCCTGCCGCGCTCTCGCTGACGGACCGCAGCGACCAGGAGAAGACCGCGGCGATGCCGGTCGCGGGGTCGTCGATGTCGAGCGCTCCGAGACGTTCCGCCTCCAGTTCGTCCGCAAGTGCCTCGAGGGAGTCGCCGTAGGAGGCGCGGGCCGCCACGATGCCCAGCGCCAACGGCAGCCCCGCACACCGTTCGACCAGCCGGGACACGGCTTCGGGTTCGGCCGCGACCCGTGCCGCGCCGATCCGTTCGGTCAGCAGGTCGGTCGCCGCCCGCTCGTCCATCACGTCGAGCGCCACGGGGTGGGCGCCCTCCCGCACGACGAGCCCGCTCAGCCGGTTGCGGCTGGTGACGACCACCAGGCTCCCGCTGCCACCGGGCAGCAGCGGACGCACCTGCTCCACGTTCCGCGCGTTGTCGAGCACCACCAGGACCCGGCGCTTCGCCAGCATCGACCGGTAGGCCGCGATCACCGCGTCGTCGGACCTGGGCAGTTCCTGCGCGGGCACGCCGAGCGCGGTGAGGAACTCGCGGGCCGCCACGACCGGGTCGAGCGGATCGGCGCGCAGGTCGAACCCGCGCAGGTTCACGTACAGCTGGCCGTCCGGGAAGTGGTCCGCCAGCTGATGTGCCCACCGCACGGCGAGCACGGTCTTCCCGACCCCGCCGATGCCGTTGATGGCGGAGATCAGCACGGGTTCGCCCGGCCGCGCGTCGACCATCTCGGTCAGCCGCAGCAGCTCGTCCCGCCGCCCGACGAAGTGCGGATGAACGGGCGGGAGCTGCCGGGGCACAGCCGCCTTCGCGGCAGCCTCCACGGCCAGCACCTGCTCGTGCGCCCGCCGCAACCGCGGTCCGGGGTCGACGCCGAGCTCGTCGGCGAGAAGCGCGCGGATCTCCTGGTAGGCCGCGAGTGCCTCCGCCTGCCGGCCGGCGCCGTGCAGGGCGAGCATCAGCTGGGCCCAGAAGGTCTCCCGCAGCGGGTGCTCCCGCACCAGCGAGCGCAGCTCCGGCACCAGGACGTCCGTGGCCCGGGCGAGGTCGGCGTCGATCCTGCGCTCCAGCGCGAGAACGTGCTCCTCCACCAGCTTCGGCACGTCCTCGCCGTGCAGCGAGTCCGACCTGACGTTGGCGAGCACCGGACCACGCCACAGCTCCAGTGCCTCGCGGTAGGCCCCCTGCCCGGCGAGCAGCCGGAACCGGGCGAGGTCGAGCTGGTCCGGCCCGACCTCGGCCAGGTAGCCGCGAGCCGACGTCCGCACGCAGTTGGCCGCCCCCAACGACTGCCGCAACCGCAGCACGACCGTCTGCAGGGTCTTGCGCGCACGCTCGGGATCGGGCGCATCGCCGTCCCAGACCCGCTCGACCAGTTCGTCGGCGGACACGAACTCGTTGGCGCGCAACAGGAGCGTGGCGAGCAGCACCCGTCCCCGGCCGGCCGGAACCGCCACGAGCTCCCCGTCGAGCACGACCTCCAACGGCCCCAGCACCCGGTACTCGACGATCACCCGGCGAGTCTAAGGGCGTTCGGGGAACACCACCCGCGCCGGGCGACTCCGCCCACGCAGGCCCGCAGACGGGAACGGGCCCTGGGGGAAACTCGCCCCAGAGCCCGTTGAACTGCGAAAAGCTAGACGTTGAAGCGGAACTCGACCACGTCGCCGTCGGACATGACGTAGTCCTTGCCCTCCATGCGGACCTTGCCCGCCGCCTTCGCGTCGGCCTTCGAGCCCGAGGCCACCAGGTCGTCGAACGACACGACCTCGGCCTTGATGAAACCCTTCTCGAAGTCCGTGTGGATCACGCCGGCTGCCTGCGGTGCGGTGGCGCCCTGCGGGATCGTCCAGGCCCGCGCCTCCTTCGGACCCGCCGTCAGATAGGTCTGCAGGCCGAGCGTGTGGAAGCCGGCGCGGGCGAGGGCGTGCAGGCCCGGCTCGGACTGGCCGATCGACTCCAGCAGCTCCAGGGCTTCCGACTCGTCGAGCTCCAGGAGCTCCGACTCCACCTTGGCGTCGAGGAAGACCGCGTCGGCCGGGGCCACGAGCTCGCGGAGCTCCTTCACGCGCGCCTCGTCGCTCAGGACGCCCTCGTCTGCGTTGAAGACGTAGAGGAACGGCTTGGTGGTGAGCAGGCTGAGCTCGCGGAGCAGTTCACCGTCCACTTCGGACTGCGCGGAGAACAGCGTGCGGCCCGAGTCGAGGATGTCCTTGGCCTTCTTGGCGTTCTCGAGGGTGGCGCGGCGGTCCTTCTGCATCCGCGCCTCCTTCTCGATGCGCGGGATGGCCTTCTCCAGGGTCTGGAGGTCGGCGAGGATCAGCTCGGTGTTGATCGTCTCGATGTCGCTCGACGGGTCCACGCGGCCGTCGACGTGCACGACGTCCGGGTCGTCGAAGACGCGGATGACCTGGCAGATCGCGTTCGCTTCGCGGATGTTCGCGAGGAACTTGTTGCCGAGGCCTTCGCCCTCCGACGCGCCCTTGACGATGCCCGCGATGTCGACGAACGACACGACCGCGGGCACCTCGCGTTCGGAGCTGAAGATCTCCGCGAGCTTGGTGAGGCGCGCGTCCGGCAGCGGCACCACGCCCACGTTCGGCTCGATGGTCGCGAACGGGTAGTTCGCGGCGAGCACGTCGTTGCGCGTGAGCGCGTTGAAGAGGGTGGACTTGCCAACGTTGGGCAGGCCGACGATACCGAGGGTCAAACTCACGGGGAACGAGTCTACGGCAGCCGACGGTCGTGTCCGATTCCCGCGAGCCAACGGCCGTTCTCGCTGGCAGGATCGTTGGCATGGTCATTGACGAAGAACACGCGTACCGGGTGTGCTCCGCACGTGACGCCCGTTTCGACGGGTGCTTCATCCACGCGGTCCAGACGACCGGCATCTACTGCCGCCCGTCGTGCCCCGCGGTGACCCCGAAGCGCCGCAACAGCCGTTTCTTCCTGACGGCGGCCGCCGCCCAGTCGGCGGGCTTCCGCGCCTGCCGCCGCTGCCTGCCCGACGCCGTGCCCGGCTCGCCGGAGTGGAACCTCCGCGCGGACCTCGCGGGCAGGGCGATGCGCCTCATCAGCGACGGCGTCGTGGAACGCGACGGCGTGACGGGCCTGGCGTCGAAGCTCGGCTACTCGGAACGCCACCTCACCCGCGTCCTCACCGCCGAACTGGGCGCGGGCCCGCTCGCCCTGGCCCGTGCCCACCGGGCGCACGCGGCCCGCCTGCTGATCGAGACGACGGAACTCCCGTTCGCCGACATCGCCTTCGCCGCGGGCTTCGCGTCCGTCCGCCAGTTCAACGACACGATCCGCATGGTCTTCGCCTCCACCCCGTCCGACATGCGGGGCAGGGGCAAGGCCCCGATCGGCACGCCGGGCCGCATCGTCCTGCGCCTGCCGTACCGCCCGCCGTTCGACGCCGAGGGCCTCCTGATCCACTTCCGCGCCCACACGCTGCCCGGCGTCGAGGAGGTCACCGCCGACTCCTACGCGAGGACGCTGGCGTTGCCCCACGGCGAGGCGACGGTCCGCCTGACGTTCCCCGCGGACCACGTCCTCTGCTCCCTTCGCCTCGCCGACGTGCGGGACCTGGGCACCGCCGTGGCACGGGTCCGCCGTCTCCTGGACCTCGACGCCGACCCGGTGGCCGTGGACACGTTCCTGGGCGCGGACCCGGCCATCGGCCCCCTGGTGCGCGCCACCCCGGGCATCCGCGTGCCGGGCAGCGTCGACGGCGCCGAAACCCTGCTGCGCCTGGTGGCCCCGTTCGCCGGCGTCCCGCTCCAGATCCCGGACGGCGCCCTCACCCACCTCTACACGGCGGCGGACCACCCGCTGACCGAGGCGCTGGCCACCGGCAGACTCGCGATCGACGTGGGCCGGACCCAGGAAGACCTGACCGAGGAACTCACCAGAGCCGCGGGCGCCGAAGTCGCCGACGAGGTCGCCATGCGCGTCCTGGGCGCCCCGGACGTCCTGGCACTCCCGGAACACCTGGCCCAGGACGGCCGCCAGTGGCGTCCCTGGCGCTCCTACGCCGCAGCACACCTGACGAGGAAGGCAGCAACATCATCATGACCGTCGCGCACACGTCCACAGTGGACACCCCGGCGGGCCCGTTCACCGCGATCGTCGCCCCGGACGGAGCAGTCCTGGCCAGCGGCTGGACCGCCGACCTGGCCCTGCTGACCCCGCAGATCCACGCCACCCTGATGCCCACCGAGATCACCGAACGCCCGGACCTCGGCGACGTCACCAAGGCGGCCATCGCCTACCACGAGGGCGACCTGGCGGCCATCGACACCATTCCGGTCCGCCAGAAGTCGGGCCCGTTCCTCCAGCACGCCTGGGACGTCCTGCGCACGGTGAAAGCAGGCGAACCCGTCACCTACTCCGAGTACGCCGAACTCTCCGGCCGCCCGGCGGCGATCCGCGCGGCGGCCTCGGCCTGTGCCCGCAACTCGGCGGCCCTCTACGTGCCGTGCCACCGGGTGATCCGGCTGGGCGGCAACCTGGGCGGCTTCCGCTGGGGCCTCGAGGTGAAGCAGTGGCTCCTGACCCACGAAACCCCTACCCCACGAGGTTGATCGCCGGCGGCCCGCTGATGGTCACCAGGCCCGTGCCGCACCGCGCACACGGCCTGGTGATCGGCCACACGAGGTTCGTCTGCACGGACTGCTCACCGCCGTACCAGTCGTCCACGCCCGCGTCCCGGCACGCGTGGCAGCCGACGCGGTAGAACAGCCGGACCCACGGACCCGCGCCCAGCTCACCCACCTGCGCCCCCGGACGTTCGGCGTCGGTGAACGGCGACCACCAGAAGGACAACCGGCACCGCAACGTCCGGGTGGCGCCGTCGCCGGCCGAGTCGAAGCCGGTGACGCGGATGGGCGCCGGGTGGGTGCCCGGCCGGATCTCGCCCTGCCCGGCCTGCCACTCCAGGGGCGACTGGGAGGAGTGGCACACGCCGTGCTCCGCACCGTGCCGCAGGCTGACGGTCCGGCCGGCCCGGCGGCACACGAAGCAGTCGTGCGAGTACTCCACCTTGGTCGACCACCCGAAGTGGGCGGCCTCGGTGACGGCGACGCGCGCGGTGATTTCCACGTGGGACAGCACCGGCCGAGGCTAACCGAGCGAGACCTCCAACGTGGACCCGGAACGCGCCTTGCGCACCCTCAACCGGGTGGGAATGCGCTGCCGCAATTCCTCCACGTGGGACACGAGCCCGACGACCCGCCCGCCCGCGCGCAGTTCGTCCAGCGTGTTCATCACCATGTCGAGCGTGTCCGAGTCGAGCGTGCCGAAGCCCTCGTCGATGAACAGGGTGTCGAGCAGCGCGCCGCCGGTCTCGTTGGCGACGACGTCGGCCAGCCCGAGAGCCAGCGACAACGACGCCAGGAACGACTCACCGCCCGACAACGTCTTCGCCGGGCGCGCCCGGCCCGAGTAGTCGTCCAGGACGTCGAGGCTCAACCCGACCTTGCGGGTTCCCTTGGAACTGGCGGAGTCGGAGTGCACGAAGCCGTACCGCCCCTGGCTCATCCGGTGCAGCCGGGCGGAGGCCGCGACCGCGACCTCCTCCAGCCGGGCCGCGAGCACGTACGACCGCAGCGTCATCCTCTTGGCGTTCTGCCCGGAACCGTTGATCACGTCACTCAGCCCGACGAGCTCCGCGTAGGCCGTCTCCAGCGGTTCCAGGGACTTCCACTCGGCGCGCAACCGCACGGCCAGCTGACCGACCCGGTCGAACGCCTCCTGGGCGCGGTGCCGGGCCGTCGCGGCGGAGGACGCGGCGGCACGCGCCGCCGACCACACCTCCGTCACCTCGCCCAGGTCCACCTCGGTGTCCGGGTCGACCCCGGCCAGCTCCTCCAGCGTCGCCAGCGCGGAGGCGCGGGCGCGTTCCCACGAGGTGATCCACTCGTCCAGCGCCTGCAGCTTCTCGGGCGATCGGGCCGCGGCCTTGGCGGCGTCCACGTCCGCGAATCCCGCCTCGGTGGCGAGGGCGGCGACCCGCGTTCGCTGCTCTTCGACGCGCGCGGCGGCGGCCTCGCGGGCAGAGCGGCGATCGGCCAGGTCCACCAGCGCCTTCGCCAGGCGCAGCAGGTGGTCGCGCCGGGTCAGCACGTCCTCGTGGTCACCGCGGGCCTTGTCCAGCCGGGCGCCCCGGTCCTCGACCACGACCACCAGCGAGGCGTGTTCGGTGCGCAGGACCACCAACTCCTGCTCCACCTGGGCCTTCTCCGCGCCCAGTTCGCGCGTCTTGCCCTCCAGGGCGACGAACTCGGTCTGCCGCTGCGCCCGCGTCCGGGCCAGGTCCAGGGCTGTGCGGTACTCGGCGACGACAACGGCCGGCTCGTCCGAACCCAGGGCCTCCCAACAGGCCTGGATGCGCAGTTCGGCGCTGTGGGCGACCCTCTCGGCCTCGGTGCGCCGGTCCAGCGCCACCTGTTCCTCGGCCGCCGCGTCGTCCTCGTCGCTCGCTTCCACCCCGCCCAGCATCGGCTGCGCGGGAGCCGGGTGGGAGGGCGAACCGCAGACGGCGCAAGGCTTTCCGCGTTTGAGAGCCGCCGCCAACTCGATCGCCATGTTCTCCAGGCGCTGGTGCCGGACCTGCTGGAGGACGTCCTTGGCCTTCTGGTGGACGTCGATCGCCTCGCGCACGGCCTTCTTGGTGCGTTCCAACGCATCCGTGGCGTCCGGGAGGGCCAGGGCGGCGTCGGCCCTGGACTTCAGGGACTCCAGGCGCGCGGAGGCCTCGGCGGCCGCGTCGAGCTGGAGGCGGCACTGGGCCACGCGTTCCGGGAGCACGTCCAGTTCGGCGTTCAGCGCCAGCAGGCGGCGTTCGACCTTGTACGAGGAGTCCTTCAGCACCGAGAGCCTGCGTTTGTCTGCCTGCTGGCGTTCAGCCTCGGCGGCCAGCTCTCCCAGGCCGCCCGCCTCCTCGCGGAAGCGCTCGGCGTCCTCCCGCAACGACGACCCCGTGTATCCGAGGCCCGCCAGCGACTCCGCCGCTCGGGCCTCGTCCCGCCCGGCGAACTTGTAGGTCTCCTGCAGCTTGGCGATCTCGCCGTACGCCGGGCCGACCGGGCTCGCGCGGCGGGCCGCGTCGCGCTCGGCGAACCACGACGCGGAGTCCGCCGCCTCCACGCGGGCCAGCTGCGCACGTGCCTCACGGGCGCGCCGGAGCTGCTCGGCCTGCACCCGGGACTGGGCCAGCATCGCCTCGGCTCCGTCGGCCACGCCCGCGGTCTCCTCCGACAGCGCCGCGGCCGCGGCCGCGGCGGAGGAGAGCCGCTCCAGCACGGAGTCGAGCCAGCCCGGCTCGGACGACGGCTCCTCGCCGGCGGCCTCGGCCACGCGCTGCACCAGTTCCGACGCGACCTGGCGGCGTTCGTCCAGCGCCCGGCCGGCCGCGACGCGCCTGTCCCGGAACCACTTCTCGACGTCCAGGAAGCGCCCGGTGCCGAAGAGCTTCTCCAGCAGCACCTCGCGTTCGGCCGTGTCCGAGCGCAGGAAGCGGGCGAACTCCCCCTGCGGCAGCAGCACGACCTGGAAGAACTGGTCGTGCGACATGCCGAGCATGCTGTCGACCGCTTGCGCCACGTCGTCGATGCGGGTGAGGCCCTCGCCGTCCCAGCCCTCGAGCCAGGTCAGCGAGCACTTCGCGGGCTGGGTCGTGAAACCTCCGGACCCGCGCTTCTTCGGCCGGTCGAACTCCGGTGAGCGGACGATCCTGAACCGCCGCCCCTGCACCGTGAGCTCCAGCGAGACCTCGGTCGGCCGCTGCGGATCGGCGTAGTCGCACCGGAGCTTCTTCACGTCTCCGCGTGCACCGGGAACCTTGTTGAACAACGCGAAAGCCACCGCGTCGAGCAGCGTCGTCTTGCCCGCGCCCGTGTCGCCGTGCAGCAGGAACAGCCCGTCCGCACCCAGTTCGTCGAAGTCGACGACCTCGGTCCCCGCGTACGGCCCGAACGCGGTCAGCTCAAGGCGATGAAGTCTCACTGCCTCTTCTCCCTCGCCACCGACGCGAACGCCTCGCGCAACAACGCCTGCTCGGACTCGGTGGGCTCGGAGCCGCGGGCGTCCGACACGAAGCAGCAGGCCACTTCCTCGTCAGAACGGCCGCGCACCCGTTCCGCGTAGGTCATGTCGTGCTGCGGGCCCTGGTCCGGGCGCCACTCCACGTGCACCGCGTGTTCGAAGCGCTTCTGCAACTGCCGCAACGCGTCCATCGGCCGGACCTGGTCCGTCAGCACCACCGACAGGAAGTGGTCCTCCAGCGGCGTGTGCGCCGGATCCTCCAGCACCGAGGCCAGCGTCCCCGACACCACCGCCAGCTGCCGCGGCACCGGCAGATCCCGCCGTTCCACGCCGACGAGCCCACCGGCGTCCAGCTCCACCAGCCACACCGACTTGCGGTGCCGCGCCTCGGAGAACGAGTACGCCAGTGGCGAACCCGAATACCGCAGGTTCTCCGCCAGCGTCTGCGGCCCGTGCAGATGCCCCAGCGCCACGTAGTCGACGCCCGCGAACACCTGCATCGACACGTCCTGCACACCGCCCACCGCGATGGTGCGCTCGGACTCCGAAGGCGCCCCTCCGGTCACGAAAGCGTGCGCCAGCACCACCGAACGGGCCTCGCGCGATGCCAGGTCGGCGCGAATCCGCTTCATGGCCTCGCCGAGTACGGGCGCGTGCCCCTTCTCGGCCACCCCGAGCACGTGCCGCGCCGGCTCCGGTTCCAGGAACGGGATCCCGTACACCGCCACCGGCCCGTGCTCGTCCTCCAGCTCGACGGGCTTGTCCAGCAACGAGATCTGCGTGCGCAGGTGCAGCCCGCCCGCCGCCGCGAACTCCCCGAACACCCCGATCCGCGCCGCCGAGTCGTGGTTGCCCGGGGTGATCACGATCCGCGCCCCGGCCGCCCGGATCCGCATGAGCACCCGCGCGCACAACGCCACCGCGTCCGCCGAGGGCACCGCCCGGTCGTACAGGTCGCCGGAGATGACGACGACGTCGACCTTCTCGGAAGACACCAGGTCAGCGAGGCCGCCCAGCACCGACTCCTGCTCCACGAGCAGGTCGCGGCCGTGGAACGTCCGTCCCACGTGCCAGTCGGAGGTGTGCAGGATCCGCATGGCACCAACCGTAGAGACGGGGTCCGACAAAACTCCGGGAGGGTTCCCGGCGTGTCACCCGATCGAGTTCAACATCTCTGGGGGAGCATCATCGGTGCCGTGACCGCAGTGATCATCACCGCCCTGATCGTCCTGGCGCTCGTCAGTGCCGGGGCGCTGCTGTTCGTCTGGCGCCTCTACCAGGACAGCGTCCGGCGCACCGACGAGGCGCTCCAGGCCATCAGCACGGAACGCGCGCGCTACGACTCCCAGCAGCAGGCACTCCAACGCTACGAAGTGGCGTTCTCCAGCGTTTCCGGACGCGGCGAACTGGGCGAACAGGTGCTCGTCGAAACGGCGCGCGCGCTCGGCCTGAGGGAGAACCTCCACTACACGCTCCAGACGGACGTGGCGGGCGGTGGCTCCGTCCGGCCCGACATGGTGCTGAACGTGGGCGGCGGCCGCGCGGTCCCGGTCGACTCGAAGATGTCCATGGCCACCTGGGCCGAGGCCGTCGAGACCGACGACCCGCAGGAACGCCAGGACGCCCTGAGGGTGCACGTCCGCAACATCCGTTCGCGTGCCGCCGAACTGGCCGGCAAGGGCTACCAGCGCTGGGCCGACGCCATCTACGGCACGATCATGTTCGTCCCCAACGACGGCGCGGTCGTCGCGGCCCTCGACACCGATCCCGAACTGCTGCGCTGGCTGCTCGACCGCCGCGTCTTCCTGTGCGGCCCGACGGGGTTCGCGGTGATCGCGTCGAGCGCGATGTTCGCGGTGACCGAACGCGCGCTGGCCGAGGACGTCGAGCAGGTCAGGCTGTCCGCTGGCCGCGCGAACCGGGCCGCCGACAGCGCCATCGAGGCCGTCAACCTGTCCACCACGCACCTGCAGCGGTTCCTGTCGGCGAGGCGCCGCGAACTGGAGGCGCTGGAGGGTTTCCGGGCGAGCGTGGAGCCGCTGACGGACGCTTCCGCCACCCCCACGCCCCTTCCTCTGGTCCGAAGGGCGGACGAACAGTCCGCTTAAAACGCACGCAGTGTGCGTACAGGTTGCTTCTGGGTGAGAAACGAACGGACTGACGAACACCGAATGGCCGAACGGCTACCGTGTGCCTCGTGAATGAGTTGCGCGAGCGTTCGGCAGCCTTCGATGACGACGTCGAAGACTACGACGCGGTCCCGTGGAACTACCGGGCCCTCTTCGGGGAGTTCAAGGGCATCCCCTGGTGGGCGGCCATCCTGGCGGCCCTGGTCCCGGCGTTCGTCGGCGCGTTCATCGACATCAACTCCAGCAAGACCGTCGGCTGGACGTTCAACGTCGTGTTCTTCGCCGGCGCGCTGGCCGCGATCCTGCTGGTGCAGCGCCGCAGCCTCTTCGGGCCGATGGTGCAGCCGCCGCTGGTGCTCGCCGCGACCGTGCCGACCCTCGTGCTCCTCACCGGCGGCGTCGCGAAGGGCGGCCTGTCCGCCATGGCGCTCGGCCTGGGCAAGCCGTTGATCGACAGCTTCCCGGTCATGGCCGTCACCACGATCGTCACGGTCGGCCTCGGCATCCTGCGCATCTTCCTGCAGAAGGACCCGAACCGGCCGTCCAAGGACGAGGTCCGCGAGGCCAAGGCGGAGATCAAGGAACGGTCCAGGCCGACCCGCCGCCCGCGTGAGGACGCCGACGAGGACGCCCCGCGCGAGGAACGCCCGCGCCGCCCCCGCCCGGAGCGCGCCGAGCGTCCCGAGCGGTCCGACGACGACCGTCCGCGCCGCCCGCGTCCCGAGGGCGCGCCCGCTCGCCGTCCCCGCCCGGACGGTGCCCGCGGCGAACGCCCCGCCGGCCAGCGCAGGCCCCGCCCGCCCCGCGACGACCGCTAGGCCGTGTCCCGAAAGTTCGTCCGGTGACAGACGCGGGCGAGAGACCCGCTGCTGTCGCCTGACGAGACTTTCGGGACACGGCCTGCGTTGTTCGCGGCCACTCCCCGAACCGCGAACAACGAGGTCGGAACAACTGCCTGGGAGAACCGCAGCACTCTGCCAGCATGAGTGCGATGCCTAGGGGAGAACGTCCACTGGACGAGGGCGACAGCCCGTTGCTGCGGTTCGCGAGGGATCTGCGCCGGCTCCGCTCCGACGCGGGCACCCCGACCTACCGGGAGCTCGCCCGACGCGCGCACTTCTCCGTCACGACGCTGTCCGACGCCGCCGGCGGCCGCAAACTGCCCGGTCTGGACGTCACGCTCGCCTACGTACGCGCGTGCGGCGGTGACGAGCAGACGTGGACGCAACGCTGGCACGAGGTCAACGAGAGTTGCGTGCTCTCCAAGACCAGCCCGTCGCCGTACGTGGGCCTGAGCGAGTTCACGAGAGAGGACGCGGACCGCTTCTTCGGCCGCGAGAAACTCACCAACGCGCTGAAGCACCGACTGGAGACGCACGACTTCCTCGCCGTCTTCGGAGCGTCGGGCGAAGGCAAGTCCTCGCTGCTCAAGGCAGGTCTGGGGGCGCACTTCACGCACCCGGTCACCTGCACCCCCGGCACCGATCCGGACGCGGCGCTCGCCGAGGCGCTGGACCGCGACCCCGACCTGCTGATCGTCGACCAGTTCGAAGAGCTCTTCACGCTGTGCGACGACCCGGTGCGGCGCGAGGCGTTCCTCGACCGGCTGCTGGCCGCTCCGTGCAAGACGGCGATCGCGGTCAGGTCCGACTTCTACCCGCACTGCTCGCAGCACGCGGCGCTGGCCGAGGCGCTCACCGACGCCCAGGTCCTGATCGGCACGATGACGCCCGACGAGCTGCGGCGCGCGATCACCCGGCCCGCGGCGAAGGTCGGCTGTGTGGTCGAGGGCGCCCTGCTGACCACGCTGATCGCGGAGGCGAGCGGGCGCAGCGGAGTGTTGCCGCTGGTCAGCCACGCCCTGGTGGAGACGTGGCACCGCAAGCGCGGCACCATCCTCACGCTCGCCGGGTACCAGGCGGCGGGCGGCATCCAGGGAGCGCTGGCGCAGAGCGCGGAGGCGGCGTTCGCGAGTCTGAGCGGCTACCAGCTGCACCTCGCGAAGCAGCTCCTGCTGCGCCTGAGCACCAACGAGACGAAACGGCCCGTCCCGCGCCAGGAGGTCGTGGGCGAGGAGGTCCTCGACGCCCTCGCCGACGCCCGTCTCATCACCGTCGACGAGCACACCGTCGCGGTCACGCACGAGGCGTTGTTCCGGGCCTGGCCCCGCCTGGCGACGTGGCTGGACGAGGACCGCGAAGGCCTCCGCACGCACCGCAGGCTCACCGACGCCGCCCGCACGTGGCAGGAGCTCGACCGCGACTCCGGCGCGCTCTACCAGACCGTCAGGCTCGCCGAGGTCCTCGACTGGGCGGCCCGCGGCGACACCGTCCTCACGAGCACCGAGCAGGCCTTCCTGGCCGCCTCGGAGAACCTCGCCCGCCGCCGCACCCGCCGCCTGCGCCTCGCGGCGACCGCGCTGGTCGCGCTGGTCCTCACGGCGAGCATCAGCGCCGTCACGGCCACCCAGCAACGACGCGAGATCGAACGCCTCGGGCTCGTCACGCAGTCGCAGCAGCTCGCCGCCCTCTCGGCCGCGCTGCTGCAGAGCAACCCGGACGAGGCCGCCCGCACCGCCGCCGAGGCCTTCCGCACCGCCGCCGACCAGGGAGGCCCGCAGCCAGGTGCTGAGCGTCGCGGCGGGCCGCCAGCGCGAGACGAAGCCGGTCGCGGGCACCGGACTCAGGATCGGCAACGGCGTCCTCGGCGTGACGTCCCAGACCGGAGCACCCCTCTACGACTCCACCACGCTCGCGCCCGTCACCGTCCTGCGCCCGGACGACCAGGTGGTCGGCCTGGACTTCGCGCCGGACGGACGCGTCGTCGTCGCCGACGCCGAGGGCCGCGTCACGCTGCACTCCTCCCCCGTCGCGGAGCCCGTCGTCCTGCGCGAGTCCGGCGAGTGGGGCAGGGCGTGGTTCATCGACGACGGCCGTGCGGTGGTCATCGGCAGACAGGTCTGGGACGTGCAGGCGCGCACACTCCGCACCGAAATACCGGTAGGTCCCGAGTCGCTCTGGTGGGACGCCTACGACGACACGCTCGTCACCAGCAGCGGCAGGTCCGTGTCGCTGTGGAGCCTCAAGACCGGCCAACGCACCGGCGGGTTCGATCTCGGCACCGAGGTCCGCACGGCGAAACTGCTGCACGGGGGCCTGCTCGCCATCGCCACGGTCGAGGACGACCTGCGGCTGTGGAACACGAGGACCGGCACCCCCGTCCGTTCACTGACCCCTCCGAGCGGGTGGCTCACCACGGCCGTGAGCGCCGACCGCACCGTCCTCGCCGTGGCGGGATCCGGCGACACACAGGTCAAGCTGTGGGACGTCGTGCACGACGCCGCGTTGCCGCCGATCCGCGTCGACACCACGACGTCGGAGATCGCCTTCACCCGCGACGGCAGGCTCGTCTGGAGCGCGGGCACGACCTTGCGGGTGCTGCCGCGCAGCGCCGTGCCGGTCGCGTCCGCGCACGCGGTGCGGGCGCTCGCGATCGACCGCGACGGCAGCGTGCTCACGTTCGACGAGGCGGGCGTGATCGAACGCCGCGACACGGCGTTGCGCAGCCTCAGCCGGATCACGACGGGCGCGCCCGGCCGTGCGCTCGCCTGCTTCAGCCCCGACCGCAGGCAGCTCGCGACCTCGGGCGGCACCGAGATAGCGGCGGTGCGCCGCACGTCCGACGGCCGGCTCGACACCACGAGCGGCGACGGCTTCCCGCCCGCCGCGCTCGCGTTCGGCGGCGGCCTGCTCTACGCGGGCGCCAGCCGGACGGCGACGGTGCTCACCGACACCGCCAAGACCATCGACACCACGAAGGAAGGTCCCCCGACGGCGGCCGCGTTCGGCCGCACCGACCGGGAGATCGTGCTCGGCACCGAGTGGGGTCTCGTGGTCATCAAGGACGTCCGGACCGACGACGACTTCAACCTCGGCGCGGTGCACGAAGGACCGGTGCGCGCGCTCGCGATGTCCCCCGACCAACGCACGCTGGCAACAGCAGGCGATGACGGCGTCGTGCTGCTGTGGGACACCGAGACGTGGAAGAAGAAGGGCGAGCTGCGCGGCCACACGGGAACGGTCGGCGCGTTGGCGTTCAGCCCCGACTCTTCACGGATCGCGAGCGGCGGCAACGACAAGACCGTCGTCGTCTGGGACGTGAACACCACACAGGCGTGGGCGACATTGCGCGGCCACGCCGAGGGCGTCACGCACGTCGCGTGGATGCCCGACGGCCGTGCGGTGGTTTCAGCGGCCGCCGACGCACTGCTCGTGTGGCAGCTCGACGTCGACAAGGCGCTGACGACACTCGGGTGAGCGGCCGGACGGTGCCGACCGCTCGAACACCTAGCGGACGAGGTCCTTGCGGAGCTCGCGCGGCAGCGAGAACGTGATGCGCTCGTTCGCCGTCGTGATCTCCTCGACCTCACCGAAGCCGTGCGTCGCCAGGAACTTCAGCAGTTCCATCACCAGCAGGTCCGGCACGGACGCGCCGGAGGTGACGCCGACGGTCTCGACGCCCTCGAGCCACGCCAGGTCGACCTCCTTGGCGTAGTCGATCAGGTACGCGGCCTTGGAACCGTGCTGCAGCGCGACCTCGACCAGGCGGACCGAGTTGGAGGAGTTCTTGGAACCCACGACGAGCACCAGGTCGCACGACGGCGCCATCGTCTTCACCGCGGTCTGGCGGTTCGAGGTGGCGTAGCAGATGTCGTCGGACGGCGGGTCCTGCAAGTCGGGGAAGCGGTCCTTGAGCTGCCGGACGCGCACCATCGTCTCGTCGACCGAGAGCGTGGTCTGGGACAGCCAGATGACCTTGTTGGGGTCGCGCACCTGAACGTTCGCGGCGTCCTCGGCGGTGTCGACGAGCTGGACGTGGTCCGGCGCCTCACCGGCGGTGCCCTCGACCTCCTCGTGCCCCTCGTGGCCGATCAGGAGGATGTCGTAGTCCTCCTTGGCGAAGCGCACCGCTTCTTTGTGGACCTTCGTCACCAACGGGCAGGTGGCGTCGATCGTGCGCAACGAACGCTGTTCCGCCTCCGCGTGCACCGCGGGCGACACGCCGTGGGCTGAGAACACGACGAGCGCGCCCTCAGGAACCTCGTCGGTCTCGTTGACGAAGATGGCGCCGCGGTCGGACAACGTCTCCACGACGTACTTGTTGTGGACGATCTCCTTGCGCACGTAGACAGGTGCGCCGTACTTCTCGAGGGCGAGCTCGACCGTCTCGACGGCACGATCAACGCCCGCGCAGTAACCACGCGGCTTCGCCAACAGGACTCGCTTGGGCATGGCTCCAGGGTACCCAGCCCGCTTCCTAGGCATTCGACGTGCAGTTGCGGCAGGCTTAGGACCATGAAGCCACTGCCTTTGGGTGTTCGCGTCGCCGCCGGCCTCGCGGTGACCGCCCTCGAACAGGCCCGCAGGCTGCCCCAGCAGCTCGCCGGACTCCCGTTGACGGTGGTCAGCGAGGCGATGCAGCTGTCCATGCGCGTGCAGCAGCATGTGACCGAACTCGCCATCAAGGGCGACGACGTCCTCTCCGGACTGAGGCCGGCCGAGGAGGAACCGGAGTGGGCGACCTTCGACGAGGACGAGACGCCCGTCACGACTTCTCAGGAAACTCCCGCGGACGACGCTTCGGCGGACGACCCGTGGGAGGAAGAGGAACGGGCCATCGTCGCCGAGGCGCCCGAGTTCCTGCCGACCTACGAGGAGCTGTCGATCGCACAGCTGCGCGCGCGGTTGCGCAACCTCGACGTCGACCAGCTCGAAGAGCTCCTGCGCTACGAGAAGGCGCACGAGTCGCGGCCTGAGTTCGTGGGGATGCTCAACCGCCGGATTGCGACGGTCAAAGCGCAATCGTGAGTGAAGCAAAATCCACGCCGGAGAACCCCTGGCCGGTGCGGACGGTCGCCCGCAAGCTGCTCGACTGGATCAACCGGCTCGGCGACGTCTGGGTCGAGGGCCAGGTCACGCAGCTCAACGCGCGCAGCTCCACGGCCTTCCTGACGTTGCGCGACGCGAGCGTCGACATGTCGATGTCGATCACCGCCAACTCGTCGCTGGTGCGCGAGCTGCAGCTCACCGAGGGCAGCCGGGTCATCGTGCACGGCAAGATCAGCTTCTACCCGAACCGGGGCACGCTCTCGTTGCGGGCGGACGAGATCCGCGCGGTCGGCATCGGCGAGCTGCTGGCGCGCATCGAACGGCTGCGCAAGCTGCTGCACGCCGAGGGCCTGTTCGACCCGCGCCGCAAGCGCCGTCCCCCGTTCCTGCCGGCCAAGATCGGGCTCATCACCGGCAGGGCGTCGGCGGCGGAGCGGGACGTGCTCACGAACGCCCGAAACCGGTGGCCCGGTGCGCACTTCCGCGTCATCAACGTCGCCGTGCAGGGCCCGACCGCGGTGACCCAGGTGATGACCGCGCTGTCCACTTTGGAACGCGACCCCGAGTGCGACGTGATCATCATCGCCCGCGGCGGCGGCAGCGTGGAGGACCTGCTGCCGTTCTCCGACGAGGCGCTGTGCCGCGCGGTCGCCCAGTGCCGCACGCCGGTGCTGTCGGCGATCGGCCACGAACCGGACACTCCGCTGCTCGACCACGTCGCTGACGTGCGATGTTCGACTCCGACCGACGCTGGCAAACGGGTGGTTCCGGATGTCGCTGAAGAGAGTGAACGCGTCCGGCAGATGCGCGATCGCGGCCGGCGCGCGTTGCACGGCTGGGTTGATCGGGAACGCCGATTGCTCGACTCCTTGAGGTCCCGACCAGTACTTTCGGACCCTTATGGACCGTTGGAGCGCCGTTCCGAAGAAGTGAAGCGTTTTCGCGACCAGGGTCGCAGGGCCGTCACGCAACGACTCGATCGGGAGGACGTCCACCTCTCCGGGACCAAAGCCCGCTTGACGACCCTCGGACCAGCCGCCACGCTGGCCCGCGGATACGCCGTTGTGCAACTCGTCACACCTGATGGGCCTGACGGCGTGTTGCGTTCTGTCGCGGACGCGCCGAGCGGAACACAGCTGCGGGTACGCGTCGTTGACGGAGCAGTGCAGGCGACTGTCACCAACCTGGAAGGGGGAGGTACCGATGATGCGTGATGCCGTGTTCCTGCCCCTCACCCTGGAGGCGGCGGGTTCCTGCGGCTCTGGCCTGCGGACGAAGGCGGAGGCGGCGAACCGGGCCGCGGCGGAGTGCTGGACGGCGATGGTGGGCGACTGCGACACGCAGAGCCGCCGCACGCTGATCCTGACGTTGCACGACCTGAGCGAGGCGACCGCGGGCACCGTGCAGTACCGGCGCGTCGCGGAGGCCGAGGCGCTCATCGACGAGGCGGTGCGAGAGGGTGACGGCGAGGAGTTCGCGGAGGCGCTGGTCGGCTACGACCTGGCCGTCGCGACCGTGCTGAGCCGTCTGAGGAGTCAATCCGCGTGAGTTCGGAAACACTCGGTTACGAAGCCGCCCGCGACGAGCTGGTCGAGGTGGTCCGCAAGCTCGAGGCCGGTGGCCTGTCACTGGAGGACTCCCTCGCGTTGTGGGAACGCGGTGAAGCGCTCGCCAAGACTTGTGAGCAGCATCTCGCCGGTGCGCGCGAGCGAATCGATGCAGCTCTGGCTGTCGTCGAGGAGGACGTTTCGGACGCGTGATCCCGTGCAAGGATTCAGCTGCCGATCACAAAATCCGGCACGCTGAGTAATCGCATGGAGGCGCGCAATGGTGAACACCCCCGCGGAACGACGTCGCGAAGCCCCCGACCGGAACCTGGCATTGGAGCTCGTGCGCGTCACCGAGGCGGCGGCGATGGCCGCGGGCCGGTGGGTGGGACGCGGCGACAAGAACGGCGGTGACGGCGCGGCCGTCGACGCGATGCGCAAGCTCATCCACACCGTCTCGATGCGCGGTGTGGTGGTGATCGGCGAGGGCGAGAAGGACGAGGCGCCCATGCTGTTCAACGGTGAGGAAGTGGGCAACGGCGAGGGCCCCGACTGCGACGTCGCGGTCGACCCGATCGACGGCACCACGTTGATGGCCAAGGGAATGCCGAACGCGCTGGCGGTGCTCGCGGTCGCCGAGCGCGGCGCGATGTTCGACCCGTCCGCCGTGTTCTACATGGAGAAGCTCGCGGTGGGCCCGGAGGCGGCCGACGTCATCGACATCACCGCGCCGCTCGCCGAGAACATCCGGCGCGTCGCGAAGGCCAAGCACAGCGACGTCTCGGACGTGAACGTGTGCATCCTCGACCGGCCGCGGCACGAGAGCATCGTGCGCGACGTCCGGGCCGCGGGCGCGCGCATCCACTTCATCTCCGACGGCGACGTGGCCGGTGCGATCGCCGCCGCGCGCCCCACGTCGGGCGTGGACATGCTCGTGGGCATCGGCGGCACTCCCGAGGGCATCATCGCGGCGGCGGCTCTCAAGTGCGTCGGTGGCGCCATTCAGGGCCGGTTGTGGCCCAAGGACGACGAGGAGCGCGAGAAGGCGATCGGCGCGGGCCACGACCTGTCCCGCGTGCTCACCACGAACGATCTTGTGAGTGGCGACAACGTCTTCTTCTGCGCGACCGGCGTGACCGATGGTGACCTTCTGCGCGGCGTGCACTACCGCGCCGGCGGCTGCACGACGCAGTCGATCGTCATGCGCTCCAAGTCCGGCACGGTCCGCATGATCGACGGCTTCCACAGCCTCCACAAGCTGCGCGAATACGCCTCGGTCGACTTCGACCTGCCCGAGGACGTTCAGCAGCCTTTGCCGTAATCGTCCCATTCACTGTGAACTGTGAACGCTCAGTGACCAGACGAGTGACCCTAGTGACAGTGTGACCTTCGTCCATAACTTCCCTCCTGACCCCGGCAACCCTGCGCCGGGTTCAGGAAAGGAAACTCAACGATGAGGGCACGTTCGTTGTTCTCCGCAATCGTCGTGGCCGCGGGCGCCCTGCTCGCCACGGTCACCGCTGCGGCTGCGGCACCGGCTCCCACCGCCGACGGCGAGGTCTCGCCGATGATCGTCGGTGGCACCAACGCCTCGCAGGTCTACCCGTTCATGGTCTCCCTGCAGAGCACCTCCGGCAGCCACTTCTGTGGCGCTTCGCTGGTCAAGGCCAACTGGGTCGTGACGGCGAAGCACTGCGTCCAGGGCTCCTCGGCTGCCTCGATCCGCACCCGGATCGGCACGACGAACCGCACCAGCGGCGGCACCACGACCGGTGCGTCGCGGATCATCCTGCACCCGTCCGCGGACCTCGCGGTCGTGCAGCTCAACACCTCGGTCAGCCAGGCCCCGATCACGATCCCGACCTCGTCGGGCGCGGTCGGCACGGCCACCCGCATCATCGGCTGGGGCCAGACCTGCCCGGTCCGCGGCGCGTGTGGTGCCCCGGTGACCCTGCAGGAGCTCAACACCTCGATCGTCGCGGACAGCCGTTGCTCCGGCATCAGCGCCGTCTCGGAGATCTGCACCAACAACACCGGTGGCAACAAGGGCGCCTGCTACGGCGACTCGGGTGGCCCGCAGGTGAAGTCGGTCGGCGGCCGCTGGGAGCTCATCGGCGCGACCAGCCGCTCCGGCGGTGGCGCGAACTGCGCCCAGGCTCCGTCGATCTACGTCGACGTGGCGTACTACCGCTCGTGGATCAACACGAACGTCGGCGGCCTGTAACCAGGTAAGCGCGTTCCCGAGGCCCGTCTCCCAACCGTTATGGGAGGCGGGCCTCCGCGTTGCAACCTGAGTGATCCTCCCGTCGTCTACTTCGGCAAGGGATGGAACAACCAGGGGGTGGGCCATGCGGATGGTGGTCGCAGCGGTCGCGTTGTTGTCGCTCGCGGGGTGCGCGCAGAGCAACGTCCAGGCCGAAACACCGACGTCGGCACCGCCTTCGTCGGTCTCGTCAGCTCCCTCAGCTCCTTCGACGCCGCCTTCGACTTCGTCGGAAACCCCTCCCCCGCCGCCGCCTCCTCCGCCCGTCGTGAAGCCCACTCCGTGCACGATCAGCGACGGCGCCTGCATCCAGCTCTCTACGAACCAGACCTGGATCGTCCGGGGCGACAAGATCGTCTACGGACCGAAGCCGATCACGCACGGCCGCAAGGGCTTCGAGACGCCGCTCGGCAACTTCCCGGTGCTGCGCAAGGTGAAGGACGAGTGGAGCCGGCCGTACAACGCGCCGATGCCGTGGTCGACGTACTTCACCGAGAGCGGCATCGCGTTCCACGAGGGCGAGCTGGACGTGCCGTCGCACGGCTGCATCCACCTCGACCCGCAGGCGGCGCAGTACTACTTCACCAACCTCTCGATTGGCGAGACCGTCCAGGTGGTCTCATGATCACCATTCATGAGAGCCCTGGCCGTAGCGGCCTTGTTCCTGCTTAGTTTCGCTGCCCCCGCACACGCTTCCGGCTGCACCGTCCACAACGGAGCGTGCGTGCAGAAGCACTCGAACCTCGCGTGGCTCGTCACCAACGGCGTGACGAGCTACGGCCCGGTCCGGATCAGCCACGGCAAGCCCGGTTTCGGCACGCCCGTGGGCAACTTCCCGGTGCTGCGCAAGGTGAAGAACGACTGGAGCGTTCCCTACAACGGCCCGATGCCCAACTCGGTCTACTTCACGACCGACGGCATCGCGTTCCACCAGGGCGACCTGAACTCCCAGTCGCACGGCTGCGTCCGGCTCTCCTGGAACGACTCCGAGGTCTTCTACAACAACCTCTTCCCCGGCGAGCGCGTCCAGGTTCTTCCATAAGTCGGTGATTGAAGTCACCCCAACGTGGTTATCCCACTACTGAGGGGTGATGAGAGATGCGAGTTCTGATCGCGACGGTGCTCCTGATCCTCGGCTTTGCTGTTCCCGCACAGGCTCAGGCGGGATGTACCGTCCACAACGGAGCGTGCCTGGAGAAGCACTCCAACCAGGCGTGGCTGGTCTTCAACGGCAACGTGAGCTACGGGCCGGTGACCATCAGCCACGGCAAGCCGGGGTACGAGACCCCGGTGGGCACGTTCTCGGTGCTGCGCAAGGTGAAGAACGACTGGAGCGTCCCCTACAACGGCCCGATGCCGAACGCGGTGTACTTCACCACGACCGGCATCGCGTTCCACCGGGGTGACACGGCGGTCCAGTCGCACGGCTGCATCCGGATGCCGATGGACGCGTCGGTCGTCTTCTACGACAACCTGATGGTCGGCGAACAGGTGCAGGTGCTTCCGTAGGTTCTCCCGTTCGACGGGCCCGGCCGTGCGCGGCCGGGCCCGTCAGCACGTCCCGCGTTCCTTCGCGAACTCCTCTGCGGTGAGGTAGTCGCCGTCGAACCCGACCTTGCCGTCCTTCAGGCCGTCCAGCGTGAACTCGACGGTCTTCGCGTCACCGCCAGAGCGGCGCACGTCGAGCTTCAGCTTCTGGTCGCCCTTCGGCGGCTGCCAGGCGACCTTCTCCTGCGCACCCTCGGGCTTCTGGCCGACGGTGACCTCGCCGATCTTCGCCGGCTGCCCGAACTCGAGCCGCCAGATCTCCTTGCCACCCGCGTCGACGGCCATGGAGGCCACCGGCGGCGCGTCACACCCGGTGTCGACGAACTGCGGCAACCCCGTGGGCGTGAGCTTCACCGCCCAGGACTGAGCGGGAGAGCATCCCCCGAGCGCGGTCACCGCGGCCAGCACCGCGACCAGCTTCCACCGGGTCATGCACGTCTCCTCAGCCGATCGCCGCCCACCAGCACCCATCATCGCGTCCCAGGACCGAGACGCGCCCGGCGAGACCGTTCGGCAACCAGCCCGTGAGCCGTTCGAGTTCCTTCCCGACCACGATCAGCCCCGTCGCCGGCTCCGCGGACAGGTCGTCCAGCAGCACCGGCACGTCCACCGCACTGAAGTCCACATCGGACACGGGCCGACCGGCCGGTTCGTCCCGGGCCCTGACCACCCGCCAGCCCTCGTGCCCCTCCCAGGGCACCTCGTCGGCGTTGAGGTCCTCCACGTCCTGCCTGACCAGCCCGATGGTCCCGCCGAACCGCCCGGCGAGCGTGCTCAGCCGCAACGGGTGCTCGAAGTTGCCCGGCTCGCCGCGGGTGCGTTCGTACGGCCGCCCGAGCCGCCGCGCGACCCGTTCGACGGTCCCGTGCACGCCGTCCTCCAGCGCCGCCACGACCAGCTCGACGTCCCGCGACCGGTTGAGCGCCTCCGGCAACGCGAGCTGCGCGACCGCGAACCCCGGCATCACCGCGATGTCGGGCACGATCAGCTCCGGCACCGTCAGCTCGACGAGCACGTCCGAACCCCAGCGGGACGTGTCGACGGCGGCGTTGACCCGGCGTTCGACCAGATCGGACAACGGCTGCCAGTACACGGTGCGGCGGGCACGCGTGACGGGACCGGCCCACCACGGCATGCCCGGCACCATGTCGGCCCAGTACACGTGAATCACAAGCCCCCCAGGAATTGTGCTACCTGGTCAGGCTACTGAAGCTCGCTGTCTTCCCGCTGACGTCCCAGGTCAGGTGCCGTCGCTGGAGTGCCCCGGGAACAGGTGCGCCGACGGGTTGAGCGCCACCGCGATGTTGTTGACCGCAGTTGCCGCCTCCCCGAAGCCGGTCGCGATCAGCTTGACCTTCCCGGGGTACTGCGCCACGTCCCCGGCCGCGTAGACCCGGTCGAGCTTGGTCTTCATGGTCGAGTCGACGAGCACCGCGCGGTGGTCGAGCTCCAGCCCCCACGACTCGATCGGGCCGAGGTCGGCGGTGAACCCGAGGGCGGCGACGACGGTCTGCGCGGGCAACGTCCGCGCGTCACCGCCCTTGACCTTGATGTCCACTTCGGACAGCGGCTCGCCGCGCAACGCGAGCACCTCGGCGTCGGTGATGATCTCGACACCCAGCTCGCGCACCTGCCGGACGGTGGCGGCGTGCGCGCGGAAGTTGGCCCTGCGGTGGACGATCTTGACGCTCGCGGCGATCGGGTGCAGCGCCAGCGCCCAGTCGAACGCGGAGTCGCCGCCGCCGACGATCACGACGTGCTGGCCCGCGTGTTCGGCGAGCACCGGCACGAAGTGCACCATGCCCCGGCCCAGCCAGCCGTCGCCGGCGGGCAGCGGCCTGGGGTTGAACTCGCCCATCCCGGCCGTGATCAGCACGGCCTTCGTGGTGATCGAGGACCCGTCCGCGAGGCCGATCCGCAGACCGTCCTCAATGGACTCACAGGTGCGCGCCTGGCGACCCAGCAGGTAGGTGGGCTTGAACTGACCGGCCTGTTCCACCAGGCCGTTGACGAGGTCGCGACCCCGGACGGCGGGGAACCCGGCCACGTCGAAAATCATCTTCTCCGGATACATCGCGGTGACCTGACCGCCCGGTTCGGGCAGGGCGTCCACGACCGCGACGTTCATCTCCCGGAAGCCTGCGTAATAAGCGGCGAACAACCCAGTCGGACCCGCTCCCACGATGAGGAGGTCGACGTCACGCTCCATGAGTGGTGCCCTTCTGCCAGTGGTGGGTGGCAGTGCTGTGATCGACCATAGAGACTCGAAGGTATGTCTGAACAGGAGTACCGCGTCGAGCACGACACGATGGGTGAGGTCCGCGTGCCGGTCGACGCATTGTGGCGCGCCCAAACCCAACGCGCGGTCGAGAACTTCCCGATTTCCGGTCGAGGCCTGGAGCGCGCGCAGATCCGTGCCCTGGGTCTGCTCAAGGCGGCGGCGGCCCGTGCCAACGCCCGCCTGGGCGTCCTCGACGAGGACCTCGCGTCCGCCATCGCCCTGGCAGCCGACGAGGTCGCCGCCGGCAAGTGGGACGACCACTTCCCGGTCGACGTCTTCCAGACGGGCTCCGGCACGTCCTCGAACATGAACGCCAACGAGGTCATCGCCACCCTGGCAACCCGCACACTGGGCCGCGACGTGCACCCGAACGACCACGTCAACGCCTCGCAGTCGTCCAACGACACGTTCCCGACGACCCTCCGCGTCGCCGCCACCGAAGCCGTCGTGACCGACGTGATCCCGTCGCTGCAGCACCTCCTCGGCGTGCTGGAGTCACGAGCGGCCGAGTGGTCCGACCTGGTCAAGTCCGGCCGCACCCACCTCATGGACGCGGTGCCGATCACGCTGGGCCAGGAAGCGGGCGCCTGGGCGTCGCAGGTCCGCTACTCCGTGGAACGCCTCTCGGCCTCGATCCCGCGCCTGGCCGAACTCCCGATCGGCGGCACGGCCGTCGGCTCCGGCCTGAACGCCCCGGCCGAGTTCGGCGCCCTGGTCTCCGCCGAACTGGCCGCCGCCACCGACCTCCCCCTGGCCGAGGCCCGCGACCACTTCGAGGCGCAGGCCACGCAGGACGGCGTCGTCGAGATCTCGGGCCAGCTCCGCACCACCGCCGTGGCACTCTTCAAGATCGCCAACGACCTCCGCTGGCTGGGCTCCGGCCCCCGCACCGGCCTCGGCGAACTGGCACTCCCCGACCTCCAGCCGGGCAGCTCGATCATGCCGGGCAAGGTCAACCCGGTGATCTCCGAAGCGACGATGATGGTCGTGGCCCAGATCATCGGCAACGACGCCACCGTCGCGTTCGCCGGCTCGCAGGGCAACTTCCAGCTCAACGTGATGCTGCCGGTCATCGCCCGCAACGTCCTGGAGTCGTCCCGCCTGCTGGCCGCGGTGTCCCGCCTGCTCGCCGACAAGGTCCTCCTCGGCACCGAGCCCGCCGCGGACCAGATGCGCGAGTACGCCGAGTCGTCCCCGTCCATCGTCACGCCGCTGAACCGCTACATCGGCTACGAGGAGGCGGCGTCGATCGCCAAGCAGTCGCTGAAGGAGCGCAAGACGATCCGCGAGGTGGTGCTGGAACGCGGCCACGTGCCGGGAAAGCTGACCGAGGAGCAGCTGGACGCGGCCCTGGACGTCCTGCACATGGCCCGCGGCGGCCGCTGAACTCCGCACGGGCTCCGGTCGTCACGCCTCGGCGACCGGAGCCGCCACGTCGTCGGCGAGGAACGGATGGCGCAAGCAGGCGACCGCCAACGACTCCTCATCGGTCATCTGCGGCACCTCCCACCCGTTTGCCGCCATGTGCGCGAGGAACTCGTCAGGCAGCGCCACGTGGTGCTCACGCAGGTAGTGCACGACCGTGCCGTCCCAGAACCACACACCGTCGGTCCACTCACCGCGCTCGTTGAGACTCGGGCCGTCCGGGTCGAGCAGATCCGGCACCCAGGACATCGGCATCACGACGAGGTGTCCCTGCTCCAGGTACCGCAGCGCGTCCCGCTCCCACGGTTGCTCGGTGCCTGCCATCGCGGCCCGGACCTCATCAGCCGACTCGTAGAAGCCGACCTCCCGCGCGACGACACCGCCACCGCGGAGCTGGTACGGCGTCACCTCGACCTCACCCCACGGCAACGGGGTGGAGACCGCGACCAGGTCGCCGTCCGAAGCCGTGACGTCGCAGGCGACCTCGATGTCGAAGGGAAGCTCGATGCCGAGGCTCAGCCACCCTCGGTGGTCGACCACCGCCGGGTCCTCCACCGCGCTCCGCACGACACCGCGTGCGTCGGTGAGCCGAACCTCGACCGACTCGCCCACCCAGCGCACCGCCTGGCACACAACGCGTGTCATGCGGCCAGACGGTAGAGAACGTCAGGAGTACATCGCGAGCCAGATGGCGATGTTGTGAACGCCAGGATTTCTTGTAGGCGTGGATTTGGCCTGCATGGCTGTTGAGCTGCGGTTTTGGCGCTCGACAGTTCCCACTGGTTTTCGACGCTTTGGGACGTCTCACGGCCTGTGGACGGCCTGGGAGTTGACCAACCGCTGCCGGGGCATCATCCCGACACTGAGCCGATCTCGCGGACAGTGGTGGCGGGTCAAGACACGCTTTCCCGTCTTGACGCGGTGCCGCTGGCCGTGACCGATCATGGCGTGTCGTGGTGGTGCCCTTTGTGCTGTCTGGGGTCGTTGCTCGGTAGCAAGGCGGCGTAGCCGTCGCGGCAGTCGATCGCCGTGCCCGGCTCGGTCAGCTGGCCGTCTGCGCGATCGTTCCGACTGGGGTCTGCGGGTAGCTCGTGGTTCTGGTTCCGCCGTTGACGGTGCGCTGCCGCGCCACCTCATAGGCCGTGCCGCCGTGGCCGGCGGGCGGAGCGAAGCGGGAGCCCGACGTGCCCGGATGGATGCGGGCCACGCTGGTAGGCGACTGGCCCGTCGCGCGCCGCCGACGGCGGCGCCTTGATCCCATAAAGCTGAATTCAGCAGAGACTGTCCCGCACTCCGCAGCCCATGACTCTCAGACTGATCCGAGACGACCTCTTGCTTCATTGTCAATATAGGCGCATCCTAAAGGGATGCGCCGCGAGTTCATCGGTCACCACCCTCCTACATCGGATGAGATTGACAAAATCTGGACATCTGCCCTCGTAGTTGTTGATACAAATGTACTACTTAGCCTCTATCGGCTTTCCGCCAGTGCACGCGATAAACTAATGAATATTTTGCGCGACTCCGCCGACCGACTCTGGATTCCACATCAAGTCGGGTTTGAATTTCACGAGAATCGCGTCAACAGGATTCGCGAACAGAGAGGAATGGGAAAGAAGATTGAAGGTACTCTAGAGTCTTTCAAGAAAGGACTTTCCAGCACCCTACAGGAGTACTCGCAGAATGCTTTTTTTGAACCAGACGCCCTGCAATCCCAGTGGGACCGCGTTGTCGATGACTTTAAGCGTCAGGTCAGAGAAATGCACTCTTCGCAAATGAACTCTTATGCCATTACCCCACAAAATGACTCCGTGCTCGAAAGCCTGGCGGAGCTATACGAAGGGAAGATAGGGCCAAAGCCTTCGCCCGGAAAACTTGAGGACCTCTATAAAGTCGCAAAGATACGCTTCGAAGAAAGCATACCACCTGGCTACAAGGATGCCAAGAACAAGCCTGCACCTCGCTGCTACGGAGACTATATTCTTTGGTGGCAAATCCTGGAGCACGCTCGAAACAATGAGGCTGACGTCCTTTTCGTAACAGACGACAAGAAGAGCGACTGGTGGTGGGAGAGCGAAGGCGAAGTACTAGGACCGGAGCCTCGTCTTCGCAAGGAATTCTGCGATGAGACAGGTCAGGCATTTTACTCTTACCGATCGAACCAGTTCGTAAGAATCTTTGACGAGCGCAGATCAGTGCCAGTTGACGAGGCGGTCGTCGAAGAGATCCGGGTGGTTAATGATACCCCTGAAGCGCAGCCCAAAAGGCGATACCCGATATCTGACGCAATTAAGATACTCAGCAAGGAAACATCTCTTACCGAAAGGCAGATAACCCGACTCATCAAGGCCGCCTCGCGTGTAAACAATCCCGGCGAAATGCTCAAAAGACTTCATCTGTCCGACCTGGAGGCGAACAATGCAGCAGAAATGCGCGACCGTAGCCTTGAGATCCTCACAGTTCTACAAGAGCAGCTACACGAAGCAACGATAGAGAAAGAGAGAGCCGATCTCAAAGGCGATTCGAGTGCGGCTTCCGCAGCACAGGAAAGGATCTACGGGCTTACAGAGAGGGTCGCCAACGCGAAAGCAAGCCTTGGGCAGGCAACTACACTACTTGATCATCTTCAATTTGAAGCAACCAAACTGAGGCGTGAGATCGAAGCAATGATTCCAATGGACGACGATCCCCCACAGTTTCACTAGGGCACCGACAAGCAGTACAGCTAGCATGACAAAGCCTCAGTCGATCAAACTGACCCCATCATGGATACGAGCGTTTACGGACCGTGACTCAAATGCGTACGCAATACGTGTTGCGTACGCGGGTGCCGTCGATCCTCGGATCTCTTGCATGGATATCCAGCGAATCTCCGATGCTTCATCAGTTGGCCCGATAGGCTCACCCAAAGGATCACAGCGAAATATAAGAGCAACGATGCCAAGGTTCATATTCTTGTAAACACCGGTAAGTCGCTCAACTCGAACCAAGATTCCAGGCTCCTCAAGAACCTCCCGACGCACGCCGTCCTCGAAGGTCTCCCCGATTTCGAGTACACCGCCTGGGGCTCCCAGTGGCCGTTGTCACGGCGGCGAATGACAAGAACCTTACCTTCGTCGTTGACGACGATTCCGGCGACGCTCACCGAATGGCGCGGTGTCTCAGTCATTGCCTGCACTTTCCCTCAGCAGACTAGCGTGAAAAAATGACTCATCTAGTCGTCTGTAGGGGTAGGTGACCATGCTCGATCTAGGAACTATAGACAGGTCCAGCGATCGGCCGCCGTACCGCAAGATCGCGAACATCCTGCGCGCGCACATCGATCACGGACGCCTGGCTCCTGGCGAGCAGCTGCCCTACGAAGCCACGCTGATCGACCACTTCGGGGTTGCCCGGACAGAGCGCCTGCCGACGACAGAAGTTCAACATGGGCGTGTGGCGCCCAACGTTCACGCGGGCTGGCCTCGACTACGTGAACCAAGACGACGGGATGCACGCGCTACGGCACCTGTACGCGTCCGTCCAGTTGGAAAACGGCGTCTCCATCAAGTCGCTGAGCGTCAATCTTGGCCACGGCGACCCCGGCTTCACGCTGCGGGTCTACATGCACCTGATGCCGTCCAGCGGCGACAAGAGCAGGAAGGCCACCAACGCGCTCTTCAAGCCGAAGAAGCGGGCCTGACGGCCTGACAAGCTCAACCCACCCGAAGCCTCCGGCTCAGGAGTACATCGCGAGCCAAATAGCGATGTAGTGGCAGATCGCCGCCACCACGGTCGCCGCGTG
Source organism: Lentzea sp. NPDC058450 (assembly GCF_042721395.1). Taxonomy (NCBI): domain Bacteria; kingdom Bacillati; phylum Actinomycetota; class Actinomycetes; order Pseudonocardiales; family Pseudonocardiaceae; genus Lentzea; species Lentzea sp. NPDC058450. The sequence continues at coordinate 275,833 of NZ_JBHXLO010000007.1, forward strand.
GAAGAACTCGTGGTACCCGAACACCTGCGGCCACGGGTTCGGCCAGCGGGTCGCGTAGAACACGGCACCCACCGTGTACAAAGCGCCACCCACCAACAACAGCACGAGAGCGGCCACCCCGGCGTGGTGCAGCAGCTCGGGCAGCACGAACACCGCCACCCACCCGAGCGCGATGTAGATCGGCACCCCGAGCCAGCGCGGCGCGTGCGGCCACGCGAGCTTCAAGGTCACGCCCAGCAGAGCGCCGATCCACACGACCCACAGGACGGTGGAACCGGTTCCGGGGTCCATGGCCAGCAGCGCGAACGGCGTGTAGGTGCCCGCGATGAACACGAAGATCATCGAGTGGTCCATGCGCTTCATCCACGTGCGGACGCGGTCGGACTTCCACGTCACGCGGTGGTACAGCGCCGAGACGCCGAAGAGGCCCAGGACCGTCAGGCCGTAGACGGAGGTGGCCAGGGCAGCGCGCGCGGACACTGTGGACGCTGCCAGAGCGATGAGTGTCGCGCCTGTCGCCACCGAGGCGATGAACGACCAGAAGTGCAGCCATCCACGCAGGCGCGGCCGCAGTCCGGGCTGGGGAGGAACGGTCGCAGTGGTCACAGGGCCCTAGGTTACGCGACCGTAGGTTTCCTACCGCGGCTCAGTGATGAACCTTGCACGGCGTACGCTGTTCGGACGTGGCACTCCGCACCCGTGTGAAAGACGTCGCCGTCCACCTCTACGAGTGGATTCTCCGGCGCGAGGTGAGTTCGAGCGCCCAGGCACCCAAACACGTGGGCGTGGTCCTCGACGGCAACCGCCGGTGGGCGCGAGAAGCCGGGTTCACGGACGTCGCACATGGACACCGGGCCGGCGCGCGCAAGATCCTCGAGCTGCTCGAGTGGTGCGGCGAGGCGAACGTCGAGGTCGTCACGCTCTGGATGCTGAGCACCGACAACCTCAGTCGCGACAACGACGAGCTGGCGCCGTTGCTCGACATCATCGCGGACATCACCGACGAACTGGCCGAGGACGGCAACCCGTGGCGGGTGCGGCACGTCGGCGCGCTCGACATGCTGCCCAAGGAGCACGCCGAACGCCTCTCGAACGCGACCGCGCGCACCAAGAACCGCACGGGCATCCAGGTCAACGTCGCCGTCGCGTACGGCGGCCGGCAGGAGATCGCGGACGCGGTCAGGAAGCTGTTGCAGGCGCACGCCGAGCGCGGCGGCACGATCGAGGAGCTCGCCGAGGTCCTCGACGTCGACCACATCGCCGAGCACCTCTACACGTCCGGCCAGCCCGACCCCGACCTGATCATCCGCACGTCCGGTGAGCAGCGGCTCTCCGGCTTCATGCTGTGGCAGTCGGCGCACTCGGAGTTCTGGTTCTGCGAGGCCTACTGGCCCGGTTTCCGCCGCACCGACTTCCTGCGGGCCATGCGCGAGTACGCCAAGCGCCACCGCCGCTACGGCGGCTGACGGACACGGAAACGCCGAAGGGGCGCCCACCGCGAGGTGAGCGCCCCTTCGTGCAACCGAGATCAGCCCCAGTGCGGGCCGAAGTCGTCGCCGTCTTCGATGCCACCGGCGGCGCAGGTCTCGGTGATGGAGGGCGAGTTCACCGGAACCGCCGCGCCGAGCACACCGACGTTGTTGCCGCAGGCGCCGACGACGCCGTTGAGGTTGTTGGCGTTGCCGACGATCAGCAGCGGCTCGTTGACCCAGTGGTGGCCGGGGGCGGCCATTGCCGGGGAACCGATGACGACGAACGCAGCAGCGACGCCGAGAGCGGCGGCAGCCTTCTTCAGCACGATTTTTCTCCTCATGAAGGTTTAAAGCGGGAAAACGCGTCTGGGGGCGCCAGAAATGACGCCCCCAGACGTAGATCTAAAGGGAGATCAGCCCTCGTCGACGATGCCGCCGGCGGCGCACGTCTCGGTGATCGACGGCGAGTTGATCGGCACGGCGCCGCCCAGGACACCGACGTTGTTGCCGCAGGCGCCGATGGTGCCGTTCAGGTTGTTGCCGTTGAGCAGAACCAGCAGGGGGCCGTTCTTCCAGTGGTGTCCACCGTGGCCCTCGCCGGCCATGGCGGCCGGGGCGAACGCGAGCGACAGCGCGGCGGCAGCAGCCACCACGGCACAAGCCTTCTTCATGTGATTCTCCTTCATGTCGGGTTATCCCCGTCATTTCCGGAGTCTTCGGGGATCTCCGGAGTCGGTGGGGTCTCCGGGCGGAAACGCTATAGGTGTTGATCCGAATTGGCGGCCCGCGTGACCCCATTGTGTGACGTCAAGATCAACAACATTCCCCGATGGAGTGGTCGTCGTTTCACGATTCGGTCGCGAGTAAGGCGCTGTGGTAGACGCTCTAAGCTCTCCGGCTCATGGACGCCAACGAGCTCGTGCGCGCATACCTGGTGCTGGGGCTTCGGCTCGGGCGCCTGGTGCCCGGGTTCGTCGACTCGTACACCGGCGACCAGGCCCTGAGCCGCGCGGTCGACAACGAACCACGCCTGCACCCGCGGGCGCTGGGAGATCACGCGCGGCTGCTGCGCCGCGAACTCCCCGGCAGCGACCTCGCTGACCAGCGCAAACAGTTCCTGGACGCGCACCTGCGGGCGTTGGAGTGCACGGCGCGCAAGCTCGACGGCCAGCCCGTCTCGTTCGTCGACGAGGTCCACCAGTACTTCCAGGTGCGCATCCGCCCCGGCGACGAGGACGTGTACCGGCAGGCCCACCGCAGCCTCAACGCCGTGCTGGACGGCCCGGGAACGCTCGCCGAGCGCCTCGGCGACTTCCGCGCGGACGACGAGGTGCCCCGGCGCCGCCTCCAGGGCGCCGTGCAGGCGTTGTCGAGCGCCCTGAGGGACCGGGTCAGGCAGAAGTTCGCGCTGCCCGAGCAGGAGATCGTCGAGTACCAGATCGTCACGAACAAGCCGTGGAGCGGCTTCAACTACTACCTGGGCGGCTACCGCAGCCGTGTGGCCGTCAACGCCGACATGGGTCATCGCATGTCGAACCTGCCGCACCTGGTCGCGCACGAGTCCTATCCGGGCCACCACACCGAGCACTGCCGCAAGGAGGCCGGGCTGGTCGCGAAGCGCGGCCACGCCGAGCAGTCGATCTTCCTGATCAACACGCCGCAGTGCCTGATGGCCGAGGGCATGGCGGACCTGGGCCTGCACGCCGCGGTCGGGCCGGGCTGGGGCCGGTGGACCGAGGCGGTGCTCGGCGACCTGGGGTTGCGAATGGACGGCGAACTGTCCGAAAAGGTCGAGGCGGCGGCGTCCGGCCTGCTCACGGTGCGGCAGGACGCGGCCCTGCTGCTACACGATCGGGGTGCGGATCAGGATGACGTGGTTGCGCATCTGTGCAGGTGGCTGCTAGTCCCCGAGGCCCGCGCACGGCAAATGGTTCGTTTTCTGGCGGACCCGTTGTGGCGCGCGTACACGACCACATACGTCGAAGGGGTGCGTCTGGTGCGGGCCTGGCTCGACGTCCGCGCGCCTGGAGAGTCGCTCGACTCCCGCTATCTGAGACTTCTCGACGAGCCCCTCGTACCGGATTCACTCGAATCCCAGGTTCGCGACGGTCTCTCGTGGCTTGCGCGCAACACCCAGGAGAACGCCATCTGACCAGCGGAAACACGGCTGCGGCCATGTTTCGGTTTGTTGTCCGGAAGATGACAAATTCGGATTCACCTGTGTGGCTTCGTGCAGATGGGGCACTTCCACAGGTAACTTCGAAAGCGGCGGGACGCGACCACTGCGGACCGCGCAGGGAGGCTCTGATCGTGGCAGAAAAAGTCGCGAGGGGGCCGGCACCCGGCCCTCGTGGTCGACCTGCCTGACGCCGTCACCGGCGGAAGGCGAGACGACCGATCAGGGTGGTGCCTGGCCCAGCGAGGAGCGGACGCGGGTGCCGCGTTCGTGAGGGAGTTGCCGTGAACGCACGACGTCCCGCGAGCCGTACCTCAGGCTCATCGCGCAGTTCTTCCTCCAGGCGCAAGTCCGCCGCACCGGCCATCACGACATATGTGCTGGACACGTCGGTACTGCTGTCCGATCCTCTCGCCCCCACCCGGTTCGCGGAGCACGAGGTCGTGCTGCCGCTCGTGGTGATCAGCGAGCTGGAGGGCAAGCGCCACCACCCCGAACTGGGCTGGTTCGCGAGGGAAGCACTGCGTCTTCTCGACGACCTGCGCTTGCGGCATGGTCGCCTCGATTCGCCGATCCCCATCGGGGATCTGGGAGGCACCTTGCACGTCGAGCTCAACCACTCCGACCCGGAGGTGTTGCCATCAGGTTTCCGAACGGACTCCAACGACGCCCGAATCCTCGCCTGCTCCCTCAACCTCGCTGCTGAGGGGCGCGCCGTCACCCTGGTGACGAAGGACATGCCGCTGCGGGTCAAGGCCGGATCGGTCGGCCTGCCGGCGGAGGAGTACCGGGCGCACGACGTGACCCTGTCAGGCTGGACGGGAATGTCCGACATGGACGTTCCGCAGTCCCTGGTGGACAGCCTGTTCAAGGAGAACGTCGTCGACCCCACCCAGTACGAGGACCTGGAGCACATCGCCGAGCTGCCCTGTCACACCGGACTCCGGTTGCTGTCGGGCACGTCGAGCGCTCTGGGCCGGGTGACCGCGGACAAGCAGATCAGGCTGGTGCGCGGGGATCGGGAGGCGTTCGGACTGCACGGGAGGTCCGCGGAACAGCGGATCGCCCTGGATCTCTTGCTGGACTCCGATGTCGGCATCGTCTCGCTGGGCGGACGTGCGGGCACGGGCAAGTCGGCACTGGCGCTCTGCGCGGGCCTCGAGGCCGTGATGGAGCGCAGGCAGCACCGGAAGGTCGTGGTGTTCCGGCCGTTGTACGCGGTCGGCGGCCAGGAGCTCGGGTACCTGCCGGGTAGCGAGAACGAGAAGATGGGGCCGTGGGCGCAGGCGGTGTTCGACACCCTCGGCGCGCTGGTGAGCCAGGCGGTCGTGGAAGAGGTGATGGACCGCGGGATGCTCGAGGTCCTGCCCCTCACCCACATCCGCGGCCGTTCGCTGCACGACTCCTTCGTGATCGTCGACGAGGCGCAGTCGTTGGAGCGCAACGTGTTGCTGACCGTGCTGTCGCGACTGGGCAGCAACTCGCGGGTGGTGCTGACGCACGACGTGGCGCAGCGCGACAACCTGCGGGTGGGCCGGCACGACGGCGTGGCGGCGGTGATCGAGAAGCTGAAGGGCCACCCGCTCTTCGCTCACGTCACGCTGACGCGCTCGGAGCGTTCGCCGATCGCGGCTCTCGTCACCGAGATGCTGGAGGAGGACTACGCCTCCTAGTCGTCCCGGCGTGAGAACGGCCCCGCGCACTTCCGGTGCGCGGGGCCGTTTTTCGTCTGCTGTTCCTAGTCGAGTGCGCGCTTCATGAAGCCGCGCAGGCCGAGGGCGCCGAAGCCCGCGATCGCGACGACGAGCACGAGCAGCACGATCGGCAGCGGGATGTGCGGCACGTTCGGCACGAGCTCCGCGCGCATGCCCTCGCTGACGTACGTGAGCGGGTTGAGCGCGCAGATCACCTTGAACCACAGCAGGTCGTCGCTCAGCGACCGCCACGGGAACTGCGACGAACCGGTGAACAGCAACGGCGTGAGGATGACCGCGAACATGACGTTGACGCGCCGCGCGGGCACCGACGTGCCGATGACCATGCCCACGGATCCGCCTGCCAGGCAGCCGAGAATGATCACCAGCAGCGCGCCCGGGATTCCTTCCCACGCCCAGGAGACGTCGAGCATGACGAACCCGACGGGCACCATCAGCACGGCCGCGAAGAAGCCGCGGATGGCACCGAACACGATCTTCTCGACGGCGACGAGCGGGATGGAGATGGGCGCGAGCAGCCGGTCCTCGATCTCGCGCGTCCAGCTGAAGTCGAGCACCAGCGGCAATGTCGTGTTCTGCAGCGCGCCGAGGAAGCCGTTCATCGCGATGATGCCGGGGAGCAGCACCTGCGCGAAGTCGTTCTGCACGTACCCGATGTCCCCCAGCACCTTCGCGAAGATGAAGAGGATGAAGAACGGCTGGATGATCACCTGGGCGAGGAAGCTGGGCAGCTCGCGGCCCGTGACGAAGACGTCGCGCCACAGGATCGCCTGGAACGTCCTGAGTTGGCTCACCGCAGCTCCCTGCCGGTCAGGTGGATGAAGACGTCCTCGAGGCTGGGCTTGCCGATCGCGACGTCGCTGACCGTCACGTCGAGGTCCCGCAGCACGTTCAGCACCGCGGGCAGTGTGATCGAGGTGTCGGCGTCGGTGTAGACGCGGAACATGTTCCCGATCTCCTCGACCCGCTGCGCTCCGTCCACTTCGGACAGAGCTTGGGTGATCTTGACGGTGTCGTGGCCGTTGGGGCTCACCGTGACGCTGACGGTGTTGCTGCCGGGCAGATTTTTGGTGAGCTCGTCCGGCGCGTCGAGCGTGAGCAGCTTGCCGTGGTCGACGATGCCGACCCGGTCGCACAGCTTGGTGGCCTCGTCCATGTCGTGCGTGGTGAGCACGACCGTGACGCCGTCCGCGTGCAGCGCCGCGATCCGTTCGTGGACGAAGAGCCGGGCCTGCGGGTCCAGCCCGGTGCTCGGTTCGTCGAGGAACAGCACCTTCGGCCGGTGCATCAACGCGCGGGCGATCATCAGCCGTTGCGCCTGCCCGCCCGACAACGTGTCGACGAGCGCGTTCTGGTGGTCCTTGAGGCCCATCCGCTCGATGATGTCGTCGGCGAGCCGCTGCCGTTCCTTGGGCCCGATGCCGTGGTAGGCCGCGTGGAACAACAGGTTCTGCCGCGCGTTGAGCGACCGGTCGAGGTTGTTGCGCTGCGGCACGACGGCCAGCAGCTGCCGCGCCCGCTTCGAGTCCGCCACCACGTCGACCCCCTCCACGAGCGCCTGCCCCGACGTGGGGCGGACGCGCGTGGTGAGGACGCCGACCGTCGTCGTCTTGCCGGCGCCGTTGGGCCCGAGCAACCCGAAGACCTCACCGCGGTGGACGTCGAAGCTCAATCCGTCCACCGCAGGCTTTTGTCCCGTTTTATAGACTTTGCGGAGATCTCTTACCGAGACCGCTTCGTCCACTTTCTCACCATCCCCCTGGCAACGGCCTTCCCTCCGCAAAACCAGCGGCGGACTGAACGCCGAGCACAGCCTTGTCGTGGAATTCCTCCAGCGAGGTCGCGCCGGCATACGTGCAGGCCGAGCGAACGCCGGACGTTATCGCATCGAGCAGATCCTCCACGCTCGGACGCACCGGGTCCAACCGCATTTTGGAGGTGGAGATCCCTTCTTCGAACAGCCCCTTCTTGGCCCGCTCGAACGCGTTGTCCCCCCGCGTCCGCGCGCTCACGGCCCGCTTCGAAGCCATTCCAAAGGATTCTTTGTAAAGGTTCCCGCGCTCATCCCGTTGCAGATCCCCTGGCGACTCGTAAGTGCCGGCGAACCAACTGCCGACCATCACACTGCTCGCTCCGGCGGCCAGCGCGAGCGCCACGTCCCTCGGATGCCGCACACCACCGTCGGCCCACACGTGCTTCCCGAGCCGGCGCGCCTCCGCCGCACACTCGGCCACCGCGCTGAACTGGGGCCGCCCGACGCCGGTCATCATCCGCGTCGTGCACATCGCACCGGGCCCGACGCCGACCTTGATGATGTCGGCCCCGGCCTCGACCAGATCCCGCACACCCGCGGCCGTGACCACGTTCCCCGCGGCCACCGGCACACCGATCTCCTTGAGCGCTCCGAGCGCGGCGATCATCTTCTCCTGGTGCCCGTGAGCCGTGTCGACGACGAGAACGTCCACACCGGCCTTGACCAACGCCTCGGCCTTGGCCCGCACGTCCCCGTTGACCCCGACGGCCGCCGCGACCTTCAGCTTGCCGTCGTCGTCCTTGGCCGGCTGGTAGACCTCGGCCCTGAGCGCGGTCAACTCGGTCAACACCCCGCGAAGCCGCATCGACTCGTCCACACCCAACGCGACCTTGTGCGCGCTGTGGTGCAACTCGTCGAACACGTCCTGAGGCCGCGACTCGAGCGACAACTTCAACACGTCGGTGTTCATGACATCACCAAGCCGCGCGAACCGATCCACCCCGGTCAACGCAGCCTCGTCCACCACTCCGAGCGGCCGCCCGCCGTCGTCCACCACGACAACGGCCCCATGAGCCCGCTTGTGCAACAGATTCCACGCATCAGCCACCGCGTCCCCGGTGCCGAGCGTCAACGGCGTGTCCCAGACAGGATGCCGCTCCTTGACCCACGAGATGATCTCCGCAACGGCCTCGGTGGGCACGTCCTGCGGGATGACCACCAGCCCACCCCGCCGCGCGATGGTCTCCGCCATCCGCCGCCCGGCCACGGCCGTCATGTTGGCGACGACGATGGGGATCGTGGCCCCGGTGCCGTCCGAAGTGGAGAGGTCGACGCCGAACCGGGACTCCACAGCACTGCGGCCGGGAACGAGGAACACGTCGTCGTAGGTCAGGTCGTAAGAGGGTCGATGCCCTTCGATGAACCGCACGTGCTTCCACGATACCCGCAGCGTCTCACCAGGGCACCTGACTCGACGCGTCGTGACTAGGGTCGGGGCGTGGGGCCGGGCTGGACGAGGCGTCGCGCAGGTCGGCGCCGGCCCAGAGCTCCACCCACCGCAAGATCGCGAGTTGTCCACAGGCTGGCGGCATTCTGACCTGCGGATACCTCCGGGTGGGATAACCTGTGGATAGCCGGGAACCCCAAACGACTTTCGCTCGTTCCGCAAGGTAAGGAAGCGCGGGGGCGGGCGGGTCGGACGGGCTGACGATGAAAGGTCACTGCCCGGGCTGTCGACGAGCGCTGTGGCAGCCAGGTGCTGACCGCCCTGGGCTACGAACAGCCCGACAAGCACCTGCGCCGGCACGTGGCGGTCGGCGATGGAGTCGCCCGGTTCGTCCCGCGCACCTGACCACTCCGGACCGATCGAGGGCTACCTCGGGGTCCAGGCGTAGCCCGTCGTGGTGGTGATGGCGGTGAAGCCGAGGCGTTCGAGGATCGGGCGGCTGTCCTCGGAGGCGTCCACCTGGAGGTACCTGGTGCCTCGCGCCACGGCCAGCCGAGCGCGGTGGGCGATCAGGGCTCGGTAGATGCCCTTGCCTCGCCAGGCTTCGAGGGTGCCGCCACCCCACAGGCCCGCGAACTCCGTGCCGGGGACGAACTCGATGCGCGAGGAGGACACGACCTGGCCGTCCGCCTCGGCGATGACGGCGATCATGTTCGGGTCGTTCTGGCTTTCGAGGAGGCGGGCCGCCAGCCAGTCGTGGTCGCGGCCGAAGACCTCCGTGGCGGTGGCGGCCAGAGCGTGGACGTCGGCCTCTGTGGTGGCCTCGCGGATGGTCACGCCGGCCGGGGTGGGCTGGGTGGTCATGGCGGCGGCCAGGCCTACCAGGACCGTTTCGCGGCCCTCTGACTCGAAGCCTGCTGCTTCCAGGCGGGTGGGGAGGTCTGCCGGGGTGTCGTGGCTCCAGGTCTTCCACTCGACGGCCTGGTTGCGGGCCGTGAAGTAGTCGCGTTGGCGGGCGATGAGGGTGTCCAGGGCCTGGCCTTCGACGTTCAGGGCCGGTGGGCCGCCGATGAAGCCTCGGCGGCTCGGCCAGGTCACGCGGAACACCGGGCCGTCCTGGTGCACCTCGGCGCCAGGGTCCAGGATCGTCCACTCCGCTGGGCGGGCCTGGGTGTCGAAGGCGCTGAGCAGCGCGGCTGGGGAGGTCATTGCGATGACGCTATGGCCGGCCGCGCTGCGGGCGCATGTGAATATCGGACCGGTCAGGGCTTCGGGGGTGGCTGGGTTTTGGGCAGCAGGGCCCGCACCTCGTCGATGGTGGTGGCTTCTGACGGGTCTTTGTCCGGGCGGTAGCGGACCACTCGGGCGAAGCGCAGGGCCACGCCTCCTGGGTAGCGCGGGGAGACCTGGACGCCGTCCAGTTCGATCTCGATCACCAGCTCCGGGCGGACCATGACGACCCAGTCGGACTGGTCGGTGGCTATCTGCTGGAGGGCCTCGGTCTGCCACTTCAGGAGTTCGTCGGTCAGGCCCTTGAAGGTCTTGCCCACCATGACCGGAGGGCCGCCGTCCGGGTCTCGGGCGCCCAGGTGCAGGTTCGACAGCCAGCCTCGGCGGCGGCCGCTGCCCCACTCGACGCCCAGGACGACCAGGTCGAGGGTGTGGACCGGCTTCACCTTCTGCCAGGCCTTGCCTCGTCTGCCTGCCGCGTAGGGCGAGGCCAGTGACTTCACCATCACGCCCTCGTGGCCTGCGGCCAGGGACGCCGCGACCACGTCCGCCGCCTGTTCCGGGGTCGGGTCCAGGACTCCTGGGATCACGTGGTCGCCTGCCACCTGGCGCAGGGCCGCCAGGCGGTCGCGGAGGGGGTCGTCGAGCAGGTCCTTGCCGTCCAGGTGCAGGCAGTCGAAGAAGTACGGGTGCAGGAGCAGCTCTCGTTCGTCCTGCGCGCCGAAGCGGCTCATCGTCTCCTGGAACGGGCGGGGCCTGCCCTCGTCGGTCAGGGCCAGGGTCTCGCCGTCCAGCACCACGGAGGTGCACGGCAGGGTGCGGACCAGGTCGACCAGTTCGGGCACGGTCTTGGTGATCTCGCGCAACGTGCGCGTGTAGACGTGGACCTCGTCGCCGGCGCGGTGCACCTGGATGCGGGCGCCGTCCAGCTTGTGCTCCACCACGCAGCTGCCGATCTCGGCCAGCGCCTCGTCCAGCGACTCGGCGGGCGAGGCCAGCATCGGGCGCAGGGGGCGGCCCACCTCCAGCCGGAACGCCTCCAGGGCCTGCGCGCCGCCGTCGAGGGCGGCCACGGCGGTCTCCGGTAGGCGGCCGGACAGCATGAACGCCCGCCGCACGGTCTCGCCGGGCACGTCCGCCGCGGAGGCGATCGCGTCCAGCATCACGCCCTCCAGCGCGCCCTGGCGGAGCTCGCCGGTGAGCAGGCGACGTAAGAAGTCCTGCTCCTGCTCGGTGGAGCGGGCGAAGAGCGCCGTCAGCAGGTCGACCCGGCGTTGCGCCGAGCCCTTGCCGGAGGTCGCGGACACCTCGGCGAGCGCCGCGTCGACCTCGGCGACCGTCAGCTCGGCACTCGGGACAGGTGCCACGGACAGGTCGACGACGGTGCGCCAGCCCGTGCCGATGCGCCCCTGCCGCGGCGTGCCTATGAGAAAGGACACCACCGCGACCACTACGTCCGCCGTCGCCGCGCGCAGCAACGCGGACAGCGCCTTGACCTTGGCCAGGCGCGACCGGGTCGCCGCCACTGCGGCCGACGTGTCGACCACTTCGGAGAGAAGCACAGGTCTCATGGTGCACCCGAGCACTGACATTTTCTGGAGGCGCGGACTAGGCTGACCGGGTCAACCGTTCTACCTGGGGGTTTACCGCGCCATGCGTGCTTTCATCGCTGCCGCCCTGCTGTTCGCGGCGGTCGCCGCCACCTCGTTCGGCGGTCCCGCCACCGGCGATCGCGAGCACATCCTCGGCTCCGGCACGAGTGCCGACGCGAGCGCCAAGCGCGAGCACATCCTCTAAACAGCGACGTCCGCGATCTCCCTGACCGCCTCACGCAGGCGGTCGGGCGTGAGCGCCGCGTACCCGAGGACCAGGCCGGGCCACATGGGCGTGCGCGTGTACTGCGCCAACGCCCAGACGTGCACACCACGCTCCGCGAGCCTGCTCTTCAACGCCAGGTCGTCGGTCCCGTCGGGCATGCGCAGCACGACGTGCAAACCGGCCGCGACGCCGATGGGCTGCCATGCGGGCAGATGTGCGGCAACGGCCTCCAGCAACGCATCCCGCCTCTTCCGGTAGAGCGCGCGCGTACGGCGCAGATGCCGGTCATAGCCGCCTGTGCGCAACAAGTGTGCGAACGCGGCCTGCGGGATCGTGCCGGTGCCCATGTCGTTGTACTGCTTGCGTTGCACGATGCCCTCGCGCAGCCGTTCGGGCACCACGAGCCATCCCAGTCGCAACGCGGGCGCCAGCACCTTGCTCGTCGTCCCCTGGTAGACCACGTGGTCGGGGGCGAGCGCCTGCAACGCGCCCAGCGCGGGCCGGTCGTAGCGGTGCTCGGCGTCGTAGTCGTCCTCGATGATCAGCCTGTCCCGCTCGCGCGCCCACTCGACGAGCGCTCGCCGCCGTTCCGGGTGGAGCACCACGCCCAGCGGAAACTGGTGTGCCGCGGTGACGAGGACGGCCTTGCAGTCCGTTTTGGACAGCAGGTCGACGCGGATTCCCTTGTCGTCCACCGGAATCGGCACGGTGTTGAGGCCGTGCGACCGGAGCATGTTCTCGCCGCCGAAGTGGCTGGGCTCCTCGATCGCGATGCTGCCGTTGAGGATCCTGGCGGTGAGCTGCAGCCCGTCCGCGGCGCCGTTGGTGATCACCGCGTCCTTCGCGACGACCGCCCGGACGCGCGCCAGGTAGTCGACGATCTCCTTGCGCAGCCCCACGAAACCGGCCGGGTCGGGGTAGGCGAGGTCGTCGTCGGGGAGCTCGGCGAGCGCCACGCGGTGCGCCGCCACCCACTCGGCGCGCGGGAACGCGCCCAGCGCGGGCAGGCCGGGGCGCAGGTTGTAGCGCCACCGCTGGGGTGGTTCCGGAACGCCGCACGCTCCGGCCGGGCCGAGGCTCGCGACCGTCGTGCCAGAACCGCGCCGCGTCGTGAGATAGCCCTCGGCGACGAGCTGGGTGTACGCCGACGTGACGGTCCCGCGCGCCACGTCGAGCTGGGCGGCCAGGTCGCGGCTCGACGGCAGCCGCGTGCCGGGTGGGAGGCGCCCGTCCCGGATCGCCCGGCGCAGCTCGACCTCCACGCCGCGGCGCCGCTGATGCCCCGGCAACAACAGCTCGCGGAAAGTGGTCCAGTTCGTGGCCATCGAAGTGGAGCTTAAACCTGGACCAGTTCAGCGCAAGGCTTTCTGTCATGAAACTCGGGGTGGCCGCGGGAGCGACAGCGGCAACGATCGTCGGCGCGTCGGTGCCGATCACGGGAATGCTGGAGGGCTACCCGGTCCTGACCGGTCAGGCCATGCGCTACGCCCTCGGCGCGGCGGTGTTGCTGCTGGTGGCGCGCCGTCTGCCGATGCCGTCGTGGCGGGACGTCCCACCGCTGCTCGGCGTGGTCGTCACCGGCATGCTCGGCTTCAACGCCGTGCTCATCGCCGCCCAGCAGTACGCGGAACCCGGCTTCGTCGCCGCCGTCATGGGTGGCGCGCCGATCGCGTTGGCGCTCCTCTCACGTCAACGCACCGCATCGGCCGTTGTAGGTGCCGTGGTGGTGGCCGCGGGCATCGTGCTGTTGTCCGGCGGCGGCTCGTGGCACGGCCCTGGCCTCGCACTGGCGTTGGTCACCATGGCCGGTGAGGTCTGCTTCACGCTTTTCGCCGTGGGAGTCGTACGACGCCTTGGCGTGCTCGGCGTGGCCACGTGGACCTGCATCCTCGCGACGGTGATCGGCGCGGTGCTCGGGACGTTCGTCGGCGGCTGGCGGATGCCGGACACGCGGCAGGCCTTCGCGCTCGGGCTGCTGGCGATCGTGGTGACCGCGCTGGCGTTCGGGCTCTGGTACTTCGCCGTGAACCGCCTGGGCTCCGACCGCGCCGGCGTGCTCATCGGACTTATGCCGGTGTCCGGCCTCGCGACCTCCGTGCTGCTGGGTGCTCAGTCACTCTCTCTCGTGTCGGTCATCGGCGTCAGCACGGTCGCACTCGGGTGCGTCATCGGGCTGCGCAGGTCTCACACGCCGAGCTTGGACAGCCAGGCCGAGGCCTCGTCGGAGGAGAGGACTCCGGTGACGTCGACCATCGGGGTCATCAAGGGGTAGATGCGGCCCGTGTTCCAGCTGCGCTGGTAGGTCAGCGGGCTCAGCACGACGATCCGGCGGCCCTCGTGCAGCGGGATGTCAGCGGGGCGGCCTTCGTTCCAGATCTTGTCGCCGAGGGCGTCGGTCAGTTCGAACTGGCCGTGGATTCCGCCTGGAGGTTGGAGGTCCTCGCCCACGGAGGCGGCCTCGACCCAGGACTGGCGCAGAGGTTCGCCGGGGATGTGGGCAGGGATCAGGCGGTAGGCGAGGAGGGTGTGGAGCTGGAAGTTGTCGCCGATGCCGCCGATGGTCACCTCGAAACCGGTGCGCGTCGGGGTGTGCAGGACCAACAGCGGTTCCAGGTCTATGACCGACAACAGGCCGTACAGGAACGTGTCAGAAGACGTGGCCCGTAGTAGGCGGTCGCGGTGCGGAAGACCTGCCCGTACGTCCTCGTCCTGCAGAGGAACCAGCAGGATGCTTTCCCACGAGTCGTCGCCTCGTTCCAGTGCTTCGGCGACCCGCTCGACCAACGGCGTCAAGGCCTCGCACGCGCCGATGTGGAAGAGGAGCGAGGCCAGGAGGTCGTTGATCTCCAGGTCCGGGGAGGCGGAAAGGACCAGGGCCGCCGCCGACAGTTCGTCGTGCGAGCAGCCCTGGGCCTGTTCCATGAAGTTCTGCACCGCGCCTGGTTCGTGCGCGACCACTGCTGCTGCGATGGAAGTCAAGTCCACGCACGACAAATTAGGCCAAATCCGGCCCCTGCGAACGCAGATCGTCGACACGGGACATGGCGTCACGGAGTTCGCCCAGCCACGTGTCGGCGTGTTCGCCCACCAAGCGCACGGCCCATGCGAGGGCGTCTGCCCGTGAGCGCGCCACGCCGGCGGCCACGAGCGTGTCGAGCACCTGGCGTTCCGGCTGGCGCAGGCGCGTCATGACCGGCACGGCCAGGTGCGTGAAGAGTTCGCGCGTGCCGCCCTGGACGGCTCCCCAGGCGACCTTGCGGCCGTAGCGGTGCTCGGCCTGACGCGCGATCTCGATGCGTTCGTCCCGGGTCTCCTCACGCCAGCGCGAGACGCGGCCCGACTCCGCCGCGGCCCTGGAGGCGTCGTCGAACTCGCCTTCCAGGTCCGGCAGGGTGCCGATGACGGTGATCTCCTCGCGGTCGACGATCACCTCGGGCTGACCGGTGAACCAGCCGTCCGGGAGCCTGCCCGCGAACCACGCCGCCGCGTCGTCGGCCGAGGGCAGGTCGGCCTGCTGCCACCCGCCTCTGCCTCGCCATCCACGTCCCATCACAACCACCTCTGATTACATGATTACGTCATTACTGACGTTACGCCTGCAATCAGCGAAGGGTGTTCGCCATCAGCGAAGTGACCAGGGCTTCTGCCGAAACGACGGGCCTGTCACAGACGTACCCGCGGCACACGTAGGCGGCCGGGCCCTCGTCGACCAACGGCCGGTCCTCCAGCAACGGCACGGATGACGGCTCACCGGCCACGACGACGCCGCCTCCGGGCACATGGGCCACCGCCGCCGCCCACAGCGCCGCACGCCGTGTGTCGTCGGCACCCACCACGACCACCTGCAACGGCCCGGCCACCAACGCCTCGGCCACGGTCAGCCAGTGCCCCGCGAACCGCGGCGCACGGGCCGCCAGCAGCCCGGCCCGCGTCACGGCCGCGGAAGCCGCCTCGAAGTACCGCGACGAACGGTCGGCGCCGGCCAGCAGGGACGCGGTCAGCAGAGCCGAGGCCAACGACGACGCGCCCGACGGCGACGCGTTGTCCGTGGAGTCGGCAGGACGGCGCACCAACGTCTCGGCGTCGTCAGCCGTGTCGTAGTAGGCGCCGGCAGAGTCAGGAACGGCGAAACGAGAGAGTGCGGTGTCCAACAGGCCACACGCGAGGTCGAGCCACCGGATCGAGCCCGTCACCTGATGCAGGGCCAACAGCCCATCGGCAACGCAGCCGTAGTCCTCCAGTACCCCGAACGACGGCCCGGCGACACCGTCACGGGAGGTGCGCAGCAGCCGCCCCTCCACCAGGTGCACGGAAGCCAGCAACGAAGCCGCGTCCGACGCCGCCGCGATCCACGACGGCTCGTCGAAGAACGCCCCCGCCTCGGCCAGCGCCGCGATCACCATGCCGTTCCACGAGGCGATCACCTTGTCGTCCCGGCCGGGCTGCGGCCGCAACGCCCGCGCGGCGAGCAGCGAGGCACGCACCTCCTCCCCCGGCTCCGACACGAACCGCAACGTCGACCTGCCGTCCTCGAAGTTCGGCTCGGCCGTCACCCCGAAAGAAGCAGCAGCGGAACCCAACTCCTCGAACGACCACACATAAGTGAGGCCCTCAACGCCGGAAGTGTCCGCATCCAACGACGCCGCGAACCCACCGGCGTCCGTGCGCAGCTCACGCAACAAGAACCCAACCGTGTCACGCACAACGCGCGCATAGCGCTCAGCACCAGTCACACGAGAGAGATGCACGTAGAACCGCAGCAACAAAGCGTTGTCGTACAACATCTTCTCGAAGTGCGGCACCACCCACGACGCGTCGACGCTGTAGCGCGCGAACCCGCCACCGAGCTGGTCGTAGAGCCCGCCGTTGGCCATCGCGTCGGCCGTGGCGGTGGCCATCGACACGGCCTCGACCGACCCGGTCCGTTCGTGGTGGCGCAGCAAGAACTCCAGCGCCATCGACGGCGGGAACTTCGGTGCCCCGCCGAACCCGCCGTTGCGCCGGTCGAACTCCCCCAGCAACGACACCACCGCGCCGGACAGCACATCCGCGTCCACAACGGACGGCGGCAACGGCGCGGCGTGCCGAGAAATCTCCTCCACCACGGCGGAAGCGGACTCCAGGATCTCGCCCGGACGAGAAACCCAGGTCGCCGACACCGCCTCCACCAACTGCCGGAACGACGGCATGCCAGGCCTCGGCGACGGCGGGTAGTAGGTGCCCGCGTGGAACGGCCGCGCGTCGGGCGTCAGGAACACCGTCATGGGCCACCCGCCCGAGCCGGTCATGGCCTGCGTGACCTCCATGTACACGGCGTCGACGTCCGGGCGTTCCTCCCGATCCACCTTCACCGGCACGAAGTTCTCGTTGAGGAACGAAGCCACCGAAGCGTCTTCGAACGACTCGTGTGCCATCACGTGACACCAGTGGCAGGCGGCGTACCCGACGGACAGCAGCACCGGCACGTTGCGCCGCCGGGCCTCCTCGAACGCCTCCTCGGACCACGGCCACCAGTCGACCGGGTTGTCCGCGTGCTGCAGCAGGTAGGGGCTGGTCGCGTCCGCGAGTCGGTTCGCCATGACCTCCACCCTAAATCGCCTGCGAAAACAGCGTCTGTCGATCAAACTCGACCTCGTGGACGACTCGACGAGCGACAGACCCGCACACGACCTGATGCACGAGACCGGACCTTTCGACGTGTTCGGTGACGTGCACGGATGCCGTGCGGAGTTGGAAGAACTGCTCGCGAAGCTCGGGTACGAGATCCAGCACGACGACGAGGGCAGGGCGGTCGACGCGATCCCTCCCGGCACGCGCAAGGCCGTGTTCGTCGGCGACCTCGTGGACCGCGGCCCGGACACTCCCGGCGTGCTGCGCCTGGTCATGGGCATGGTCGCCCACGGCCACGCCCTCAGCGTGCGCGGAAACCACGAAGAGAAGCTCATGCGCGCGTTGCGCGGACACAACGTGACGGTGCGCCACGGCCTGGAGAAGTCGCTCGAACAACTGGCAAAGGAAACGCCCGAGTTCCGGCGCCAGGTCGAGGAGTTCTGCGACGGCCTGGCCCACCACCACGTCCTCGACGGCGGCAACCTCGTCGTGGCGCACGCCGGCCTGCCCGAACGCATGCACGGCCGCACCGGCGGCAAGGTGCGCAGCTTCGCCCTGTACGGCGACACGACCGGCGAGACGGACCAGTACGGCATGCCCGTGCGCCTGCCGTGGGCCAAAGGCTACAAGGGCGCGGCCATGGTGCTCTACGGGCACGTCCTCACCCCCGAAGCCAAGTGGGTCAACAACACCATGTGCCTCGAAACGGGCGTGGTGTTCGGCGGCAAGCTGACCGCACTGCGTTATCCGGAACGCGAACTCGTGTCGGTCTACGCACACCAGACCTGGTACCGCAACGAAACGCCGTTCCCGCCGAACGCCGACAAGGAGGTGTCATGATCCTCCAGGTCGTCATCGGCTCGCACGCCTACGGACTCGCGAGCGAACAATCCGATGTAGACAGACGTGGGGTGTTCGTCGCGCCCACGGAAGCGTTCTGGCGGTTCGAGAAACCGCCGACGAGCGTCGAGGGTCCCGAACCGGAGCTGCTCAGCTGGGAGGTCGAGCACTTCTGCAAGCTGGGCTTGAAGTCGAACCCCACGGTGCTCGAGACGCTGGTGAGCCCGCTCACCGAGATCAGCACGCCGATGGGCGAGGAGCTCAGGGAACTGTTGCCCGCGTTCCTCTCCCAGTACGCCGTGCGGGCGTTCACGCGCGCGACGGAGATGCAGCTGTCGCGCGCGGGGCGCAACCTCAAGCCCAAACAGCTCATGCACGTCGTGCGGCTCCGGCTCGTGGGTCTCAACCTGCTGCGCACGGGCCGATACGACATCACGGCGGACCGCGAGCTCCTCAAGATCCGCCGCGAGGAGATGCCATGGGACGACGCCGTCGCGTGGGCGCACAGGCTGGGTGACGAGATCGCGGAAGCGAAAGGCCCGCTGCCGGAGGACCCGGACCGGGCGCGGGTGGAGGACTGGGTCGTGTCGGTGCGCAGGAGGATGTTGTGAGCTACGAGGTTCCGGACCTGAGCGCGGTGGTCGCCGAGCAGTCGCACGACCTGCTGTTCGCGACCGTCTCCGGCGCGCACCTGTACGGCTTCCCGTCGCGGGACTCGGACGTGGACCTGCGCGGCGTGCACGTGCTGCCGCTCGCGGAGGTCCTCGGGCTGCGGCACGGGCCGGAGACGAAGGAGCGGATGTGGGTCCGCGACGGGGTGGAGATCGACCTCGTCACGCACGACGTGCAGAAGTTCTGCCGTCTCCTGACGCGCCCCAACGGCTATGTGCTCGAACAGTTGCTCTCGCCGTTGGTCGTGCACACGACGAACGCGCACGAGGAGCTGGCAGCACTGGCGAAGGGGTGCCTCACGTCACGACACGGGCACCACTACCGCGGGTTCGCCATCACGCAGTGGCGGCTGTTCGAGAAGACCGGCGAGATCAAGCCGCTGCTGTACACGTTCCGTGCGTTGCTCACGGGCGTGCACCTGCTGCGCACGGGCGAGGTGAACGCGCACCTGCCCACGCTCGTCGACCTGCTCGACGGCCCCGCCTACCTGCCGGAACTCGTCGAGGCGAAGATCCTCGGCGAGCACCGCGCGCTGGCGGGTGTCCAGAACAGGCCGAGCCCCGAACGGCTGGAGGCCGACGTCGCGCACTGGCACGAGCAGCTGCGACTGGCGCGGGAGACCAGCGACCTGCCGCTGGAACCGCCCGCGTTCGAGGAGGTCCACGACTTCGTGGTGAACCTCAGGCTGAACTAGTCCTTCTTCTCGGCCGCGGTGTCCGAGGCCTTCGCGGGCTCAGCGGGCTCGGCCGGTTCGTCGAACGACGCCGGCAGACCCTTGATGTGCTTGTTCATCGACTTGACGAGGAAGAACACCGCGATGAAGAAGACGATCAGCAGGACGAGGCCGACCGGGGAGGACTTGCCGAAGTCCTCGCCCTGGCCGCCCTTGTCGGTGTCGTTCGTGTTCGACGGCTGCACGGCGACGAGCGCCACCGTGCTGCCGAGGGAGAAGTCTGGGGAGAGCACCCCTAGACCTTAACTCCGGCGAACAGGTCGGTTTCCGGCAGCGTCGAGTCGACCTGCGAGCGGACGAGCTCGTACTCCTCCGTCGGCCAGATCTCGCGCTGCAGTTCCATCGGGATCCCGAACCAGCGGCTGGTCGGGTCGATCTGGGTGGCGTGCGCCTTCAACGCCTCGTCGCGCACGTCGAAGTACTCGGCGCACTCGACCTGGGTCGTCACGCGCTGCATGACGTCCGGGCGGTCCGTGCTCCAGTTCGCGAGCCACTCGCCGTACGGCGACTCCATGCCGCGGGCCTCCATCGCCTCGTGGAACGCGACGATCTTGGCGCGCGAGAAGCCGTGGCCGTAGTAGACCTTCTGGGTCTCCCAGGCCTCGCCCAGCTCCGGCTTGAACGAGGCGTCGGCGGCCGCGTCGAGGGCGGCCATCGAGATCTCGTGCGTGCGGATGTGGTCCGGGTGCGGGTAGCCGCCGTTCTCGTCGTAGGTGACGACGACGTGCGGGCGGAAGTCGCGGATGGCCTCCACCAGAGACGGCACCGACTCCTCCAGCGGCACGAGCGCGAAGCAGCCCTCGGGCAACGGCGGGAGCGGGTCGCCCTCGGGCAGACCGGAGTCCTTGAAGCCCAGCCAGCGGTGCTGGATGCCGAGGATCTTGGCCGCGTTGGCCATCTCCTCGCGGCGGACCTCGACGATGTTCTCCAGCACGTCCGGCTTGTCCATCGCCGGGTTGAGGATGCTGCCCGCACCACCGTCGGTACAGGTCACGACCATCACGTCGTGGCCTTCCGCGATGTAGCGAGCCATCGAGGCCGCGCCCTTGCTCGACTCGTCGTCGGGATGTGCGTGCACTGCCATAAGGCGCAGCTTGTCGGCCATGACCCCCGTGGTCCTCCTGTGTGAACGGTCCTGCGACACTCATCAACTGAACGTCGGGCACCATTGTTCCCCAGAGCCGGAGGAGGGCGCGGACAAGTGGCACAGCGCGTGCTCCCCGAGGGGCGTTACAGCAAGCAGAGCCGCAAACCGCTGGCCAAGTGGGCGCGGTGGGCGTTACTCGCTGTAGCGGTCGCGATAGGTGCCGTTGTCGCCTTCGTCGGTTACCGAAATCTCGGCACAAAACCGATCGAGGCCAAGCAGACCGCGTTCATCCTCCTCGGCGACGACCAGGTGAAGGTCAGTTTCGAGGTTTCCCGCGATCAACCGGAGCGCGCTGCCGTCTGCATCATTCGGGCCCGATCCAAGGACGGGGACGAAGCAGGTCGGCGTGAAGTTCTCGTTCCGCCGGGAAATGACGTCGTCATCGAGACAACAGTTCTCCGCACCTCGAAGCCGCCGGTCACCGGCGAAGTGTTCGGGTGCTCCTACCAGGTTCCCGCCTACTTGTCCACGAGCTAGCGGCCAAGCGGGTGATCTGCGGTTTAACGGCGAGATTCGGGAACAAATCGCCGTCGCTGAACGTTGTCTCCGTGTTACTATTGCAGCTCAAGCACGGCCCCGGCGCGGGCCGTGTTTTTCCGTTCCGAGCCCCAGGCCCGGGAACTATCTGGTGCACACGCATGTACCAGAGCAAGACGAGGAGTTGGTGACCGTGAGCGACACCCAGGTGACCTGGCTGACCCAGGAGGCCTACGACCGGCTCAAGGCTGAGCTGGACGAACTGATCGCGTACCGCCCGGTCATGGCTGCCGAGATCAACGCTCGTCGCGAAGAGGGCGACCTCCGCGAGAACGGCGGCTACCACGCGGCTCGCGAGGAGCAGGGCAAGCAGGAGGCGCGCATCCGCCAGCTGCACGAACTGCTCCAGGCCGCGAAGGTCGGAGAGGCTCCCACCACGAAGGGTGTCGCGGCACCGGGCACGGTGCTCACCATTCGCTACGAGGGTGACGACGAGGCGGAGACGTTCCTCCTCGCCACCCGCGAAGAGGGCGCGCACGGCGAGATGGAGGTCTACTCCCCGCTGTCCCCGCTCGGCAAGGCGCTGAACGGCGCGAAGGACGGCGAGACCGTCTCGTACGAGCTGCCCAACGGCAAGCAGCAGAAGGTCACGCTGATCTCCGCGGTGCCGTACTCGGCGTAGTCCCACCAACGTGTGAAGGGCCGGTCACTTCGGTGGCCGGCCCTTCACGCGTTCCAGGAGCGGCCGCACCCGTCCGGGCACCGGCGTCGACAGCGCGATCGACGTCGAGAGCCTTCTCACGTGCGGCACGTCCACGATGTGATCGACGACGCGCTGCAGGTCGGAGTTCGACCGCGCGACCATCCGCACGAACAGGTCCCCCTGACCCGTCGTCGCGTGCACCTCGCACACCTCGGGGATCGCGGCCAGCCCGTCGCACACCTCGGCCCGGCGGCCCTGCGCGATCTCGACGGTCGCGAACGCGGTCAGCCCGTAGCCCATCGCCCCCAGGTCGAGCGCGGGCGGGAACCCGGTGAGCACGCCCCGGTCGGTCAATCGATCCAGCCGGGCCTGCACGGTTCCGCGCGCGACCCCCAGCCGGCGCGAGCATTCGAGGACGCCCAGACGGGGCTCGTCCGTCAAGAGCAGGAGCAGCTTCGCGTCCAGTTCGTCCACGGGCTGGTCAGAGTGCTCACTCTGCTGATCGTTGGGCATAGATCACTATACAAATTGCCCTGAGAAATCGCTGACTGTTGCTCATCATGTCGGGTCTATTCATGCTGAATGACATGACGCAGCAGCTTGACGACGTGAGCTACGACCAGCTCCGGCAGCTCGTGGGGTTGGTCGACTACGACGCGACCAAGGACCCCTTCCCCGTGCGCGCCATGGACGCCGTGGTGTTCGTCGCGGGTAACGCCACGCAGACCGCGTGGCTCTACCAGGTGGCGTTCGGCATGGAGCTCGTGGCCTACGCGGGCCCCGAGACCGGCCAGCGCAGCCACAAGTCGTTCGTGCTGAAGTCGGGCTCGGCCCGCTTCGTGATCCACGGCGGCGTCACGCCCGGTTCCGACCTCCTCGACCACCACCGCCGCCACGGCGACGGCGTCGTCGACCTCGCCCTCGAGGTCGGCAACGTCGACCAGTGCGTCGAGCACGCCCGCAAGCAGGGCGCGACCGTGCTGGAAGAGCCGCACGACGTGTCCGACGAACACGGCACGGTGCGTCTCGCGGCCATCGCGACGTACGGCGAGACCCGCCACACGCTCGTGGACCGCTCCCACTACAACGGCATCTACCTGCCGGGTTACGTGGCACGGACCTCGACCGTGAAGCGTCCGGAAGGCGCCCCGAAGCGCCTGTTCCAGGCCGTCGACCACTGCGTCGGCAACGTCGAGCTCGGCAAGATGGACTACTGGGTCGACTGGTACAACCGCGTCATGGGCTTCGTGAACATGGCGGAGTTCATCGGCGACGACATCGCCACGGACTACTCGGCCCTGATGTCGAAGGTCGTCTCCAACGGCAACCACCGCGTCAAGTTCCCGCTGAACGAGCCGGCGATCGCGAAGAAGAAGTCGCAGATCGACGAGTACCTGGAGTTCTACGAGGGCGCGGGCGTCCAGCACATCGCGCTGGCCACCAACGACATCATCGCGACCGTCACGGCCATGCGCGACGCGGGCGTCGAGTTCCTCGAAACCCCGGACTCCTACTACGACGACCCCGCACTGCGTGCGCGCATCGGCGAGGTCCGCGTGCCGATCGAGGTCCTCAAGGAGCACCGCATCCTGGTAGACCGCGACGAGGACGGCTACCTGCTGCAGATCTTCACCAAGCCCATCGGCGACCGCCCGACCGTCTTCTACGAGATGATCGAGCGCCACGGCTCCCTGGGCTTCGGCAAGGGCAACTTCAAGGCACTTTTCGAGGCGATCGAGCGCGAACAGGAGCGACGCGGCAACCTCTAGGGCCGATCCACCGGTAGGCTGCCTCACGGGGGACTCACATCGTCTGGAGGTGGCATGGCATTCGCACGACGCGTGGCCGCGGTGATTCCGCTGGTCGGAGCCGTGACCACGGCAGTGGCACTGACCGGCGCGGCATTCCTGACGGTGGCGCACGCGGGCTGTGACGAAGCCGGCCGCTTCGTCCGCACCGGCGACGCGATCCAGTTCGTCGGCGGCTGCGTGAACGGCGCTGACCTGCCGGCGGCGCCCACGGCCGAGGCCGAGAACGTGGACAGGTTCGGCTCGAAGAAGCCTTAGGCACGACGAAGGCCCCCTCGCCACCGGCGAGGGGGCCTTTCGCATGCGCGGAAGATGCCGGCGCGGCCAGCGAGGCGGGGGCGAGGCGGAGTCTGGGGGCAGGGCAGGCTGGCGCAGGCGTCCCCTCGCACACAGGATCCCCCGCAACCCAACGTACTCAGAGGGTCTGACAGTCCGGCGGAGCGAGGGAACTGAGCGCGCGGGACGCGGTAAGGGCAAGACGGGTGAGGCAAGACGGGGTGAGGCAAGACGGGTGAGGCAAGACGGGGTGAGGCAAGACGGGGTGAGGCAAGACGGGGTGAGGATGGCTTTAGGGGATGCGAAGCCGAAGGCGAGCCCGTAAGAGCGCAAGCATCGCGATGGCGCAGCCGAGCGCCCGGCCAAGACCCGAGCGCAATGCCGAAGGCGAGGCGTCCTTCCCTCTTAGCTCCGGTCAACCGGTAATGACGTGACGTGCCCGCCTAACGTGCCCACGCTGCAAAGAGATTGGGGCTTGACTTTGGGTGCGAGGTGCTAGCTTCGAGAGCTCGGCCGGGCGCTTTTCAGCCCGGCCTTTTCCGGCCGACCAGCACCTCGCAAGGGCCCCGAAGTCAAGCCCCAATCTCTATCGACGCGCCAGCGGCGATGACGCAACCAACACTCGTCCGCGGTTGTCTTTGCACCCCAACGCAACCACCACGAACCTCAGCCCAAAGCCGCCAACAGATCGGCAACCAGGTCGTCCCCGGACTCGATCCCCACCGACACCCGCACCAAATCCGCAGGCACCTCCAGCAACGACCCGGACGTGGAAGCGTGCGTCATCTTCCCGGGATGCTCGATCAACGACTCCACCCCACCAAGCGACTCAGCCAACGTGAACAGCTGAGTCCGAGCGCAAACCTCCAAAGCCGCAGCCTCGCCCCCCTCAACCAGGAACGACACCATCCCGCCGAACCGACGCATCTGCTTGGCAGCAACCGCATGCCCAGGATGCGACTCAAGACCGGGGTAGATGACCTTCTTCACCCGCGGATGACGAGCCAAAGCCTCAGCCACCAGCTCAGCGTTGTCGGAGTGCTTCTCCATCCGCAGCTCAAGCGTCTTGATCCCGCGCAACGTCAGATAAGCGTCAAACGGCCCAGGCACCGCACCGGCACCGTTCTGCAAAAACCCGAACGCCGCATCGATCTCGGCATCTGAAGTGATCAACGCACCCCCGACCACGTCGGAGTGCCCACCGATGTACTTGGTGGTCGAGTGCAGCACCACGTCCGCACCCAACTCCAGCGGAGTCTGCAGAGCCGGCGACGCGAAGGTGTTGTCGACGACCAGCCGAGCGCCCGACTCGTGCGCCACCGACGCGATGGCCGCGATGTCGCCGATGTTGAGCAGCGGGTTGGTGGGCGTCTCGATCCAGATCAGCTTGGTCTCGGGCCGGACGGCCGCGCGGATCGCGTCGACATCGGAGACCGGGGCCGGCGAGTGGGTGATGCCCCACTGCGAGAAGACCTTGTCGATCAGGCGGAACGTGCCGCCGTAGGCGTCGTTCGGGATGACGATGTGGTCGCCGGGCTTGAGGAACGTGCGCAGCGCGGCGTCGGTCGCTCCCATGCCGGAGGAGAACGCGCGGGCGTACGTGCCGCGTTCGAGGGACGCGAGGCACGTCTCCAGGGCGCGGCGGGTCGGGTTGCCGGTGCGCGAGTACTCGAAGCCCTCACGCAGGCCTCCTACGCCGTCCTGGGCGTACGTCGAGGTCGCGTAGATGGGGACGTTCACCGCACCCGTGGTCGGGTCCGGGTCCTGACCGGCGTGGATCGCCCTGGTGGCGAAGCCGTAGGGGGTGCTCATGTTCGAAGGGTACTCACCCGTCCGGCCGAGGATCCCCCTAGTCCATCAGGTGAACGCCCGGGGAAGCAACAGCCCCCGGCCACCGCGTGGGTGACCGGGGGCTGCGTCAAAAGCGATTACCAGCCCTGCTGCTGACCGCCGTAGCCCTGCTGCGGGGGCTGGCCGTAGCCACCCTGCTGAGGCTGCTGCGGGTAGCCCTGCGGGGCCTGCTGCTGCGGGTAGCCACCGGTCTGCGGCTGGCCGTAGCCACCGCCCTGACCGGGGTAGCCGCCGCCGGCGGTGTCCGGCCAGTTGATGACGACCGTGCCGCAGATCTTGTCCGAGTAGGTCTCGTTCTTCGGCTTGTTCCACAGCGGCGACAGGTAGTTGATCAGCGAGCCGATGCCGCAGAGCAGACCGAACGCGTAGTTCAGCAGAAGGCGCAGGAACGCGGTGCCGCCGCCGGGCGGCTGCTGCGTGTCCTCCTTGATCAGCTTGATCTTGGCGACCTTCTTGCCGATCGACTGGCCCGTGGAACCGCCCTTGAGGACGGTGTTCCAGATCAGGAAGCCGAGCATGCCGCCGTAGCCGATGACGATGCCGACGAGGCTGAGGATGCCCGCCGTGCTCGGGTCACCCGTGGACGCGGCGATCATGCCGACCACGAAGAAGACCAGGTAGCCGACGACGCCGGGGATGCCGTAGTCGATCAGACCGGCGACCGCGCGGGGGCCCCACTCGGCGTAGCCGGTGGGCGGCATCGGGGCCATGCCGTAGCCCGGCTGGCCGTAGCCGCCGGCCTGCGGGGCACCGTACGCACCCGCGGCCGGCTGGCCGTACGGGTTCGACTGCGGAGCGCCGTAGGGCTGCTGCGGGGCGCCGTAGGCACCGGCCGCGGGCTGGCCGTACGGGTTGGACTGCGGTGCGCCGTACGGCTGCTGCGGCGGCGGCTGCTGGCCGTAGGCCTGCTGCTGCGGAGCGCCGTACGCGGGCGGCGGCTGCTGGGCGGGGAACCCGCCGGAGCCGGGTCCCTGCGCAGGGAAGCCACCCGAGGACGGGGGCACCTGCCCGGGGCTGACGACCTGGGTGGCGTCCGCGTTCTGCTGCGGTGCAGCGGGAGCCTGCCCTGGCGAGACGACCTGCGTCGCGTCCGGGTTGGGGTTCGCCGCTGCCGGCTGGCCACCTCCCGGAACGATCTGCGTTGCGTCCGCGTTGGGCTCCTGCGGCTGACCGCCGAACGGATTTCCTGGCGGCTGCGGAGCGTTCATCCGGTTTCCAACCCCCTTGGCTGGGCCGTGTACGAGTGAGACAG
Source organism: Lentzea sp. NPDC058450 (assembly GCF_042721395.1). NCBI lineage: Bacteria > Bacillati > Actinomycetota > Actinomycetes > Pseudonocardiales > Pseudonocardiaceae > Lentzea > Lentzea sp. NPDC058450. The sequence goes on from NZ_JBHXLO010000007.1 coordinate 302,813, forward strand.
GTGTTGATCTGGGGCGTCACGCTATCGGACGCACGGGGTTCTACGCTCAGCGACCAGCCAAGAACCCCAGAATGTCCTGCCGAGTTACGACACCGGCAGGCTTGCCGTCCTCCAGAACGAGGGCGGCGTCGGCGTGCGAGAGGGCGCTCATCGCGATGCCGACGGGCTCGCCCGCGCCGAGCGTGGGCAGCGGCGGCGACATGTGCTTGTCCAAACGGTCGGACAGCTGCGCCTTGCCGGCGAACAGCGCGTCGAGCAGGTCGCGCTCGTTGACCGCGCCCGCGACCTCGGCGGCCATGATGGGCGGCTCGGCGTTGACGATCGGCATCTGCGAGACGCCGAACTCCCGCAGGATCGCGACGGCGTCACCCACGGTCTCGTTCGGGTGGGCGTGCACGAGGTCGGGCAGCATGCCGCCCTTGCGGCGGAGCACGTCGCCGACGGTCGCGCCGGTCGAGTCGGGCGGCAGGAAGCCGTAGGACGCCATCCAGCGGTCGTTGAAGACCTTGGACAGGTAGCCGCGGCCGCCGTCCGGGAGGATCACGACCACGACGGCGTCCTCGGGCAGGTCCTTCGCGATGCGCAGCGCCGCGGCGGCCGCCATGCCGCAGGAACCGCCGACGAGCAGGCCCTCCTCGCGGGCGAGGCGGCGGGTGATGTCGAACGAGTCGGCGTCGGAGACCTCGATGATCTGGTCGGCGACGGTCTTGTCGTACGCCTCGGGCCAGAAGTCCTCGCCGACGCCCTCGACCAGGTACGGGCGGCCGGTGCCGCCGGAGTAGACCGAACCCTCCGGGTCGGCGCCGATGACCTGCACCGCGCCGTTCGAGATGTCCTTGAGGTAGCGGCCGGTGCCGGAGATGGTGCCGCCGGTGCCGACGCCCGCGACGAAGTGGGTGATCTTTCCTTCGGTCTGCCGCCAGATCTCGGGGCCGGTCTGGTGGTAGTGGCTCGCCGGGTTCTCCGGGTTGGAGTACTGGTCGGGCTTCCACGCGCCGGGGATCTCGCGGACCAGGCGGTCGGAGACGTTGTAGTACGAGTCGGGGTGCTCGGGCGCGACGGCCGTCGGGCACACCACGACCTCGGCGCCGTACGCCTTGAGGACGTTGCGCTTGTCCTCGCTGACCTTGTCCGGGCAGACGAAGACGCACTTGTAGCCCCTGCGCTGGGCCACGAGAGCCAGGCCCACGCCGGTGTTTCCCGAGGTCGGCTCGACGATGGTGCCGCCCGGCTTCAAAGCGCCGGACTTCTCCGCGGCCTCGACCATGCGCAGCGCGATGCGGTCCTTCACGCTGCCGCCGGGGTTCAGGTACTCGACCTTGGCCAGCACGGTCGCCTTGATGCCCGTGGTCAGGGAGTTGAGCTTGACCAGCGGCGTGTTGCCGACCAGATCGACGACGTGTTCGACGTACTCCACCGGTATCTACTCCCCTGTTCCACTCTCCGAGATAGCGGAACGAAGCCTAGCTCTAGTGGCTGCGGAGGTTAATTCGAACGGCGGTGCCGACGATTCACAGGAAAAGGGGTGGTGCGGATGATCGGGCTGAGGACGGTGCGAGCGGCCGCGATGACCGCGGCGACGCTCGGAGGACTGTCGGGCGCGCTCGTCGGACTGCTCACCCAGCAGGGCAAACGTGCTCGGGTGGCGATCGGCGTGCTGGAGCACCTCTGGCCGGCGCCGGACGGCGTGTACCTCGACGACGGCCGCGACCCGCTGCGGTTCGCGGTGCTCGGGGACTCGATGGCGGTGGGCGTCGGTGTGACCCATCCCTCGCAGATGCCGGGCGTGTTGCTGGCCCAGGCGCTCGCCGAGGAGGCCGAACGGCCGGTGCGCCTCTCGACGTACGCGGTGAGCGGCTCCACCACCCGTGACCTGGTGCCTCAGGTGGACGCGGCCGTGCTGGACGCGCCGCAGGTCGCGTTGATCATCATCGGCGCGAACGACGTGACGTCGCGGATGGGCACCGCCGAGTCGGCCCGGCTGCTGGCCGAGCAGGTGCGCAAGCTGCGCGCCGTCGGGTGCGGTGTCGTCGTCGGCACGTGCCCCGACCTGGGCACGGTGCGGCCGATCCCGCAGCCGTTGCGGATGGTCGGGCACCGGTACAGCCTGCGGCTCGCGGCCGCGCAGACCGCCGCGGTGCGCCGTGCGGACGGCGTGCCGGTGTCGTTGGCGAACCTGCTGGCGCCCGAGTTCCTGGCGCGGATCGACATGTTCAGCTCGGACCGCTTCCACCCCAGTGCGGCGGGCTACGAGGCCGCGGCGGGCGTGCTGCTGGCGCCGTTGTGCCAGGTGGCCGGGCTGTTCCCGGGCTGGGTGGCGCCGGTGCTGCCGTTGCGGTCGGCGGCGGCTCTGGCCGTGCGGCCGTCACGCGTGCCGTCGTGGCTGCTGAAGCGGCACGCGTGAGTTTCGGAATTCTCGTCACTCGCGCTGGCCGGGGTGAGCGGGCGTTAACTAGGCTCGACGGCAACCTTGACTCTCAACGAGGAGTTTCGTGATGCCTGAGGCCGTGATCGTCTCTGCTGCCCGCTCCCCCATCGGCCGCGCGGGCAAGGGCTCGCTGAAGGACGTTCGGCCCGACGACCTGGTGGCGCGGATGATCCGCGCGGCGCTGGACAAGGTGCCGCAGCTCGACCCCGCGCAGATCGACGACCTGATGCTCGGCTGCGGCCTGCCCGGCGGCGAGCAGGGCTTCAACATGGCGCGCATCGTGTCCGTGCTGCTGGGCTACGACAACCTGCCCGGCACGACCGTGACCCGCTACTGCGCGTCGTCGCTGCAGACCACGCGCATGGCGCTGCACGCCATCAAGGCGGGCGAGGGCGACGTGTTCATCAGCGCCGGCGTCGAGGCCGTGTCGCGGTTCGCCAAGGGCAGCTCCGACTCGTGGCCGGACACGCACAACCCGTTGTTCGGCGACGCCGAGGCGCGCACGGCCGCCACCGCCGCCTCGGGCGCGTCCGAGTGGATCGACCCGAGGTCGCTGGACGTCGTGCCGGACGTCTACATCCCGATGGGCCAGACCGCCGAGAACCTGGCGCTGCTCAAGGGCGTCTCGCGCCAGGAGATGGACGAGTTCGGCGTCCGCTCGCAGAACCTCGCCGAGAAGGCGATCGCCGACGGCTTCTGGGCCCGCGAGATCACCCCGGTCGAGCTGCCCGACGGCACGGTCGTCTCGTCCGACGACGGCCCGCGCGCCGGCGTCACCTACGAGGCCGTCTCCCAGCTGAAGCCGGTCTTCCGCCCCGACGGCCGCATCAACGCCGGCAACTGCTGCCCGCTCAACGACGGCGCCGCGGCCCTCGTGATCATGTCCGACACCAAGGCCCAGCAGCTCGGCATCACGCCGCTGGCCCGCATCGTGTCGACCGGCGTCTCGGGCCTGTCGCCGGAGATCATGGGCCTCGGCCCGGTCGAGGCCTCGAAGCGCGCCCTCGCGCTCGCCGGCCTGTCCATCTCGGACATCGACCTCGTGGAGATCAACGAGGCGTTCGCCGCCCAGGTCATCCCGTCCTACCAGGACCTCGGCATCGACCTGGACCGGCTGAACGTGAACGGTGGCGCCATCGCCGTCGGCCACCCGTTCGGCATGACCGGCGCGCGCATCACCACGACCCTGATCAACTCGCTCCAGTTCCACGACAAGCAGTTCGGCCTGGAGACGATGTGCGTGGGTGGCGGCCAGGGCATGGCAATGGTCATCGAACGCCTGAGCTAAGCGTTTGCTCGTTTTCGGACAAGATCTGCAAATTGAAGCTTGCAAGTAGCTCCGCTTCACCCGAACGGAGCTACTCGCAAGCCCCCTTTCTGCCGATGAGATGAATCGTCGCCCAATGGCGTCATCTGGCGAGGGGAAGTCCGTCCCTACCGATGAGTAAGGAGGGGTCGGACATGCCCTACGTGTGGTGGCAAAGCGAATATGACCTGCAATGCCATGCTTTCTCCCTCGATCAAGCCGACGCCGAGCGCAGCTTTTACGAGGCTGTTTGCGAACATTCGGTGCCGGACGAACGGGTCTCGCGCGCGCAGGCGGGCGCGCTCTGCATGGACTGCCTGATCAAGGTGGGCACCGAACTGCCGGACGTGCGCTGGCGCGCCTAGACGCGCTTCATGCCGATGCTCGCCGGTGCGCTCTCCACGAACCCGTGTCGTGCGTAGAGACGACGGCCAGGCGGGTCGGCCAAGAGGTTGACGTACGCGTTGGGCGCGTGCGCGTTGATGCGATCGAGCAACGCGGCGAGGATCGCGTCGCCGATGCCTTTGCGTTGATGGTCCGGCAGCACCGCCATGTCGATGACGTGGAAGTACCAGCCGCCGTCGCTGAGCACGCGGCCCATGCCGACGGCGTCGCCTGATTCCACGTGAATGACAATCGCGCTGGCCCACGCACCGTTGATGCCGTTTTCGGCTTCTTGCCGGGTGCGCGCGCTCAGTCCGGATTCCTGCCGCAAACGCAGGTAGTCGTCGACCGACGGCGGTGCCATGACGAGCCGATATGCGGAATCCACGAATTCCCCCTCAGTTGTGCGCATTGTTCGCGCGATGACGGTAGAGGGCGATGCGCGCTTCTTTCGTGTCGAGCTGCTGGAGACCTGTGAAGGCCCAGCTCGCGAACGACTCGTCCTCGTGGCCCAGGTGTTCGACCAGGATCGGCAGCGCCTCGGGCGACCGGGCCTCCCCGATCAGTTCGAGCAGCCAGCAGCGCACCCCGTGGTCCTCTTCCGCGCGGAACGCCGCGATCAGCTCGTCGAGGTGCTCCGCCGCGTGCTGCCGCAGCAGGGAGAACCCCTCCTCCGCGTCCTGCCCGGAGCGGCGCATCAGCCGCATGCCTTCTTCGAACTTCTTCGTCATGTCTCCCCCCGAGAAACGCCGAAGGGCGCCCCGCCGAAGCGAAGCGCCCTCCAGCACACCCGAAGCGTCAGTCCGAGTTGAAGTACGACAGCAGGCGCAGGATCTCGGTGTACAGCCACACGAGGGTGACGGTGAGACCGAACGCGATCTGCCACGCGTACTTGGCCGGCACGCCGGCGCGGATGGCCTGGTCGGCGGCGTCGAAGTCGATCAGGAAGCTGAACGCCGCGAGGCCGATGCAGACGAGGCTGAAGATGATGGCGATCGGGCCGCCCGAGCGGATGCCGAGGCCTTCGCCGGAGCCGAAGAAGCTCAGGATGAAGTTGAACAGCATCAGGACGCCGACACCGATGATGGCGCCGGTGATCCACTTGGTGAACTTCGGCGTCACGCGGACAGCGCCGGTCTTGTAGACCACGAGCATGCCGAGGAACACGCCGAGCGTGCCGATCACGGCCTGGCCGATGACGGCGATGCCGTTGCCCGGCACCACGCGGTCGAGCGCGTTGCCGATGATGTAGCTGATGCCGCCGAGGAAGATGCCCTCTGCGACGGCGTACGCGATCACGAGCGGCGGGCTCGGGTTGCGCTTGAACATGATGATCAGCGCGAGCACGAGACCGACGATCGCCGCGGGGAACGCGAGGAAGTAGAGACCGGTCACGAACGTGGCGACCGCGCCCACGGCGACCACGCCGAGGGTGATGCCGGTCTTGGTGACGACGTCGTCGATCGTCATCGGCCGCTCGCTGGTCAGCGGCGGCGGGGCCTGCTGGTAGCCAGCCTGGTCTGGCTGGCCGAAGCCTGCGTAGCCTCCGTAACCGCCGCCTGTCGGCAGGTTACGGAAAGCCGGGTTGCTGCTGGAGCGCACCTGGTCCTCCTGGGGCGTTGCTTTACGCCGTCACGGGATACAACGAGCACGCCCGGTGTCATGTTCCCCGTCGGTAAAGGCGACTTTACCCGCTACGACGATCACACGTGCGCAAATACTGCGCTAACTCCGGAGCGTAGTGAGACTACGGCGTGTCGCGGCGTGTCACCCTCGTTGGGAGTAAGCCCCGTCACATTCCATTCACGATCACACCCAGAGTAGCGAGAGACTTCCCCCTCGTGGCGGCTTGTCCCCGATCTGGGGTACCGACAAGCTCGCACGCGGGATCAACACAGGTCAGAGGGGATCACGATTCACCATGGGCTGGAAACGTCTGGCCGCCGTGGCGATGGTTTCGGGGCTCGCGCTCCTGACCGTTCCCGCGACGGCGACAGCTGTCGGCGTCAAGGGCATCGGCCACAACGCGTCAGGGCTCCAGCCCAACGCCACACCCGGTAGCGAGTGGCACGGGTCATACATCTGGCAGGACAAGCAGGTGTGGTGCGTGCAGTACGCGCTCCCCGCGCCTGACAGCAACGTCGGGTACAAGGAAGGCGACGCGCTGCGCACCAAGGCGGGCAAGGACCTCGCCCCGGACATCGCGGCGAACATCTCCTACCTGCTGCTGCGCTACTCCACGACGAAGTCCCCGGACGAGGCCGCGGCGCTCGCGCACCTGCTGCACACGTGGACGTCCGTCGTGGACGGTCCGGTGCGGCTCGACACGACCGACGCGAAGTTCCTCGCCTACGACTCCGCCTTCTACGCCGCGCGCCTGCCGCAGTCCGTCATGGACACCGTCGCGCGCATCAAGGCCGACGCCGAGGCCAACCGCGGCCCGTGGAAGCTCAGCGCCACCGCGCCGAAGGAACCGCTGATCATCGGTGCCGAGTCCACCTGGACCGCGGCGCTGCTCAAGGCGAACGACAAGGGCGTCACGGACGCCCCGATCACCTTCACGCTCACCGACGCGAAGCTCGCGGACGGGTCCACCAGCGGCACGGCCAAGACCGGCGCCGACGGCAGCCCCGCCACGATCAAGGTCATCGCGACCGGCGAGAAGCCCTCGATCGCCGTGGCCGCGGACTCCCCCGCCGACCGCCCGGTCGTGCACTTCCCGATCCAGACCGAGAACATGCAGCGCATGGTCACGACCGGGGGCGAGAAGAAGCTGAACGCCGCCGCGAACACGACCGCGAAGACCGCGCCCGGCGCCGTGAAGATCACGAAGATCGACTCGGAGACCAAGAAGGCCATCGCGGGCGTCGCGCTGCGCGTCACCGCGAAGGACCAGTCGAAGCCCGCGAAGAAGCAGGACGACACGGACCTCGTCGGCACGGACGGCAAGCCGCTGGTGCTGCAGACCGGCCCCGACGGCACGGTCGAGGTGCCGGACCTGCGCACGCCGCAGGAGATCTGCCTCGTCGAGGTGGCCGCCCCCAAGGGTTATGAGGAGTTCTTCGACCCGAAGGCGCCGCCGTCCTCGTGCGGCACGGTCGCGGCGGGCCAGACGCTCGCGCTCGAACTGGTGAACAAGCCGAACACGCCCGTCGTGCCCAGCACGATCCCGGCCGGTGCGGACGGCCAGACGCCGGTCGCGACCGCGTCGTTCGACACGCAGCTGCGTCCGGGCCTGATGCTCGGCGTGGGTGGACTGGTGCTCCTCGGTGCGGCGCTGGCAGGCTTCCTGGTGTGGCGCAGGCAGTGAGTCCCAAGGCTTTTCTGACCGGCGCGCTGGTGGCGGGCATCGCCGCCGCCGGCGCGCTGGTCGGCACGTCCGAGACCGAGGTCCTGCGCGGGCACGCGGTCGCGGACGAGATCCCGGTGGTCGGGCCGGGGCCGGTGGCGGACAGCCTGAGCACCGGCCGCGGCCCTGACCTCACCGGGTTGATCGGCGGGGCGAACACGGCCAACGCCAAGCCCGTCGAACCTCCGCCGCAGCAGCAGCAACCGGCGCCGCCCAAGGCAGGGCCGGGTTCGGTGCGGCTGCCCGCGGGCGGGTCGGCGACGCTCGTGCGCAAGGAGGTGAAGGACGGCGTGCTGCCGGTGCCGGACGGCATCGGCGAGGCGACGTGGTGGGGCACCGAGCTCGCGGGCGCGGAGGGCGCCACGGTGCTCGCCGGGCACGTCGACTGGAAGGGCGCCAAGGGCCCGTTCGCGGAGCTGTGGCAGGCGCAGAACGGCCGTGAGGTCGTGATCGCCGACAGCGCGGGCAAGGAGTTCAAGTTCCGCATCAAGCAGATCGAGACCGTGCGCAAGGAGGAGCTGCCTGCGCGCGCGTTGGAGTTCTTCGGTCCGCGCGGCCCTCATCGGCTGGTTCTCGTCACGTGCGGCGGCACGTGGATCGGTGGTCAGCAGGGGTACGAGGCGAACAGAGTGGTCATCGCCGAACCCGTTCAGTGACCAATCCCGCACTTCGCGCAACCCGTTCGGGTAACCAGTCGTCTCCTTTAGTGTGAAACGGTGGGGATGGTTGACCACGGGCCTGGCTCTGGGGCTGGTTCTAGCGATGGTGTTCACGCTCGGTTCGAACAAGGATCCGGCGGGCCAGGCTGACTCAGGACCGTTGCCGATGGCACCGAGACTGCCCGCTCCCAAGGACTCGGGACCGGCGCCGACGGTGCCCGCGCCCACGCCCGAGCAGATCGCGGCGCTGCCGTGGATGCACAAGCTCGGCCCCGGCGAGAAGCCGCCGCAGTTCGTCCTCTTCTCGTTCGACGGCGCGGTGTCGAAACAGCACTGGGACAAGGTCCTGCCGATCGCGAAGGCCAAGAAGGCGCACGTCACCGGCCTGCTGTCGGGCGTCTACATGCTGGCGGACCCGGACAAGAACCAGTACCAGCCTCCGGCGGGCCTCAAGCGCGGCATCTCCGACATCGACTTCGGCGGCAGCAGGCAGGACGTCACGGCCCGCATCGCCTACCTGAACCAGGTGATCGCCGACGGACACGAGATCGGCACGCACTACAACGGCCACTTCTGCTCGAACGGCACGCAGCCGTCGGTCGACAAGTGGGACACCGCGGCCTGGAACGCGGAGCTCGCCCAGTTCAAGCAGATCGTCGACAAGTCCCGCGCCGCCGGCCTCAACCTGCCCGCCGACGCCGTCCGGGGTGGACGGACGCCGTGCCTGGAAGGCAACTGGGACCAGGCCTTCCCCGCGATGGCCGCGAACGGACTGGTCTACGACACCAGCAAGGTCGCGCTCGGCGTGCAGTGGCCGACCGTCCAGAACGGACTGTACGAGTTCCCGATGCCCGAGGTGCGCGTTCCGGGGCTGGGCAAGCAGGTCGTCATGATGGACTTCAACCTCTGGTACTCGCTCAACAAGGCGACGGAGCAGCCGGAACGCGCCGCGGACTTCGCGCAGATCGTCCTCGACACCTACAAGTCGGTGCACCAGGCCGCGCTGAACGGCAACCGCGCGCCGATCGTCGTCGGCAACCACTTCAACGAGTGGAACGGCAACGCGTTCTCCACGGCGATGGAGCAGTTCATGGAGTTCGTGTGCGACAAGCCGGAGACGGTGTGCGCCACCTACACAGAGGTGATCCAGTGGATGCAGCTGCAGGATCCGGCGGTGCTGGACCAGCTCCGCCGGATGCCTGCCGCCCGCAACTAACCGTCGGTGGAGATGATCCGGTCGTCGTTGGCACCCGGTGAGCCGTTGGCGTCCTGATTGGACGTTCCCAGCCACAGCGTGCCGTCCGGCGCCGGAGCCACCGCGCGCACCCGGCCGTAGCTCGTGAACACCGCCTGCGGGGTGCCGAGCGTCGTGCCGTTCACCGGGATCTTCCAGACGCGCTTTCCGGTCACGGCACCGATGTAGAGGGCGTTCTTGTAGAAGGCGACGCCCGCGGGACCGGCCTGGCTGGTGGACCAGGTCTTGACCGGGTTGGTCATGCCGGCGGTGTTGCAGTTGCCCTCACACGTCGGCCAGCCGTAGTTCTTGCCGGCCTCGATCTTGTTGAGCTCGTCGGTCGAGTTGTTGCCGAACTCCGTGGCGTACGCGGTGTTGCCGATCCACGTGATGCCCTGGACGTTGCGGTGGCCGATCGAGTAGACCACGCTGCCGGCGCGAGGGTTGCCGGCAGCGGGCTTGCCCGCGGTGTCGAAGCGGAGGACCTTGCCGCCCAGCGAGTTCCAGTTCTGCGCGTTGGCCGTGTTCTGGCCGTCGCCCGTGGTGGCCCACAGGAAGCCGTCCGGACCCCATTCGAGGCCGCCGCCGTTGTGGTAGCGGTTCTTGGGGATGCCGGTGACGATCGGCTGCGGGGTGCCGCCGAGCTGGAGCTTGGCGACGCGGTTGTCGCCGGCCGTCGAGTAGTAGATGAACACCGAGTTGTCGGTGGCGAAGCTCTTCGAGACGGCGAGGCCGAGCAGGCCGCCCTCGCCGTTCGTCGTCTGCGCCTGCTCGACCGTGTCCAGCTCGGTCACGGTCGTGCCCTGGATCTTCTTGATCTTCCGGGTGTCCCGTTCGGTGAAGATCCCGCTGCCGTCCGGCAGGAACTCGATGTCCCACGGGATGTCGAGCTTCGTGGCGAGGGTGCGTTCGGCCAACGTGGACGGCCCGTCCTGGGCCGAAGCGGGCATCACGCACAGGGTGGCGGCCACGGCAGTGCAGGCTGCCGCCGCTGCGATACGACGAGCACGCATGGAGTGCTCTCCTTAGGGTCCGCTCGAATTAGTCTGCGGCGGCGGTGTTGCAGGGCGTATTTACCCAAGCACACTTCGCTACCCCTCGCCAAGGACATCCGATGTGTGTCGCCTACGCTCAGTTGCCGTCGGCGAGGTGGATGCCTCCGGGCGTGATGATCCAGAGCGACCCGTCAGGGCCCGCGACCTCGTCCCGGGTGCGGCCCAGGCTGGTGTAGATCTTGCCGCCCGCACCGCTGGTGTTCAGCTTGAACGTGCCGCCCTTGAGCGACGCCATGTACAGCGAACCCTTGTACGTGGTGAGCCCGGACGGCGTGGCCTGCGAGGTCGGCCACTGCTTGACCGGGTTGGTCATGCCGGAGGTGCTGCACGAGCCTTCACAGGTGGGCCAGCCGTAGTTCTTGCCGGCGTCGATCTTGTTGAGCTCGTCGACCTTGCTGGCGCCGATGTCGGAGATGTAGAGCTGGGTGCCGACCCAGGTCAGACCCTGGACGTTGCGGTGGCCGTAGGAGTAGACGAGCGAGTTGAACGGGTTGCCGGGCGCGGCCTTGCCGTCCTTGGTGACGCGGAGGACCTTGCCTCCCAGGGAGTTCTTGTTCTGCGCGTTGTTGCCGTTCTGACCGTCGCCGGTGCCTGCGTAGAGGAAGCCGTCCGGGCCGAACTTGATGCGGCCGCCGTGGTGGAACTGGCTGCCGCGCGGCATGCCGGTGACGATCGGTTTCGTGGCGGAGTCGCCGATCTTCCACGTGACGATCCGGTTGTCGCTTCCCGTGGTGTGGTACAGGAAAAGCGTCTTGTCGGTGGCGTAAGTCGGCGACACGGCGATGCCGAGCAGACCGGCCTCCTTGGTCACCGAGACGCCGGGGATGTCACCGACCTTGGTGACCTTGCCGTCCTTGGTGATCGTCGAGACGGTCTTCGCGTCCTTCTGCGTGAAGATCCCGGTCCCGTCCGGCAGGAAGTCGATGCTCCAGGCCTGGTTGAAGCCGCTCGCGATGGTCCTCACGGCCAACGCGCCGACATCCGCGGCGTGGGCCGTCACGGGCACGGCCAGGCCCGCGGCGAGGGCGAGTGCGCCGATGCTTCGAAGAGCAGTCATCTGTGACCCCTCAGCTTTCGCGTCGTGCGGCGACGGCGAGCCCGAATCGGAGTTTTCGGGCGGTTGGGGGCCTCTCGATACAACCACGGTGCGTAGCCGGGGCCGCATCCGCCATTGGGGTCACCCCTCCGATGACTTTAGGTAACTTTATGTACGGTCTAGACCTCGAAGGCTCCGAAGACATACCGTGTGGTTCGCCGCCGCGCCCCCACGGAAAGCGCTTGCACGACTTCGGACGTGCGAGCAGGAGACCGAGGAGTTGCGCCATGAACGTTGCCGTGCCGACCACCGAGACGAAGCTTCCCGAAGTCAAGCGCGAGTGGGTGAAGCCCGACTTCCGCGACTTCGAGACGCCGATGGAGGTCACCGCCTACGCGGCTCGCAGCTGACGTCAGGCATCGCGCCGGGGTTTCTGGTCTGCTACCGGGAACCCCGGCTCCGCGCGTCGTTCCTGGAGGTTTCCGCCCATGTCTGCCGTCGCACCCGCGGAGTTCGTCGCCGAGCTGCGCGCCCTCGCACCCCGGTACTGGGACAGTCACCCGTTCCACCTGCGCATGCACGCCGGCCGGTTGAGCAAGCACGAGCTGCAGGCGTGGGCCGCGAACCGCTGGTACTACCAGCGCTGCATCGCGCAGAAGGACGCCGCGATCCTGTCCAACTGCCCATCGCCGGAAGTCCGCCGCCAGTGGCGTGAGCGGATCATCTGGCACGACGGCACGCGGCCGGGAGAAGGCGGTGCGGAGAACTGGATCCGCCTCGCGGAGGCCGTCGGGCTCACGCGGGAGGAGGTGCTCGACGAACGGCACGTGCTGCCCGGCACGAGGTTCGCCGTCGACGCCTACGTGAACTTCGCGCGCACCCGGCCGTGGGTCGTCGGGATCGCCTCCGGGCTCACCGAGATGTTCTCGGGTGCGTTGATGCGCAAGCGTTTGACGGCGTTGCGGGAGCAGTACCCGTGGATCGCCGAGGAGGGCTTCGCCTACTTCACGAACCGCATCCAGGCGGTCGCGGGCGAGGGACAGGCCACTTTGGACATCGTGGTGGAGCACTCGCGGACCCGGGAGCAGCAGCTCGACGCGGTGGCCGCGCTGTCGTTCAAGTGCGACGTGCTGCGGGCCGTGCTGGACGCGGTCGACTACTACTCGGGCAAGGGAAAGCCATGACGACCGCGCTGGACGCCGTGCCGCGGATCCGGCGCGGGGTGAAGTGCACGTTCGACCAGATCCGGGAAGCGCACGTCGTGCTGTTCCCCGAGGGCGTGCTGGTGCTGAACGAGACGGCCGCCTCCGTGGTGGCGCTGTGCGACGGCGCCCGGTCCGTCGGGGACATCGCGGTGGTGCTGGCCGACGAGTACGACGGGGTCGAGCCGTCGGACGTGGCGGAGCTGGTGCGACGGCTGGTCGAGCGGAGGGTGGTGGACGTCGATGGCTGAGGCGCCGTTCGGACTGCTGGCGGAACTGACGCACCGGTGCCCGTTGCAGTGCGGGTACTGCTCGAACCCCCTCGAACTGGTGCGGCGGGACGCCGAGCTGTCGACCGAGGACTGGCGGCGGGTGTTCGACCAGGCGCGGTCGCTCGGCGCGTTGCAGATCCACCTGTCGGGCGGCGAACCGTTGCTGCGGCCCGATCTGCCCGAACTGGTGGCGCACGCGAACAGCCTCGGCTGCTACGTCAACCTCGTCACGTCCGGGGTCGGCCTGTCCCGCGACCGGTTGCGTGAGTTGGCTTCGCTCGGTGTCGACCACGTGCAGCTCTCGTTGCAGGACGCGACCCGAGAGGGCAACGACCGGATCGCGGGCATCAAGGCGTTCGACCGCAAGGTGGAGGCGGCGGCGTTCGTGCTGGACGAGGGTCTGCCGCTGACCGTGAACACGGTGCTGCACCGGCAGAACCTCGACAACGTCGCCGGCCTCATCGCGATGGCCGAGCAGATGGGCGCCGAACGGCTGGAGCTCGCCAACACCCAGTACTACGGCTGGGCGCTGCGCAACCGGGCCGTGCTGCTGCCGACCCGTGAACAGCTCGCCGCGGCCGATTCGATCGTGGCCGCCGCGCAGGAACGGCTGCGCGGGCGGATGGAGATCGTCTACGTCATCGCGGACTACCACGAGGCGCACCCGAAGCCGTGCATGTACGGGTGGGGTGCGCGGCAGCTGACCGTGGCGCCGAACGGGGACGTCCTCCCCTGCCCCGCCGCCTCGGTGATCTCGTCGCTGAAGATCGAGAACGTGCTTTCGTCGTCGTTGCACGACATCTGGCACGACTCGCCGTCGTTCAACGCCTTCCGCGGCTTCGACTGGATGCAGGACCCGTGCCGGTCGTGCCCGCGCAAGGAGATCGACTTCGGCGGGTGCCGCTGCCAGGCGTTCCAGCTGACCGGGGACGCGGCGGCGGCCGATCCGGTGTGCTCGCTGTCGCCCGCACGCTCCACTGTGGACCTGATTCTGGAGACCGAGATGGCGCCCGCGGACGTGCCGGCCATGGCGATGAGGAAGATGCGGTGAAGGCGGTTCTGCTCGGCACGACGGCCGGCGGCGGGTTCCCGCAGTGGAACTGCGCCTGCGCGTTGTGCGTCCGCGCCCGGTCCGGCGAGTTGCCTTCGCGCACCCAGGACTGCCTGGCGATCAGCGCCGACGGCACCGACTGGTGGCTGGTCAACGCCTCGCCGGACATCCGCACGCAGATCGCCGCGTGCGCGGTGCTGAACCCCGGCCCCGGCCCGCGCGAGACCCCGGTTCGGGGTGCGCTGTTCACGGATGCCGAACTCGATCACACGCTCGGCCTGCTGACGTTGCGGGGAGGCGCCGGTCTCACGGTGTGGGCGCCGGGGCCGGTGCTGCACGCGCTGAAGGACCAGTTCGACCTGCGTTCGGTGATCGACGGGTACGCGCCCGTGGCGTGGCGGCAGGTGGACGGCGACTTCGAACTCGGCGGGCTGCGGGTGTCGGCGATCCCGATCAGCGGGAAGCGGCCGAAGTACGCCCGCTCGTCCACTGTGGACGGCCACTGGGTGGTGGCCTACAGGTTCCACGACCCGGCCACCGGCGGTGTGCTGGTGTACGCGCCCTGCCTGGCGTCGTGGCCGCCCGGTTTCGACGAGGTGGTGGCCGATGCCTCGGTCGTGCTGCTGGACGGCACGTTCTACGCCGCGTCGGAGATGGGATCGGCGACCGGCAGCTCGTCCGGGCAGGCCGCGATGGGGCACCTGCCGATCACGGCCAGCCTGCCCGAGCTGCGCCGCTTCCCGGCCGTGCGGCGGATCTACACGCACCTGAACAACACCAACCCGGTGCTCGACCCGGCCTCGCCCGAGTCGGCGAAGCTGCGCGAGGCCGGGGTGGAGGTCCCGTTGGACGGCACGGTCCTGGAGATCTAGGCCAGAATCGGCGGATGTCCTACGTGATCGGTGGACGCCCGCTCGCCGCGCGGCTCGTCGCGGAGATGCCGTCGTTCGTGCGGCAGGTGGTCGAGTCGCTGGTCGAACGCGTGCCGGCGTACGCCCAGCTGCCCGCGGAGGAGCTCTCCGGCGACATCCACCGGGTCACCGAGCACGCCCTGCGCGCGTTCGCGGCCGTGCTCGACTCGGGGGCGTTGCCGTCGGCAGAGGAGCTGCGGTTCCTGCGCGAGTCGGCGGCGCGGCGGGCCGAGGAGGGCGTGCCGATCGACGTGGTGCTCACGGCGTACCACGTGGGCATCCAGGTCGTCTGGGAACGGCTGGTGCCCGAGGCGCGGCCGGAGGAGGTCCAGGACGTGCTGGCGCTCAACGCGCTGGCGCTGCGGTACCTGCAGCTCGTGACGCCGGTGGTGAGCGCCGGGTACCTCGACGAGCGGCAGACGATGTTCGACGACGAACGCTCGGCGGCGGCGACGTTGCTGAGCGGGCTGCTCGCGGGAACCGTTGAGGCGCAGGGGCCTTATGTCGTGCTGGCGCTGGACGTGCCGCCGCACCCCGACGAGCTGCTGCCGGACGTGGACGCGGCGGTGGCGTCCCGGCGCAAGCTGCGGCGGCTGCGGGTGGAGCTGGAGCGGCACAGCCGGGAGCCGGTGCTGTCGTCGCTCACCCCGGACGGCGGCCTGGCGCTGTTGCCCGGAGAGGACCTGCCGCTGGACCGGATCGTGGCGGACGTGACGCGGGCGGCCGGGGTGCCGGTGACGGTGGCGGCGGTCGCGGCCCCACCCGCCGGGGTCGCGACCCCCGCCCTGCTGGCGCGCGAGGTGCTGGCCGGGGCGTCCGGCCCCCGGGTCTT